>JAJRSW010000097.1 GCA_024278595.1 Fidelibacterota bacterium | reverse complement strand
GCAGCATCAATTTGATACTCCTTAAGCGAATAGGCTGAAGATTCAGCGTCGGGATTACCACACCAGTGCTTAATCTTTTTTGAGATATCACTGCGATCCCACAGGCCGATGAGCCACAGAACAGTGAAGCCCTGTTGCGCCAACAGATCCAGCTCTTCATCGGGAATATCCCGCAGGGTTTTGATCTCGGTCTGATACTTTTTAGCAAGTTGATCCAACCAGACCAGGGAATTGCGGGCAATCATGACCACCCGGGGCATCCAATCGCTATCAGCACTGTAATACTCGCCCTGGAGCAGATCACCAGAATAGTTGGGCACCTGGGTCTCTCCCGGCCCGGCGCCTCTGAAGCGATGCTCCTCTTCAAAAAAATCCAGGCCTCTCAGCAGATCTCCCACATGGGATCCCAGGTAGTTAGACCAGTTGGAGCGGATGTAGGCCAATTGCGCCTGGACGGAGTCCGGCGCTGCCAGCATGGGTTCCATAAGCAGCTCGAGGATATTTTTTTGCTCTGAGCCAAACCCAGCTGCCTCAGCTGACCATTTCCGGATGGCTTCCAGCAGCTCGGCAGGCACTTTCAGGGCGGGGTGAAATTCTTCTTTAAAGAGCACCTCATAATTTTTAAAAGCTGGATTGTTCAGGGCCAGAATATGGACCAGTAATTCTTCTACCAGAATATGTTGATTAGGTACGGAATGTGACTGATCCTGGAGATAGTCACTCATATTTGTGTGGGAGTTGAGATAGTTATGGGTGGGGAGCGCTGATAAATAGTCCATTAACAGGTCTTGCAGACCGGTCGCTTCATATTGCTCTACAAGAAAGTCATTCAACTCCTTGATATAGTTCGGGTTTACCTGATTGCGATAGAGCCTGATGAGTTTGTGGGAGATCAGGGAAAGCAGACCCACCCCGTAGAATTCGCTGGCTTTAAGTGCCGCACCGGGTCGGTCTTGATTGAGGGAATGGATTAAATTTTGCAGCTCATGATAATCGATCCGAAACCGACCTTTTTCCAGTACGAAGAGGGGTAGACTGAGTTCATAGGTCTCACCGATGGTGTTACGCAGGTGGAATTCGAGATCTGGATAATCGGATCCAGCACTTTTATGATTGGGATTCGGTGGAGAATTGGTCAGCATGCAGGTTCCTTTGGCTCAGTTTTCATCCCTGGATAATAACATAATTTTGGGGCTGCATGCATATGTAAAAGAGGGATTGCCGCAGTCGGCTATCGCCTTCCTTGCAATGACGGGCTGCCGCAGTCGGCTATTGCTTCCCTCCGGGCTCCATCCCAAGAGCTCCACCCAGGCAGGCGCAATGACGGGTTGGGGTTTGATTTTGAAATCAGCCCTGAGTAAAAAAAACCAGCACTATGAGATTCAAGATTTTTATATTAGTCACGATATTTCGAGAAGAAGGGAAATACTACCATGACCGATGATTTTATGCAATCACCTGAATTCCAGGCTTTGATCAAGGAATACCTGGAATATTTGAACACATCCCTGCCGGGCGTTCGTACCAATCTCAGTGATGCCTTATACCAGGATGTCTATAAATTTGGACACAATATCAAGGGAACGGGAACCAGCTACGGTTACGAGAACTTGAGTCAGATCGGCGCTGAGATCTGCAGCAGTATCAAGGTCGAGAAATATGACGGCCTAAATAGCCTGTTGGATCAAGTAGGCGAAATCCTGGCCGAGGCACTCAGTTAAAATCCAGCCCCAACCAACCCGTTTGAAAAAAGCTGACCACAGAGCCAGCTTTTTTTATTTGATTACTTATTTCGGCCAGCCATTCAAAGGCTACCGGATTACCAATTGGTAAATTTTATATTTGGTCTTTTAGCGTATCAAGAATAAAAAGGTCTTACCGCTACCAGGTGACCCAGATAAAAACCAGCCCAATGAGGATGAAAGCAGCCCCGAAAGGCTTGCGTTGTGAATAAACAAAGCTTTCTACATTGTAGGTCTGATTAAAAAATTCACCTGCGCGGATCAATAAGTTGGGTGTAAAGACCAGCAGGGCACCTGTGGCAAAGGCGATGAAGGCGATAACTTGTAGGATCATATTCATGGTGTCTTCCCCGGGTTACAGCGTTAAATAGGCTAATAAAAGAGCGGCCAACATCAGTAGCGATCCAAAGACCTTGCGATTCTTGAAGACCAGGCCATCTATATTATAAAAACGGTTGGTCTGTTCACCAAGTTTCGCCAGCGAATCTGGTGCCAGGAGTAAAAAAAGTCCAATTAAGATGGACACACTCCCCATTAATAATGCCATGTTCCTCATTGTATTTCCCTCACTCCTTCAATGTTGCAAATTGACTGAACACTAAGGTAAACCAGTCAACTCTATTATCAATACTCAAACAGGGAATTATCTTCAACCCCATAATTAATTATTTTAAAATATTCATCATGAAAAATGTGGTTTAGGACCATCTGTCCTTTCTTCAATTCATTGCTATTTAATTTTTTCGCAAAGACGGCTCCCTCCAAATAGCTTTCATTTTTCTCAAAAGTAAACTTGTCAGGTGCCAGGCAGATACCGTATACCTTGCCCTCTAGTTTGATATCATCGCGGCAATAAATTTGACCCCAGACAACGGTATTTTTACTAATTTTCAAGTCATCTTTAGCATATAACTCGTTGGTTGTAACCGGTCTGTCCACGGCTGCCATTGCGGACCAATCTTCTCCAAAATAGCTCTCATCCTCAACCTGGATATCCTTTTTTGAGATAAGAATTATATTGTCATCTGCAGTTGTTTGAAGCTCTGGATTACCTTTTTTCGCCTTGGCCCTCTTTAGCTTGAGTTTCTCATCCGTAACCAAAATACCCGGTGCGTCGACTGTACCCCCTGTGATGTGCGTTCCCTCGAAAGTCACCTTTCCATTAACATACAGTGTGCTGTTGGTATAGGTGCTTAAATCCAAAGTAGTGCGTTTCCACTTTGTGTCGCCCTTTATTTTATTACCACTGGTGGAGCTAACATTTTTTGCAATATCAATTAGAGCATCATAATAGGTGTTGTCAAAATCTGGTAAAAATAAATCTCCGCTGGGATGCACGCCCGACGTAAAATAAGCATCCTCCTGACCGCCAGTAACTGTGGCTGAAATGGGGTGATAAATATGGGTAGGCTCGCCTGGGGGATCCCCCATACTTGCTCCCGCTTCAACATCGATATCATCCCCGATGTAGAGGGAATCATTCAAAGTAAAGTTACTTTTGATATCCGCCTTTTGTTCAATGATGGAAACATCGGCCCATGCCGTCTGAAGTGAGAAAGCAGCAATAATACGCATCCGACTTTCAGCATCACCCATGGTCCCCACACTCATTACCCGGTACCAGTTGGTGGTCAGGGGGCTGCCGTTTTCGTCTGAGGCACTGGTATCAATGGTGACCGAGCTATTAAAAAATGCGAAGGTGCCCAAGACATCATCTTCACCCAGCTCGGCCTTGTGGATGCCCCACTCTACTCCGGACATGGCGGTCCACCTGGCCTGGCTGGCGGCATACATGTCGCCCAATTCAGCGGATTGGGTGGAAACTTGTCTTAGAGCGATGGAGACAGCCAAACCCATGACCAGGGCGATCACTACGGCCATCAGGGAGAATCCAAAACCGGATTGATCCGGATATTTTAGAGGGGTCAAATTAAGCCCTCCTCTTTGGCCATGAATAAATCGAAATATTTGTGCTGATATGGCAGGATTCTGGTCATAGGGGTTTCCCACTCAGTCCAGGGGCTTGTTATAAATGTTAAGGTTTTCAGGATAAACGATGGCCATGAGGGCCACGCCATCACCACCATCATCCATGGTCAGGGTCAGTTTGATCAGTCGGATCAGCTTTCGATCGCTTTCGCTTAGGGGGGTGCTGCTTAGCTCGGTGTTGCCGGCCGAATAATATGTAAATTGGGTAGCGGCATTAACAACTGGTGTAGCTAGGATCATGGCACTACCGACACCCACTTCCTGCCGGGTAAGATTGGTCGATGTGATGGTGTATTCCCAGGTATTTCCATATTTATCATTGAACCGGTATTGTTGATCATCAGCAATCATGATATTGGTTGAATCGGTAAGCATCCCGGAATCACGCTGGAACAGGTTAATGGCCAACATGCCCCGCGTAACTGTCTTTTTTCGGTCAGACACCTCAGATAACACATTGAAATTAACAGCGATGATGGAAGCCAGGAGGCCACTGATGATGGCCATGAGACCGATAGATATGATGAGTTCGATGAGCGTGAAGCCCCCCACAGAATTGGGGTTATGTCTTTTTGGGTTATAAGCCACAATGACGCTAAGACATGCAGATTTACTAATCATTTTCTGTTGGACGTGTGCCATGGTGTGCCGCACCATTATATCCCGGCCACCAGGGATGAGAAGACTACCGGGCTTTCCATGTCGCTGTGATCGACTCTAACAATAATGCGTTTAAAACTGGTGGTTGGTCCCACGCTATCGACCCAACTGGTGGCAATATCGATGTAGAAGACACGCGTAGTCACTGAATAACCCAGATACCCGTCACTGGAAAAGTCCCAGGTCGCCCCGGCATAGTCATCGATATCATCATAGTCAGCCAGAGCACTTTCTCCGGCATCTGTATTGGCTCCGATGGTGGAGCTCCAGGGAGAGCTGGCATTTTCATCATAGGCGTGCATGCGGATGGTATTCATGACCGAATTGCCCAGCGATATAGCTCGTAAGCCAAGCTCTACATTGCTACTCATCTGGATGTAATTTTGCTGGACAATCATGATACCCACAATGGCAACAGCTAGAATGCTCAGGCCGACAATCATGTCAATAATCGAGAAACCGGATTGTGGATCAGGGCGTTTCATAGGCCATCCCGGTTTCAGCGATCAGCGTAATGGTGCGGGTATCGAGCACAATTGTACCACCTGAGGAGGGCGTTCCCCACCAGTTGAAGGAGACTTCACTGGCCCCCCCAAAGCTCACACTAGTGATGGTGACACCCTCATAATCAACATCCAGGTCCAATATATTTGACTCTTGGGTTTGCGGATCTGGGATCAGGGTTCGGTCCAGGGCAGTGGGTCCTTCATACAGTCCGTATTGATTTGCGGCAGCATCCACCACCAACCAGGTCGTGTCATGGTGGCTCTGGGCATAGTTGCGTAAATAGTTCAAGTCCTCAACCAGGCGTTCACTGACAGCTTTCTCACGAATATCAGTGACAATACCAAAGATCTTGGGAACTGCCATGGCAGTGATGATGGCAATAATAGCCATCACCATAATCAATTCCATGGTGGTGAAGCCCTTGCTTGAATTATTTAGGATCGGACTGGTCATTGTCATTTTTCACGGTCTAAATGATTGCGAAACCCCAGTATCAGGATCATCGATCCGAAACCCAGCTGGTTCCTGCGCAGTTTCGGGCAACTGATAATAGAGATAGGGGTTCTCATAAGGATTCATAATGATTTTTGAACTGCTGTAAAGTTGGGCAACTGAGCGACCATCGTAGAGGATTGTCGAATTAGCCCAGGTTTGGGTCATGCGATTATCGGCTGGTTCATCCGGCCAGACATCGTAGTTGCCTTCCATGTAGCCTTGCAGGTATAGATTCACCAAGCCCTGTTTTATCTGAAGGCTATTGGTTTGGCTCATGACCAATTTTGCTTCTATTTGGGTTTTCAAATAGGTGGGCGTCACAACGGCAGCCAGGATACCCATGATGGACACCGTAATAATGGCCTCCAGCAGCGTGAAACCGTTCTGTAGATCAGATTTCTTCCGAAATATTTGCTGCGATGTGTGATTAAATAAATTCATGGGTTTTATTAATTATCGTACAATTTTAAAATAGGACCAGCCGCACCATTTGCCACACTAATTGACTATTCATGCCGGTAGTATTTTCCTCCACAGGTGCACTGCAAATGGAAACGTGTGGTAGATTCCGAGTCACAGCTATGGATGCCAGTGAACAGCGGTTTCGCTATCCAGGATCGATCAGTAACCTGACCTATCTCATACGCCAGGAGATTTACCAGGCAATTGGGAGACCCTGCATAATTTGCCAGAGGTCGATAAATCGACCTCTGGCAAACTTATTAGAGCTCCAGTTAACTTTCCAAAAAGCAAATAGCTGCCAGGTAGTAAGTCCCTGGAGATTGATGGATTACGGCACTACTGTAATACTGCCGCCGGTTCCATCGTAGATGTATTTGGTGCCATCATCGTCATAGGCGACCGTGTCAGGATCAGTACCACCGCCAGCGATATATGACCATCCATCTGGGACCTCATCCAGAATAGTATCCAGCAGGCTGGTGACATTCAGCGCAGGAAAAGATCTACTACCGGTAACGACCAGTCGATCAGCAGCGTATAACTGCAATCCACTTTTGATATTACCTATCACAGCGGCCTTGTTCTTAGTATGAGCCTGTGTGGTCATATCAAAGAATTTAGGTACTGCGACTGCGGACAGAATTCCCAGGATCACAATGACCATGATCAGTTCGATCAGTGTAAAACCTTGATTGTTGTTTGTTTTCATTTCATATCCTCCTGATATGGTTTGTTTTTCTACCAATTGTTGACGAATTAAAGTGTGTACTGTTCAAAGACCAGGGGCTGGTTCTTGTCCCGAATCTTGAACATGGGTTGACTGGTGATGATCAACTCCGGGGGATTACCGGACCAGGAAGCAGCCCCGACTGAATCATCGTGGACAAAAAATTCCCAGCCAGAGCCAAAGGGTGACTTGGGCACACCGTCTTTGAATAGATCGGTGGTAACGACATTCACTACACCAGCTCCGCGATCATACTTGATCAGGACGGTAGCATCTTCCAGCGCGATCCAGGCACTACCCGTTGTATTGAGTTGAGCCAGAGCGCTGGTTCCAATACCATAGTGAGCCACTGACGTATACTTATTAACAATGGCATTACCGATCGTATTCATTGTCTCCAAAGCTTTGTTGGCTTTACCATTTTGCTGGGCATCCAGATAGGCCGGTACGGCAAATACAGCCAAAGTACCAATGATGGCTACGGTCACCACCAACTCCATTAGGGTAAAACCAGCTTTTTTTTGTGGTAACATCTTCTGACTCCTGTTGGTTGTCTCAAATTTCATGCTCCGGTTAATTGCAAGGGACATGCCAATCTATAAACTACTGTTTATATTGATTTCTTTTTTACAGCAGCACCTGAATTGTTCCGTATCGTGACAGTGGTGTGTAGCGGATTGATACAAACTGGACTGAGTAATGTAAATAAGTGATGGTGCTGTAGAGATGTAAGATCTTACGTCTCCACCGGGAATATTAAATTGTTATCACCAAAATATATTCGATCCAGATATATACGCCCAGTGCAAATAGACCAATGGCAATGGCATACACCCAGGACGGGTACTGGCGCTGGAAGAATTGATAACGAAATCCTTTTTTGCTGGAGTCCTGGTTCATTTTCTTATCCTTTTGCTGATATTTATCTTGCCACAAAGACACGAAGTCTCGAAGAATCACTAACTTTTTTTGGGTCCGCTAGGGGCTGTGTTCATGTCTCTGATTTAGCTGGAGGAAGACCCATCCGTCTCCGTCTCACCACACCGTGACAAGCCCCGGGACTTTTATCCAACCACCAATTACACAAATTCCTAATTCCTAATTCCTAATTCCTAATTCCTAATTCCTAATTCCTAATTCCTAATTCCTAATTTATTTAATAGCCCCATACATATTCCACATGGGTAGGAAAATGCCCAAAGCCATAAAGAGCAGCATACCACCCATAAACACAGTCATGATTGGTTCAATGGCAGCACTCAAGCCTTCGATCTTCATATCTACCTCCTTGTCATACTGTTCCGCAACATTAGCCATCATTTCATCCAGGGCACCTGATTTTTCACCTATGGCAATCATTTTTATCGTCATTTTGGGGAAATACTTACTTTTAGACAATGCCTCAGCCAGGCCAACCCCCTTTTCAACCTCTCGCCGGGCATTGGCGATCTCCTGACCAATGACTGCGTTACCAACTGTTTGTTCAACGGTTTCCAGGGATTTGATGATCTGGATACCACCTTTGCTCAGCGTCTCCAGCATATGGGCAAAGCGGGCGATATTGGTTTTGAGGAAAATATCTTTAAAAACAGGGACATGTAATTTGAAATTGTCAATGCTCAAACGCCCTTTCTCAGTCTTGGCGAAGGATTTAAGCGCGAAGATCCCCGCAACAATGCCACCAATGA
Organism: Fidelibacterota bacterium; assembly: GCA_024278595.1. Classification (GTDB taxonomy): domain Bacteria; phylum Fidelibacterota; class UBA8477; order UBA8477; family JABMPR01; genus JABMPR01. The sequence goes on along the minus strand of JAJRSW010000097.1, from coordinate 54,744 downwards.
CCACGGGCCAGAAGTTGATCAGAAAATCACTGATGACCATCATGATGACAGTGGGAACCGGTAAGGCGATGCCTTTGGAGGCGAACATGGTGGAAAATTTTGGTACGATAAAGACCATGGCTCCGCCAAACGCCAGCCCCAGGGCAGAGGAGACGATCATGGGATAACGCAAGGCAGATTTCACATTGCGGGTCACCTCCTGATCATGTTTAATAAAAGAACCCAGGCGCTCCAGGATCTGTTCCATAACACCGGCCGATTCGCCGGCCCGAATCATGTTTACGTACAGTAAGGAAAATACTCCCGGAAACTTCTCCATGGCCTGTGAAAGCGATTTACCCGCACTGATGTATTTGATCAAATTTTTTATTACAGACTGCATGGTATCGGTCTCAGCCTGATCTTCCAAAGCCTCCAGAGCTCCGATCAGCGTAATACCAGACCTGAACATGATGCCCAGCTGGACCGTAAAATTTTCAACTTCGGCTGGTTTGACCTTTTTGCCCGTATTAAAAATAGCGCCACCAGAGAAGATACTTTCCTTATGCTCTTTCACAGAAAGCAGCATCTCTCCCCGGTCTTCGGCCAGAGTAAATACATCTATTTTGGAGTCAGCAGTGATTATCCGCTCCTCAACGGTGCCGGAATCACTCATGATACGGCAGGCGAATTCAGGCATGATCTGCTCCCGCATGGGTTTCCGGCTGAGTATAGTCCAAACCGTATTTTTTGATCTTACGGTAAATCGCGGTGCGGGAAATCTGCAATTGAACTGCAGCCTGGCTGATGTTACCATCCAGCAGTTCCAGAGCCCGCTGCAGGGCTTCCTTTTCAAGCTGCCACAAGGGCTGGATAGCTGCTCCAGCTCCATGAGGAATAGCAGGGTGACCGACAGATGGCCTGGCACTGGTCCCACTGAGCAAGGCCTCCCTGGTAAGCAAATCCCCATCGGTTTGAAAGACGCTGCGGGTCAATAAATTTTCCAGCTCACGGACGTTTCCCTTCAGATCGAGTGTCCTTAACTCGGTAAACAGATCCCAGGCTACCCGCTGGATCGTCTGATCCTCACCCCTGAGTAATTTTTCCAGAAAATGGAGCACCAATAGGGGCAGATCGCTGGTTCTGTCCCGCAGGGGGGGCAGTTGCAACGGAATGACGTTCAGCCGATAATGCAGATCTTCCCGGAACAAACCCTGTTGGATCTGATCCAGCAAATTACGATGGGTGGCCGTTACCAGGCGAATATCCACTTTCTTCTCTCTCACGCTCCCCAGTGGCTGGATCCGGCCATCTTCCAAAATACGCAGTAGTTTAACTTGGAGCGCCAGGGGCATATCCCCGATCTCATCCAGAAACAGAGTGCCTTTGTGGGCTAATTCGAATTTGCCGGCCTTGTTTTGGGTCGCCCCGGTGAAAGCTCCTTTTTCATAGCCAAAAAGCTCGCTCTCCAGGAGATTCTCCGGGATAGCTGCACAATTAATACTGACAAAAGCCTGCTCCTTCCGATCACTTAACTGGTGGATAGCCTGGGCGACAAGTTCCTTGCCCGAACCACTCTCTCCCTGGATGAGAACCGTATAATCACTGGCGGCAACCTTGGTCAACTGACGATATACATCCAGCATGATTTCAGAATTGCCAATAAAATCCCCAAAACCTCCGGGGTGCAGCATTTTTTTGGATATTCGACCTTTCAGTGTCTGTTTGAAATGGTGGTAATTGTCTAACCGGGAAATGAGAGACGCCAGGGAATGTTCAACATTTGTTAATCTTAAAATTCCAAAGATCCGGGAGGTTTCCTTGATTACGCGTACATCGAAATCTTCCCGCGTACTAAAAAGTATGATGGACTGATGGGGATGTAAGCGCCTGATATCCTTGATCCAGAGCCGGTATTCATGGGCATACTCAAGGCAGGAGATCAGGATGGCTGAATATTTATTGATGCTGGCATAGTTAAAGAGCGAGACCCAATCATTTGTCTTAGTGATCTGGCCTACCTGCGCCAGATGCTGGAGCAGTAGTTTTTCTGCTTGAGAGCCTGATTGACGTCTGGGTATTAATATGAGGAATTGGCGGGACATATTTCGCTACTAGCACTTAAGCTCTAGCGGGTCCAAAAATAACCCGGGTCGGTTGACCTGGAGATCAGCATTGCTCGTTCTCGCAAGGGAAGAATGAGCGCAATCTCTACTCCAGGATTGCATCATCTTATAGCCTGTCCCGGGCACAGTCACAGGGTTACTCGCAAACTCTGGTGAGCAATATCCCATGGTTGTATCACTATCATAGGGTCACTCGCAGTATCTCTTCCGGTGATGTTTCCCCCCGCAGGACGTATTCCTTGGCTGCTTGGTTCAATGAGTACATCCCATTTTTCACAGCGGTAGCTTCGATCTCATCAGAACTAACGCCCTTGATCACCAGATCCCTGATCTCCTGGTTTGGGATCAACAGTTCGAACACACCGGTTCGCCCGACATAGCCGGAGTTGCGGCAGTGAATACAACCTACCGGATCATGGATACTGGTATAGTCAGGCCATTCATCAATCTTCAGCACCCGTTTCAGATCCTCACCTGGCTCCACCCGGGTTTTGCACCGTGGACACAATAGCCTGATCAAGCGCTGAGCCAGGATGGCCCGGACAGTGGAACTCACCAGATATGGATCAATCCCCATATCCAGTAGGCGGGTAAATGTTGATGAGGCATCATTGGTGTGGAGGGTGGAGAAGACCAGGTGACCAGTCAAAGCGGCTCGAATGGCCAACTCGATGGTCTCAACGTCACGCATCTCTCCCACCAGAATGATATCCGGATCCTGCCGCATCATGGTACGCAAAGCAGTCGTGAAACTTAATCCAGCCTTCACATTGACCTGACTTTGATTGATGTTTTCCAGCGAATACTCGATGGGATCTTCAATGGTCATGATGTTGACGGCCACCGAATTCAGTGTATTTAGAGTGGCGTAAAGGGTGGTGGTCTTACCGCTACCGGTGGGGCCGGTTACCAACAGGATCCCGTTGGCGGTGGTAATGGTCTTGCGCCACTGCTTGAGAATGGGTGCTTCAAATCCCAGCTTATACAGATCGATCTTCCCTTTGGCCTCATCCAGAATACGCATGACCACTTTCTCACCGTTAGGAGTTGGAAAGGTAGAACAGCGTAGATCTACTTTGACGTTTTTCTGGGCAAAGTGAAACCGACCATCCTGGGGACGCCTGGATTCAGCGATATCCATGTCGGCCAGGATCTTGATTCTGGAGATCATGGGTGATACTGAATCATGGGGGATGGAATAATACTGCTGCAAGACACCATCCACCCGATAACGGATGCGGGCATCATGTTTACGTGGTTCTATGTGAATATCACTAGCGCCCATATTGACTGCCTCGAACAGGAGCATATCAACCACCTGGACAATCTCAACATCCTGCTGGATCTCTCGGGAAACGATACGGACATCATCGCCGGCTGCTTGAGTCTGAGCTAAGGAAGTGGTGGATCGATAGTAAAGATCAATGGAGCGTTCGATCTCCAGTTCACTGGATAATACCAGCATGATCTCCAGACCGCTGGTGCGACTTAATTCATCAATAACTTCAATATTCAATGGATCTGCGGTAGCAATGGTCAGGGTGTTCTCAATGAGAAATAAGGGAATAATACTGTATTTGCGGGCAAAATCCTCTTTCACCACCATCAAGGCCTCATCCTGGATACTATACTTGGATATATCCAGACTGGCGAGCCCCAGATGGTCACCCAGAACCTTGAGTAGATCACTTTCAGCGACCAGTCCCATGGAGACAACAGCCCGCCCTAAAACAAGTCCGTGCTCCCGCTGATAGGTCAATGCTTCATTCAACTGGATTTCGTTGATCAGCCCACTTTCAAGCAGGAGTTGTCCCAGTTGTTTTTTTTCTCCAGCCATACAGGACTATATTCCGATGAACATGGTTAAATACCAATCGATTATTTCCCAACCCCACATGAGACCCAACCAGATCCCCAAACAGATAAATGGTCCAAAGGGCACTTGTTGTTTACGGTCAATAAGCCCCATGGGGATCATGATGGTAAACAAAAGGGCTGCAGTCAGAAAGGCCAGAAACATGGAAACGATGCCCACATCCCAGCCCAGTACCCAGCCGGCCATAGCGGCGAACTTGACATCTCCCAACCCCATGGCTTCTTTTTTGAAAAAGAATTCACCCATAAAGCGAATTGCCCAAAAGCTGAAACCCAGACCAACAAAACCATAGAATTGAGGCGTAAGCAGCTGTTCCGGACGACTGAGCCACAGGTAGAAACCGGGGATCAAACCAATGATGATCATTGAATCGGGGATGATCAGATGATCAATATCGATCAAGGCAATGGCGATCAAAAGCGCCCCGAAAAGGGCAAAAACCAGGAGATCCAGGCTCAAACCGAATTTCAGGTAGGTCAGGAAAAACACCAAAGCCGTAAGCGCTTCGACCAATGGGTAACGCAGGGCAATGGAAGTCTTGCAGGCGGAGCATTTGCCTCTGAGAAAGAGGTAGCTGACAAGGGGAATATTTTCCCAGGGTTTGATCTGATGGTCACACTGGGGACAGTGGGAAGCCGGAAAAGCCAGGGACTCTTCCCGGGGAAAGCGGTAGATCACAACATTGAGAAAGCTCCCAATGATCAGCCCGAATAAGATGACAAAAAATGCTATCATAAATGTGCTTTAGAGCAAAGCTTCCAATTCCGCTGGAAAAGTCTGATAGTTCAAAGGCTTTACCAGGTAGAGTTCAGCCCCGCTCTGGGTCCCTACTTCACGATCCCGATCACTGTCTTTGGCTGAGACAATGATGACCGGAATATCGCGGAACTGCTCATCAAATTTCAACAAGCGGCAGACCTGATAGCCGTTCATCCCCGGCAGCATCAGATCCAACATGATCAGATCAGGTTGTACTTCGCGGGCTTTGGACAGACCAGAGATCCCGTCATAGGCTTCAAACACCTCATAATTGAGGCTCTCCAACAAGCGTTTTACCGGTTCAATAAAAAATCTTTCATCATCAACAATAAGAATCCGTTTCCCTGCCATAATTATTCCTTCTCCGATTCCGGCCCATCTTCCAGGAGCTTAATTTCAAGACTGCTCTGTCTTTGCTCCATTGATGAGATCATTAGTTTCAAATCTGTTGGGTAATCTGCAAATTCAACTGCGGTAAATTCACTGATCTTTTTTTCTTGATACAATTTATAGAGTGCCTGATCGAAGAGCTGCATGTTTTCACCAGCTCCTGAGCGGATGGCCTGTGAGATCAATTCGATGCTGCCCTTCTGGATCAGATCGCGCATGCGGGCTGTGGAGATCATGATCTCCAGGGCGGCAGTCAATTTCCCATCCTCCATGGGAACCAGGCGCTGAGCAACAATAGCCATTATGTTCTGGCTTAATTGGGTCTGGGCCAAGTCCTGTTCGGATCGGTCATAAAAACTTAGTATTCTGTCAATAGTTTGTGAGGTATTCGTGGCATGGAGTGTACTGAGCACCAGGTGACCAGTCTCGGAAAAGCTCAAGGCTGATTCCATGGCTTCACGATCCCTGATCTCGCCGATGAGCAGTACTGAGGGTGCTTCGCGAAGGGCCGATTTCAGTGCTTTACTAAAGGAGTCTGTATCATGACCAATTTCACGTTGATTCACCACACTCTTTTTATGAGGATGCAGAAATTCAATGGGATCTTCCAGGGTGAGAATATGCCCTGACCGATTGGCATTCCGGTGATCGATCATGGCGGCCAGGGTCGTTGACTTCCCTGATCCGGTTGCACCAACCACCAGAATTAGACCGCGATCCTTCATGGCCAATTCACTTAGAATCGGCGGTAAGTTCAGGTCATCCAGAGTACTGATGGTAGAAACAATTTGCCGAACTACAAAACTATCCGTGCCCCGTTGACGAAAGTAATTGACCCGAAAACGTCCCACTCCTGAAAGGCTCAGCGTGTAATCCAATTCCTTTTCAGAATGATAGGCAGTGAGTTGCTCCTCAGACAGCATTTCAAGTTTCAACTGCTCCAAATTCTCGGGGGAAAGCTGCTCCTTTTCGATGGGATAAACCTTCCCGGAAATCTTGACCATGGGGAAGGCGCCCACTGAAACATAGAGATCTGAGGCTTCTGCCTCGACCATAACTGTAAGTAAGTCCTGCAAAGTATACATATCAGTTTTTCACCAGTTTGGCCAGATCTTCAGGAAAAGCAGCCACTTGCATGGCTTCATCGATCTCTACCAGATTATTTTTAACCAGATTAGCCAATGATTGCTCCAGGGTCTGCATCCCGGCTGAAGCACCCATTTGTAATATTGACCTCAATTGGAAGGTTTTGGCCTCTCGGATCAGATTTGCCACGGCCGGTGTACCAGCCAGGACCTCAAAAGCAGCCACCCGTCCGCCGCCCACCTTTTTAAGCAGCATTTGGGAGAGGATGGTCACGATGGTATCACTGATCATCACTCTGATCTGATCTTGTTGATTCGCGGAGAACTGATCGATGACGCGATCCAGGGTCTTGGTGGTATTTACCGTGTGCAAGGTACCGAATACCAGATGTCCTGTTTCAGCCGCTGTAACTGCCAGAGCGGTCGTCTCCGGATCTCGCATCTCTCCCACCACGATGATATCAGGATCCTCTCGCAAGGCAGATCGGAGTGCCTGAGCAAAACCATGAGTGGTCGTGCCGACTTCCCGCTGGGTGATAAGCGACTGTTGACTGGTGTGAGTGAATTCCACTGGATCCTCGATGGTAATAATATGCTTCTTCCGGGTGCGATTGATGTAGTCAATAATCGTGTTAAGCGTGGTTGATTTACCACTACCGGTGGGTCCTGTTACCAGGAACAGGCCCTTGTCCTGGTGGGCCATATCTTTTATTACTTCTGGAAGTCCCAGGTCTTCAAATGAGATTACCTGCTCATTGATTGCTCTTAGCACCGCCGAATCCCCGTGAATACTTTTAAACACATTCACTCGGAATCGACCGATCCCTTTGAACGCCACAGCAAAGTCTAATTCCCAATCTTCTTCAAACCGTTTGCGTTGAAATTCGGTCATGATGCCATAGATAAGAATGTGCAGATCTTCTGGCAACATCTCAGGCAGGTCAGTCTTCCTGATCTCTCCATCGACCCTGACAATGGGTCTGGAAAAGGGGTGCAGGTGAAGGTCAGAAGCACCACTTTGCTTGATGAATTGAAGAAGATCTAATATATCTAACTGCATGAGGCCTGGCCCTACATATTGATAATATTGGGAGTTATAAAGATCAAAAGTTCACGCTGCTCGGTGGAGGTGTTGGTATGGGTGAAAAATTTCTTGAGCAAGGGAATGCTGCCAATGATCGGTGGACTGGTGGTCGTTTCATTCACCTGATCAAAGATCAATCCGCCGATAAGCAAGGTCTCACCATTGGCGACCATGACTCGCGTAGTAGTGGATCGGTCTGAAACAATGGGACGGTCAGAGTTGGGACCAGCCATACCCACCAAGGCTTGAACGGTGGCAGTAATCTGCAAACTGACATAGCGGCCTTCATTTATTCTGGGGGTAACATCCAGTGAAACATTGATCTCAACATCCTCAAACTGGTATGAGTCAGTCCCAAAAGCTCCTGCACTGACCTGGGGAATCAGTACTGGATAACTGGTTCCTATGCCGATCCGTGCCGTTGTATTTTCAAAAGTAGTCACCTGGGGTTCCTGGAGTAATCGTGTATCAGCATCCGTTCCCATGAGTTCCATGAGTGAGGAAAAGACCGGTAGGCTTAAGGTTGCCAGCCTCAGTTGACCGGCTCCCCCCGACAGGATGGCTGTTCCAACTTCAAGCAGATTCTCAAAAGCACCAGCGTCCTCCTGGATCGAAGGTCCTTCCAAACTTGCCCTTAAAGTCCAATTGATGCCCAGACGCTCGTTAGTACTGAGTTTGGTCTCGATAAATTTTACAGCAATATTGATCTGGGGAATTTTTTTATCAAGTTCTCCAATGATCGCTTCTATCCGCACAAAATTCTGGGCGATGTCGGTGATAACGATATGGTCAAATGCTGTGGCTGTACCGCCACCGCCAGCAGCTCCACCAGTTGCCCCAGTTGCTCCACCGCCAGTTGTGCCCCCACCGCCGCCACCCAGGGCCGCTGCCAGGCCACCGTCTGCACCACCTGTAGCAGCACCGCCGCCTGCCCCGCCTGCACTGCCACCGGTGGCACCTCCACGCGATCCTGCCATGACAGGTGAAAATAGCTGGACAGAGCCTTTCTCGCTGAGCACACTGCTCAAAGCACTGGAGACTGCACTGGCATCCACGTAATCCATTTTATATACCCGGGTTTCCAACTCACCAAACATCTCAGTGTCTGTTGGTTTGACCACCACAATATTGCCCTGTTGAAACCAATCATAACCGTTCACTTTCAGAATACCGTCCAGGGCGGTCCAGAGTTCAACATCTTTTAATGATACCGTCACTTCACCTTCGATATCCGGACCGGTGAGGATATTGAGGTGATGTTGGGCAGCCAGCAATCTGAGGATATCAACCAGATCAGCACCCTTGAAATTCATGCTCACGGTTCCCGGTAGATCGGTTCTCCGAGTTTGACGTCGCGGGGCTTTTCTTTCCCGGACTTCTGGCCATGAGACCAGGAGCAGGTCGTCTCCCAACCATTGGGTGGTATACTGAGGAACCTTTGAAAAATGCATCTCAACGATCACCTCTGAGTCGTTATGGGGATTTTGGCGAACGGCTAAACGCATCAGGGGAGACACACTGGTGGACCGAGTAAAGTCATCCTGGATCAATTGGGTCTTGGGAAAGATCAGTGTGATCTTCGGGGGCGATTGCCCGATAGTTTCCCTGAAATCCACCCGGTTTGACAAAGAGATCTCGACACCGGCTTCACCGTTGGCCACGAACGTGGAGACCCAGTTCAAGGTCGATTTAGGAGCAGCAACCAAGGCTACTGTACCTAGAATTAAAATGGTAAATGCGTGTTTAATCATCAAGGTTGACCTTTACAATACTGGTACCTTTTCGCATAATTACATGGTCAAAGGCAATCTTTGTGATCTGGTAGCCGACGATTCGGTCACCCTCCTCCAATATATCGCCATTAATCAGTGCCATACCAATATTTCCGTTCCAGGAAATTCCCGTAAGTACAATACTTGGTCTGTCCCCGCCATCCAGGGTCCCAAAAAGAGAACCCAGTATCCCGCCACCCAGTGCATTGGTCGTTTCAGCTTCTGCATAATAAAAGGGGTCTGACTCCCAGCCACCCTTCCAGATAACGGCTCGCAGGGGGGTTGCTGTTCTATATTTTGATGCTTCCTGGGCAGATAATTCAGGAGATGATGAGCCTCCAATGGGCAATCCGAACAGATTTTCTCCTTCGCCGCCTCCGGTACCGATAATTCCTGAAGTGAGCAGATAATAGCCCAGCAGGCTGAGGAGGGTCACCAGCAGAACAATTGAACGAGCATTCATCTGTTTTAACAATTGATCACGCTCCCTCAATAAATATATAGGTGTACAAATTTAATTCGCAAGTGAGCAGCCCGCCATGCTCCGTTTCAGTTTCCAACTTTAAGTTTGCAATATTGACCAGGGTTTCCAATTCTAGAAGATCATCTAAAAAAGCTCCTATTGTCAGAAAATCACCATAGAATTTCAGTTGTACCGGATAGCACTCAACATGATTTTTAGGAATGGTCAATTCGATATATAATGCTGGATAGGTATCAGTTAGAATGGGTGCCAGAGAGATAATCTGTAATTTATGCCGTTCAGCGATCTGCCTGATCTCTTCCAGTGCTGTTGCGTATTCCTGATTATCAGGTATCACGCTTTTCAGGGTATCAAAGTCAGCGACTTTTTCGATAAATCGCTGTTTGAATTCTTCATAACTTTCTGAAACCATGGCTAGTTCATTAAAACGCTGATTGATCGCATTTAATTCAGAATCAAGTTCTGAGATCCGGGTGCCAGCCACAACCACTGTGTAATAGAACCAGCCGATGGTGATTACCAGCAAAGCAATGAGCGTACTAAAGAAAATATTCCGGTTCATTAAATACCAACCCCCATTTTCAGGGTGAAAAAGAGTCTGGTGTCATTTGAGCCAGGATTGCCCTGGATCTCTCGATCAATGCTGGTGAACATATTTAAGCTCTCAAGACGCATAATAAAGTTGGTCAGTTGGATATCCGCAATACCGGCACTGGCATTCACGAAACCACTCATGGCAATCCGGTCGATGTGAGCATCCTGCTGGATGGTGTTACCATTCCCCTGGCTACTGGCTGGACGAAAGACCAGGGATGTCACCTTAATATTATCTGGTATTTCAGATGAGATGAGCTTGAGCAATTTGATCTGATTGCTTGAATTGATCCGGTCATTAGCCAGGTAACCCCAGTATTTACCCAGATACTCCAGATCATCCAGCATGGTAAAATATTCTTTGGATTTTTCTGAGAGTTTCTGCCATTGTTGTTTCATGGTGGCAACACTCTCTTCCATATTGCCTGTTTCGAGATACACAAAATATCCCAGAATGCTATATATGGGGATTAGAATGCTGGCAATTAACAGGGCAAATTTGTTGAACATCTTATACTGGAAGTGTTGTTTCCTGCGAATCGGCAGCAAATTGATCCCCGTGGACTTTTTCAGAGCTAGACTAAAATTTGTGGCAAAGGTAGGAAACAACTGATAGTTAACAGCCAGTTGTTCTGAAAATTCAAAGTCTCCCTGGCGGAGTGGATTTAGATGTTCGGTACTGCGTTCAAGTTGCTTTTCAAAAGTTTCAACCAGATTTGGGATCGAGGCTCCCGGTCCCGTAATGTAAATCTCCTGACACTCCACATCTGCCACCTGTTTTCGGAAATAATCCAAAGATCTGTTGATCTCTCCGGTCATTCGTTCGATAACTGGTCTTAAAAAAATATGGATCTTATAAAGACTGATCCCAGATTCAGGAATATCTCCCTTGGTATCCACTGGAATACCGTAACGCATGAGATAGTCCAGGGCCATTTCTTCAGTGATATTGACAGCATCATTGCCAACCATTACCCGTTGCACCAGTGCTTTTTTATAATCCTCAACGCCAATTGCCATTTCCCGGTTGAATTCCAGGCGACCTGATTTTACCATGGTAATGGTGGTTTCTTTTTTGTTCATGTGGACGATGGCAATACAGCCACCCAGCCGGTCGGGATAACAGTGTTTGAAGGTTTGCCAATCCAGATACGGGATGGTGGCGATACTCTGAAGATCGAATTTTCGCTTTTTATATAGATCACTCAGATGGTTGATGGTCTCGTTGTTACCGATACCAATGATGATATTTTTCTTGAGCTCTCCTTTTTCAGAGTCCAGGACCTGGTAGTCGATATTGATATTCTCAGAACTAAATGGCAGATTTTTCTTAGCGGACCAGTTGATGAGATCCTTAAACTCCTGCCCCTTGATCGGGGGAGCCTTAAAAACTTTTGTGTGGGTCTCGATCTGTGATGAATAAGTCCGGAACATAGTATTTTTTTTCCAAACCTTTTTATCAAGCGTATCAAGAATGTGGGTCAACAGGTCATCCCGGTGGGTGATTTTCTGATTATCCGTTTCGTAGGGAAGTGAGAACTCTTCCATGTCCTCGATGATGTTGCGGGGTCCCACGGAATGTATTTTCATAATCCGAATACTGTCAGATGCGCACTGAACGGTGATGATCTGGCGAATCCCCAGGGCCCAGTTGCTAAACTCGTAAAGTAGATCGATGGCCTTGTTAGCTTGGGCAACATCTTTATGTGTCTGAAAATGGATGGGATCAATGAGACTCACACTGAGATTGTCAAGCGGAGGTGCCGGAGGTGCTGTGGTTTGAATATCCGGTCCACCCCCATCTGTTGCCAGGGAATCTGGCTGGGTCGCTGGCTCAGTAAATGCTGCTGCTGCACCCTGAGCGGCACTTTCAACAGCTGCTGTTTCTGGCTGGGTCGGTTCCGGCACATCCGGCTGGGTCTTCGGCCCCAGATTTCCCAGTTTAGCCATGATCTCTTCTGATGTCACCGGCTTGGAACTGGCAGTCTCAGGAGGAGGCTGGTCCACAATTGTATCGGGGACAATGCTGGAACTTATGTCTACCGGGGTTGGTTCGGCAGGATCTTGAGTCTCCACTACCGGGTCTGCTGTCTGCGCATCTGACTCGGTATCTATGGTACCGCTGGCGTTGCCTTCCGTGGTAGACTTACCGGCTTGTTGGGAGCGCAACAGATCCAGAAGTCTATTGGTAGCCGCCGAGTCTTTCCCACTAGCCGGCATAATTATTTTCATCACTATTAATACGGCTTAGAACTGCAGCGCCGTCCACCACCTTATTATTATAGACCAGCATATCTACGATCAGATGGTGACACATATTAACGATCTTCCGGGGATACCCGCCGGTGTGCTGAAAGATCATCTCCTTGGCTTCCTGGGAAAAAAGTGGTTTCTCCCCTTCATAACCCGCTTCATTGACCCGAAAATCTACAAACAAAATAGTGTCTTCACGGTCTAGCGGAGGGATCCTGGCACCGAAAGCGATCCGATCCTTGAAATTTTCATGGGCATCGATCACTTCTTTAAACTCTGGTTGAGCAAAGATCACGACCTGGATCAGTTTACGACTGTTGGTCTCGAAGTTGAGCAGTGTCCGGATCACCTCGATCTGCTCAGCGCCCATTTTCTGACCCTCATCAATAATAAGGACGATCTGCTTGCCTTTTTTAATTGCAGTGTCGATGAGGAAATTTTCCAGCTGGTTCAACATTTCTGACTGGTACAAAGAACTTCCCCGAAGCCCAAACAGTCGTTTGAGATACACCAGAAATTCCCTGGTATTTTCCCAGGTGGGATCCATAATAAGATAAAACTGGAAATCTTTTCCAAAATCTATGAAGCGACTTAACAGAAGGCGTGAGAGGGTTGTTTTGCCGGTCCCGATCCCACCCATGATCACCGAGAGTCCGCGATTTAACCGCAGGGCTATTTCCAGGCGATTTAATATTTCACCATGTGCTTTGGATTCGAAAAAGAACTCCGGATCTGGTGTCATGGAGAAGGGTTCTCGCTTGAGTCCGATCAGCTCATAATATCGCATGGGTCATGGCATCCATTCATCACATTTGTTGTTTTGGCAGAAAGCTTAAAGTTCGCTAATTCAGCTTCATCCAGACTTCCGGCAAATTCTAGTTAACTTAAACATAAAATCGGCTTAATGCCAGTATGATACTGAGTGTTACAAGGCTTCCTTAATGTTGCTTGTGAAGAGCTGATCCGGATCCTGGGCACCCTAATCCAAACCTCTGTTAAATATGGGATCCTGCAGTAATCCTGGCCTATCTCAGCGGAATGTGACGGCAAGGTAACCAGAGCCAGCTATTGAAGTAATATTTTCTTAATCCATAGCGGTTTGACTGCACCTGCAGTCCTGGGAGAATGAGACTGTGTAAAAAAATGAGCCCCGATCATTCGAGGCTCATGGAGGACGTACGAAATACACACCGTTTATTGGAATAGATTCAGCTAATCAATAATCACCCCTGGATACTCTTGAGGGAACGGGTTTTTTGCAGTACAGTCGGATAGCTCACGTTCAATTCCTCAGCCAATTTGGTCTTCTGATAACCGACCTGCTTAAAGAGGAATTCGATGATCTCCTTTTCAAAGTGCTGATTGGCTTTGTCCCAGGTTAATTCAGTCAAGCCGTTTACGTAGGCGCGCAGTGTGACTTGCTCACGTTTTTTAAGATTGACTGGCAATTGGGACGTATCCCCTTCGAAATTGAACCCATGTAGATTCAAACGCCGTTTAATAGCATAGTAGGTACTTGGCTTCAAACCCAGCTTCGCTGGAAGATTCGCTATATTGTTACCTGTTTCAAGATGATTACGGATCAGATAGAATTGAAACAGGTCATTGATCTGTTTCCAGGTCTTGCCGACAGCAAAGGCAAATGGGTCGATCCTGCTTCCAATTGACTCGGGCAAACTGTACCCGACCTTGGAGCGGTTTTCGAATCGTTTGACGACTTCAAGTCGGTCACCTTTCAGCTTGAAGCCAAATTCAGCCATCTTCAGTGCCGCCTGGGAGCCAATATTGTAGTAGTGGGTGGCCATCTCAGGTACTTGCAGCTTTTCCCGGTATAGGTCGCCTAAATGGCGACATTCATCAGGAATCTGCGAAATGATCGAATATTTCTGGCTGTGATCCACCGCCCGCACCAGATAGTCAGCGGCAGTATCGAATTCAGCTTCGTCAAAATGGGTGAGATAGAGATTCTCAAAGACCGTGGATTTCAAATATTTGTTTTCAATATTTTCGATCAGAGACCGAAAAAGTACTCTGGCCTCGGCCAGGTCACCGCGACTGTACAACAAATAGCCATAGGAATTCTTGACCTGCTCCACGAGAAAGAAATACTGGTAGTCAATACCCAATTCCAGGGCTGTCATCAATAGCTTATCGGTTTCCCCATACTCGGCCTGGACCCGGTGATGCAGGGCAAGACGCCAAAGGGCGATAATATGCATGATCTGCAGGTCATTATTTGCAAAGAAATTGATCCAATGGCGGGCATCTTCAACCGAACTGCCCGTGCCATTTTCCAATTGCAGGGCTGATATTTGGTAGTCAATGATGGAATCAAGTGTTTTGGATTCAACCAAGCGTTTGGCCGACCGGAATAGGCTTAACCCGATAAACAGCTCCCCGAATTTTTCAAAGAAGAGGCCACGTTCATAATGGACGTAGGCCAGGACTTCATCCTTAATGGCATAATTTTGTTCAGCATTACGGGTCTCCGCCAATAATTGAGCTTCATCAAAAGTCAATTTGGAACCAATGAGATTGCCCTCAAGTGAAAGGGTCTTCCCCCGACCAGCTGTATAGAGCGCTTTCTGACCCAGGTCAGCGAGCTGGGCATAGTCACCCGATAGAAAAACCGCTCGAGCATCTCCGATATTGACCAGTCCCAGACGACTGATAAACTCCAGCCATTCATTGGTCTTTTTATCTGGAATCAAAGACTTTTGCATGGATTTCCCTCATAATTTACATGCTAAGATAGCATTTATAGTGATTAAGTCACTCAAATTTAACCACGATCACCACCTTCACCACCAATTGAGAATTTTACATTGGAGATCAGGGTCACCGACCCATCCGAACCAGTCGATATTTCCATGGCCGTAATAACCCCGCTGCCTGAAAAAAGAAGCTCCTGACCATTTTCATCCAGGTAGCTGATATTGACTGACTCAATAATGGTCACCGTGGTAAGCTGGTCAAAAGTGATGACCAGACCAGCGGTGAGGCTGACTTCGATTGCGCTTGAATCCAGATTGTCAACCCAGGTATCACCAGGCAGCACTTCCCCGCCGCTAGCCGCATAAACAACTGACCCATCCACTAAGCCGTACACGGTACCAGCAGCCGTGGTTTCATTAATTATCGCTGTTCCTTCTGAAACTTTAGCCAGACTGTTGCTATTGAGCAGGAAGGGTGCTTTTCCGGTCTCAACAATTTGCCCCTGATAAAGTTTTTGTGCACTTTCCGATTGCCCGGGATTTTCACATCCGACAAACAAGCTCACAGCCAAAAGAACTAATGTGGTGAATTTCATGATTACTCTCCTCCGGTAAATGGTTATCCTCCAAGCGCAATATAACATATTAATCAGACTTTCTATATAATTTTTTATATATTATAAATATTTTTGTTGCCCCGGCGGTCTCATTGCACTAGATTTTAGCTGTATATGAAGTTAACCACCACATATAAACTCAACCTTCTTTTCCGGTAAATCGGTCGTCCCATCACATGTCTAGCATTGGTCCAAACAAGCAACAGCTACCCCGCCGATCTGTTATTGGATTGCAACAGGGAATGTCCCTTATGAAAAAAATGAAGCTCAGCGGCTTGGTTACAGGCATTGTTGACGGTAATACTTTTGAGATCAGCGTTCAGATCGAAGATGGCTCAGCTGATGGTCACGTGAAACGGATCGAAAAAATTCGCATCCATGGCATGGATAAACCGGCCGCCTCCACCTTACCAGGTATTCTGGCCAAGCTGGAACTGGAAAAAATGATCGTCGGTCATACCTTGGAATGTGAGGTAATTGAGCGAGATGATATGGATCAGCTGATTGCCGTGGTGCCTAAAAAATATTTTCGGTCCCCCTTCTCTTTTAACCCCCACCCGGAAGCCTAACATCACGATATTCCTGCCATAAAATAACTATTTTCGTTTTGTTGTTTTGACCCTATTTTGGGTCATGAAAGAATCAGAGTTTCAAGAGATACTACCAAGTAAACTCTCAGGGTCCACTCTTAATAAACAGGGACGAATTGAAAAGGACACTGAGTTTTGGGAATTCCTGCTCATGATCGGTTTTGGCAATGTATCATTAACGGAAGAACTCTATCAAAGACTACGGCAACAGATAGCCCCTGAAGATTGGCGCTTCCCGCTGTTAAAGATCGGGGAATCCCGATTCTTATCCTTGCGGGGGCGAGAATTTGAAAGTTACACTCAACTGGGGAAGGCATCTTCAATGATATTCTCGCAGTCGAACTTTCCCCGTGAGAATATTCGTCTCGAGCTTATTTCGCTATATGATTATGTCATTACCTTGCATAATGATAAAATTAGGAATCTACCTGTTAACCTATCTGCACTTTACTCTGGGAAACACCTAACGACCAATTCTCATTTTAAACTTGCTTTTGACTTTCAAATAGCCCGAATTCTAGTTAGAGGACATGGCTATCCTATTGGGCATATCATTAACGCATTAAGGAAGTTGGAAACGCATAATTTGAATATACCAACATGTATAGGATATAGAACAATAGGGATAATTGCCAAGAATCGTCAGGAATACAATTTGGCACATGAGTTTTTCGATGGCGCCATAGCAATGGCCAGGCAAATGGATTTGAACGTATACGTAAACCAAACACATAACGCTCGGGCAATTGCA
The DNA here is from genome assembly GCA_024278595.1 of Fidelibacterota bacterium. Taxonomy (GTDB): domain Bacteria; phylum Fidelibacterota; class UBA8477; order UBA8477; family JABMPR01; genus JABMPR01. Next base: position 37,670 of record JAJRSW010000097.1, on the reverse strand, counting down.
TATTACTCCCAGGGAAAGATTGAGTTGGCCGAACAAACTTTGTTAAAAATTATTCCGGATGGCCCTCTGGATCCCATTCTACCCATTTTGGGTGAAAATCTCGCTCTTATTGCTGAAAAACGACAGGACCCTGACCTTGCTGTGGAGCACATTAAAAAAGCTCTGGATGTCGCCCTGCAGCTTGATAGCGTTTCCCGTCTGCCAGGCGAATGTCTTTACCTGGGGGATATCTACCGGGACCACTATGGAGACCTGGCTCAGGCAGAATATTACTATAAACTGGGTTTTGATCACTCCCAGCGCTATGCCGAGCATGGTATCAGCTTGACCGGTGATCGGAAAAAGGTCACTGATGCTTATTTAAAAATAAGCCGAGCTGCAAAAGCCACTGTGGTTGGCGGTGGGAGCCCGGCGAAAATTGATCATTTTTCCTTTGCCGGCGGAAAACCCTGGAAAGAGATCAAGGATATCTTTCAATATCAACTGATCCTCCATCACACCGACGCTAATTCAAATAGTAAACGGATGGCAAAAAAACTCGGCTTGCCTGCTTCCACCCTGTACTCCATTCAAAACAGGTTGAAATCACGGGGCTATCAGTTACCAGCCAGAGGAGAGGCTCCCCCTGGCGAGACACATGAGCTGCAGACTTACCTCAATACCCATACCGATCTGTCCTGGGATGAGGTCAACCAGATCTTCGAGCGTGAAATGATCCACTACCTTTACGAAAAGTACGGTTATAATAAACATCGTATGGCCAACATCCTCGATCTCAGCTACCCATCTATTATTGACAAAACCCGCGAATTAACCCGGATAGATGCGCACTTTCTCGCGAATTAGATCCACCGATCAAAAAACCTGGCAGGTGAACCATCCTGAGCATGGGCGGATCACGTTTTTCCGAAGTGACCGATCCAGATCACTGAAACTGTCTGTCAAACCCTTTCTGGGTCTTCAAGTCAAACTGCCTCCTGGCTGGTCCACCAGAAAGGCCCTGGTATTCATCAGGGAGCATGGGGGTTGGATCAGAAAAGCTACCAGGAAGGTTCAGGAAACTGAAAAACTGTCGCGGCATTTTTTCGATACTCAGCCAGAGATACCGCGCTCTACTATCAGACAGGCCCTGACCCGGCGTCTTGATGATCTGGCCCGGCAGTGTGGATTCAGCTACCAGAGAGTCAGCATCCGAAATCAAAAAAGTCGCTGGGGCTCTTGCTCCGCAAATAACAATATCAGCCTCAATCAAAAGCTATACTATCTACCGGCTGATCTGCGAGACTATGTACTCCTCCATGAACTGGCGCACACGATCCAGAAAGATCACAGTCAAAACTTCTGGAGTATCCTGTACCAAATCCTGGGTCAGGACGGTACCAGACAGGCTCGACAAGAGCTAAAAAAATTTGACTATCTTTTCCACCGGCCTCTAGATTCCATATAATTATCGGAATAGGCTTAACATTCCGGTCTGTTCAACGATAATAGGTATCGATGAGATACCAATTCCAAATTTTTGTCCTGGTTTCAATTGTACTGTTCAATTGTGACAGCGGGTCAAATGCCAATCAGAAATATAGTACTATTCTCACCCGGGATCGAGGCACTGGTGGATCGCATACTTTCACGGATGTGAGCATGGAAAACTGTGAAGATTTCACTGTATTGATGTCAGTCAGTAAGCTGAGTAGAAAACTTGATCGGTCCAAGGCCTGGATCATTAAAAATTACCAAATTCCCTTATACGCTGATACGCTCACCCAGGATTCGCGAATAATCGGGCACGCACTGCCTGGCGGGCATTGTTTTATAGTCGAACAGAGGGGTCTTTGGTATTTTGTCCAGAGTCCCAGTAATAACGAGCTGGGTTGGCTGGCTCAAGAATTTGTGGTGGGGTTTGTGAAAAAAAACCCAAAAACCCTGCTGCCCTGCCCGGAAAGAATCCCATAAAAAAACTCTCAACCAAAAGATGCGGGAGCCTTTTCAGTAGATCCGGATCGACAATTTAGCATCATTTCCTTCCTCTATGGCTTGGAACCTGCGTAATACTCATCAAAGTCCTTCAGGATATCCAGCGCGTGGGTATTTACCGCTACAGACTGATAGATCCGAAATACGACCCCTTTTTTATCAATGAGGAAGGTCTTGCGTTTGGGGAAAAACAGACCGGCAGAGCCATAGTTCCTGGACACCGACCTATCCAGGTCCGATAACAGCGAAAAGGGTAGATCATGTTTTTGTTTAAATTTTAAATGCGATGTACTACTATCCCAACTCACGCCGAACACGACAATTTTGCGTTCCTGATACACGGAATAATTATCCCTGATGCCACAAGCCTCTGTGGTACATCCTGGCGTATCATCCTTGGGGTAAAAATAGACCACCACATCCTGACCGATATAATCAGCCAAATGATGACTGACTCCCTGCTCATCCAGCAGCGTGAAATCAGGTGCAGTTTTTCCGATCATTGTATCCTCTTCAGCGCTTAACATTCCAACGATTAGCATATTAATTATCAGGAACATCTGTTTCATCACTATACTCCAGCAGGCAATTTATTCGATCATGATACGCTATTCGTATCATAAAATTAAGTTATAATATGATCCGCATCATATTATGGGTGAATATAGTCAAAGGGAATGTTTATGCAGGAAATATGTTGGGGCAGTATCGGTTGCGGGAATGTCATGGAAATAAAAAGTGGTCCGGCCCTCCAGAATGTTAAGCATTCTGTTCTTTCTGCAGTTATGCGGCGAAATGGTGTACTGGCAAAAGACTTCGCTCAGCGCCACGGGGTACCAAGCTGGTACGACAAGGCTGAAGATTTAATTATGGATCCCCAGATCAACGCCATTTACATAGCCACCCCGCCCAATACCCACCTGCATTACACGCAATTGGCTGCTCAAGCTGGCAAGCCGGTCTATGTGGAAAAACCCATGGCCAACAGTTATGCTGAGTGTTTGGAGATGATTCAACTCTGCCAGGACCATCACGTCCCGCTCTTTGTCGCCTATTACCGGCGGGCGCTCCCCCGTTTCCTGAAAGTGAAAGAAATATTGGATTCTGGGATCCTGGGACCCATCCACACTATAAATATCAAGCTGTTATATAAGGTCAAAGAGGTCGATCTGGAGGGGAAAGACAATTGGAGAGTCATGCCTGAGTTGGCTGGCTGTGGATATTTTTGCGATCTGGCTTCCCATATTATTGATCTATCACAATTTTTTCTGGGTGATATCATTTCTGCCAATGGAAAAACCAGCAACACCGGTGGGTACTACGTTGCTGAGGATCGAGTTGAGGCGAATTTTAACTTTAATAATGGTGTTAAAGGACTGGGACTCTGGGATTTCAACGCTGATGAAGATCTTGACCGGACCGAGATCAGGGGCCGTAAAGGCTCAATAGCATACACTCATTTTGCTGATGCCGATGTTACAATAACTACTGGATCAGGGGTAAATAAATTAGTAATACCCAACCCCGCTCACATCCAACAACCCCTCATCCAGCTCATGGTGGATGATCTCCGAGGTCAGGGTGCGTGTCCCAGCACAGGAATAACTGCGGCAAGCACAAACTGGGTTATGGATCAGGTATTGGGAGAATAATACAAATGCTTTGGAAGTGATCTGCAAAACTGACTTGAATTGCCTGGCGCACAAACCACATTGAATTTGAGCTCTGACCTCCACACCGGCTGTTGCCCCATTACCCTATTTTCAAGTTGAGTAACCCGCTGCCAGTGCTATTAACAGTTGTCCACTGTAATAAAAAGCGAGACTGATACGATTATACTTCCAGGGCTTCCAAAAACGATTGGCAGCCAGGATCAGATCTGAGCAGTAGAATAATAGCGCTCCGATCAGGATCATAAAGCTCTGAGTCAGATCGAAGACCGGACTCCAAAGGCCTGTTGCAGCACTGACCACCATAATAGAAATGATGCTGATGTAAGCGACCACCGGTCCTTTCATTGATCCAAGCTGGGCATGGATCAGTCTGTAAAAACTGAATCCTGAGATCAATAATGCCAGTTTCAGTTCAAGATGCGCTGTGTAGAGTCAAAACATTTTTCTGTTTTACAAGCTTCAAATTTGAAGCATAGCGGTAGCTATGGTGAAATTTTTAAGTGCAGTAAAACTGGAAAATGTGAAGAGTATACCGCGCATTCTGAGGTGAAACTGGTATAAGATCAGTATTGGAAGCATGAGCCAGTTTGAATAGCCACCCAGCTTAAAAAAACCAATTGAATAGATTATGTGGGCTGTGAGGAATAATCCCAACCCGCCGGAGAAGGCTTTCCGGTTTCGCGGAAACATCAAGGCCAGATCACCACCTAGTGAAAACAGTAAACCCCATAATACAAATTGAGTGTACAAAGTGTTATTGTTGGGCTGCAGAAAGGCCATAAAAGCGACTGATATCACCAGCAGGGTGGCCAAGGGTTTGAAGATGTAGATTTGTCGCCGCTGGTCCGATAATTCAGCTTTGATCAAAAGATAAACGATGATCACTAATCCAGAGATGATGAGCAGAGTTGTGTTCATAGGTCCTCCTGGGCTATTATCAGTTGTCATCCTAAATATTTTTCATTCCCTAAACCGGAATAACATAAAGTACAAATTTAAAGCAGCATGTGGAACCCTGAAAATCAATTGAGTGGTGGGCATCAGCGCCTCACGCAGTCCTTAGCGGTTCCCCCATGATTTTGCGAAAGGCCAGGCGAGCGGGAGGGCGGAAAGCAGCAGTGAAGTCAACCATTCACGCTGCCATTTAAGATTCTACTTTGCAGTATGTCTCAAGGGGGCAAGTGTCGCTTTGCCTGATAAAGTTATGATAAATACTAACCGCTTTTGTTGAATCACAAGCGCTTGCAAGTTATATTCGGGTACCATTAATCCGGCTCGCAATCAGTTCCAGAATCAGGTGGACATTGGGATAGAATAACGGGCTGTGCACAAAGATTATTGACCGATGTCAGGTAGTGGAAAGAGCACAAGTCCCGGCTTGAACTGTAATACTAATATTGACCAAACCAAGGAGATCCTTCCTCTTGAATATCCACAATCCAGATAAGCCAGAATCGAAGACTCATAAAGGAATTCCAGCTCCAAACCCGCAATCTACGGACTTTGTTCAACCACATACTCTGCCCATTCACCTTCCTACACCGGGGAATATGCCAGCCTGGCCATTTCAAAATATTGGTCAATGGAAGATCGATGTACAGAATAGCGTCGAAGCCTGGCGTAAAGGAATGAAGATCTGGCGCAAAGAACACCTTATGCGCATCGGATACAACGATGCTGAGTATAAACGCAAGGAACTTGCCTGGTCGCAAAGCAACTATGTCCACGCCCAAATGATGGTTGAGGACAGATTTTTCTATGATCCAGTTGCCGGGAAATATACCATCGACAAATATCTTGATGACCTTGAAAATCGTTTTGGTGGAATCGATAGTGTTCTACTTTGGTATATCTACCCCAATATTGGTTTGGATGATCGTAACCAAATTGATCTGGCTCATGATCTGCCTGGTGGTATTGAAGGGCTAAAACAGATCATCCATGATTTCCATAAACGCGGCGTGAAGGTTTTCCTGCCCACCATGCCCTGGGACAATGGGACCCGTGACGTAGGCCTGCCTGACTTCCAGGCAATCACTGACCTGGCCGCAGAAGTAAAAGCTGACGGCATCAATGGTGATACATATTTTAGTGTCCCCTACGCATTCAGGAAAGCTTCGGATGATACGGGTCATCCAGTTGTTCTACAGCCTGAAACCTGGCCATTGGCCGATGATGCCCTGGCTTGGAACACCCAGACCTGGGGCAAGGCCTCCACAAGTCTCGTACCTGCGGTTAGCAAGCTTAAGTGGCTTGAACCAAGACATCTTACCAATGTAGAGAATCGCTGGGCCAGGGACCGTACAGATGATTTTCACTATATTTTCTTCAATGGTCATGGCTATAACGCCTGGGAAAATATTTGGGGAATCTGGAATCAATTCACCCCAAGAGATGGCGAAACATTACGACGGATCGCCACCATCTTCAGGAAATTTTCCGCTTTACTGGTGAGTCCAGACTGGGAGCCTTATGCAGAGACTCTGCAACAGGGTGTCTTTGCCACCCGGTTTCCGTCAGATAATGTCAGTCTGTGGACCATTGTAAATCGGAATGAATATGATATGGGTGGCGAACAGCTGGTTGTTAAACAGTTTGAGGGCGTCAGCTTTTATGATATCTGGCGCGGGCAATTGTTAGCACCCAGGGTCAAGGATAGTGAGGCCATCATCAGTGTGGATCTGGAGGCCAAAGGTTACGGAGCAATTCTCGCTGTCCAGGAGGGCTCTGAGTCAAAGGACCTGCTTAAATTTCTGGGGACTATGCAAGAGTTTGCCAGAACTCCTCTGCAAAGTTATGCGCATGTCTGGAAGTCACTACCCCAAACGATCCGAGCCATCGAGGCCACAAAACCAGCTCCCCAGACGCCCCCAGAAATGGTAGCTATTCCAGCTGGTGATTTTGTCTTCCGCGTCGGTGGAATTGAGGTTGAGGGTTTTATGTGGGAGGGAGTTGATTTCCAGTATCCCTGGGAACACTCCCCTCGGCGAACTCATCAGCACCATCTATCGATGAAGCCCTACTATATTGATCGCTATCCCGTTACCAACGAAGCATATTTGAAATTCATGGAAACCAGCGGGTATCAACCGCTAGATGACCATAACTTTCTGCGCGACTGGATAGACGGCCACCCTCAGACAGGCTGGGAGAATAAGCCCGTCACCTGGATATCGATGGAAGACGCCCGGGCCTACGCCAGTTGGGCGGGTAAGCGATTACCGCATGAATGGGAATGGCAGTATGCCGCCCAGGGTAATGATGGACGTCTATTTCCCTGGGGTAATAATTGGGACAATGCAGCTGTACCCCAAATGAACCAGAGTCGAACATCACTGCCCCCGGCAGATGTTGATGCTCACCCCGGCGGAGCCAGTCCCTTTGGTGTCATGGATCTGGTGGCGAATGTCTGGCAGTGGACAGATGAATATTGGGATGATCATACCCGGGCTGCAGCTTTACGAGGAGGCTGTTCATATCAGCCTCAGGGCTCTCATTGGTATTTTCCACAAGCTTATCAGCTTGACCAGCACGGTAAATATTTACTTATGGCGCCCAGCAAGGATCGGGCTGGAATGCTCGGTTTCCGCTGTATTGTCGATGCTGAAATTTGAGCCAGAAATACTGACTATTTTTCCATATATTCAATTATGTTAAGGACTGATTTTATTATTTTAGCCACTATTATTTGTTTTGTTGATTCAATATTCTGCGTTCTGCCTGTTCCAATTATTTTAAGGATACATAATGGCAAAAGTAACTCTCAAGAGTATCGATAAATCATTCGGTGACAATCAAATCCTCCCTGACATTGACCTGTCCACCCTAAGGTTAAGTCAAGTCTGGCGTAGGTGGATCGTCGTTACGCTTCCGCCTGTGTTTCCTTAAGCCACGACAAGCCTCCGGAAACTGGCTGAGACTTATCTGAGATATACCATTTTGATGGTTTGGCTATATGCGCCAGCACGCAAACGACAGAAATAGACCCCAGCGCTCACGGGGTTCCCTGATCCATCGGTTCCCTCCCAATGAACACTATGCTTACCAGCCAAGTGATGATTGTTAGTCAAGGTGGTAACCAATTGACCCGATACGTTATAGATACTAAGTTGAGTTTTGCTTGCCAGCGGTAGGCTATAAAGTATAGTCGTGCCAGGGTTGAAGGGGTTGGGATAATTTTGATCCAAGCTATACTCTGATGGAACAGTTGCTCCCCCATCAGCAATATTGGCAGCACCTTTGTTAATAGTTACGTTATCGATCAGTGTTCCAACCATGTTATAGGCATTCATGACCAACACTTCACCATCGATCTCGAACTTCGTATAATTCATAGTGCTCAGATTCTCTTCAATGAACCAGCCGGTCCCTGGGGCATATACGGGAGCACCATAACTTCCTGATAGTATTTGTAGTCGGCCCTGACCCGGCTCACTCCCGTATTCGGCAACTGCAGCAGTACTGCTAACATTCAAATTGATCGGCTTTGATCTTAAATAATAATGGACATGTCCCCCTAAAATGACATCAACACCATAATCATCAAATGCCTGCCACCAGGTATCACGATAGGTAGTCATATCATCAACATGGCTTCCGGTACAGAAGAATGGCTTATGAAAAAATACAATTTTCCAGGTTTTATCTGTAGTTGAAAGCTGCTCCACCAACCAGGTGTATTGAGTAGAAAAATCTTCTTCAGTTAACAAACAGATAAACAGTGCATTCCCGAATTCAAAAGAATACCACCTCTCATTTTCGGGCATGACAAATTGATTTAGATAGATCGAGCCATATTCATGATTTCCAGCGGTATGATAGATTAAATTCCTTTCCAAATAGTTTACCCCATTATTGTACCAGTAGGTCCAGTCCGTTGTAGACGTTCCTGAGTTAACATGATCACCCAGAAAAAGATGAAAGTCCGTAGACTCGTTGGCGAGCCAATTGGCGGCAGTTTGCCAGTCACTCATATTTGTCCGGCTATCACCACCTGCAATAAAGGAGAATTGAGTTGAACCTGGATCCGTTGAGGTTTGGAATGTCCTGGTTGCATGTCCCCATTCATCATCGGTATAGATATTATAGTGTATGGTGGAGTTGGCGTTCAAAGTTGGGAAAGTATAGTCAAATAAATACCCACCATAGTCATCCCGGTGGTCAACATCAAAGGCGCCTTGTTCATAAGCTGAAGTATAACCCCATTTTATCTGGTCACCGGTTGATGAAAGGCTGGAGGCATGCCAGGTGATGGTTAAACCGTTTAGTGGATCACCAGTAGAGCCCCAGTGGATATGATCCTGGCAAAATAAAGATTGATTTAGCAAAAACACGCTCGCTAATAAATAAATGTTTCTCATAAGCAATTCCCCTCGATTTTTATACACTGCTCAAGCTAGCTAAATATTTTGCCCCGTTAGCCTTTTTTCGGATAGTCGGATAGAATAGTGGTTCTCCCGTTGTTCAGATCACTTGGTATAAACCATCTTGATGGTCCTTGTGTAATCCTCAGCCTGGAGTTGACAAAAATAGACCCCGGCATTCACAAGGTTTCCGGAATTGTCAGCTCCCGTCCACAGGGCATTATAATAGCCTGGCGTTTGAGTGGCATCCAACAGATTTAATATCTCACGACCCAACACATCAAAGATCTTCAGGGTGATCCAGGTTTGCACCGGTAGGCTATAGCTGATGGTAGTTGATGGATTAAAGGGATTGGGATAATTACCAGCCAACCGTGGTCTATCAGCCAACTTGATATTATCTGCAGATACTGAAACAGCATCGTTCTGTTGACTCAAAAGCCAGGTCCACAATCCGTCTGTGTTATAGGCTGGATCCCAGGCATTATGACCCACACCATCAAATAAGGTGAGCTGGACGTTGGCACCCACAGCTACAAGTCGATTGTACATGAACTGAGAACCCTGCCAGGGCACACCATTATCTAAGGCACCATGAAATATTGCTATATTCGAATTGATCAAACGTTCTACGCCCGGCACGTCCCGGGCAGCTATGGGGACAACTGCCGCAAAAAGATTGGGGTAACTCACAGCATATTCCCAGGTTCCAAACCCACCTCTACTAAGTCCTGTGATATAAACCCGGCTGGCATCAACCCGATATGTTTCCATGATATACCTTGTTAACACATTAATACGGTCCACATCCCAATGCACATTGGCATGGAGCTGAGGACAGAGTAGAATGAAATCTGAATCCATTCCCTGTTCATACAGCAGGGGTGGTCCACCATGCCTGATTTCGTCAATATTTTGGATGGCACTCCCCGATCCATGCAGGAAAAGCACCAGGGGCCAATTATCATCATTGCTATCGTAACCTACGGGGAGATACAACAGGTAATCATCATCGATCTCTTTTGAGATATCAATTGAGAATGTTTCCTGACTGGCAACTGATGCAGGACCAGTGAAAGAGGGTGCTGTCCCAACAAACCACTCCCAAAAACCTTCCTCTGAATAACCTTGCTCCCAGACTTCATGGCCCAGATCACTGTATATAGTTAATTGATCCTCAGTTGTCCCACAATAGGTCTGCATTTCAAACAGCATATTCTCGGGATCCTCTATTGGAACAAGAGAATCCTGGGCTCCATGGAACATCCATGTCGATACCTCACCCAGTCTGCAGATCTCGGTACAGGCGGGTGCTCCCATGGGAGCAAAACGTTGGAATATTCCAGGATAACTGACGCCAAATTCAAAGACGCCCCAGCCTCCTCGATCACCAATGCCAGTAATAAATCGTTGAGTTTCATCAATGTGGTAATTAGTCTGAACCTCTTCCAAAAGAGCATTAAGGGCATCTGGATCCCAGTGTACATCACCGGGTAATTGAGGTGCCACAATAAAAAAATCATGCTCCATCCCATTTTCTACGAATTGGGGTGGACCATAATTTCTGATCATATTTATATCATCAACACCCTCGAGACCCGTGAGATAGAAGACCAGGGGCCAGGCTTCATTGGGTCGATAATCAGCAGGGATGTAAAGCAGGTAATCCAGACTGACAGTCTTGGTATATTCAGTGGAGATATTGTGGTACTCAGGCAGTGTCTGCGCCTGACATGAGACCAGCGTTACCATGAATAGAACGAGTAAACTTAACATCACTTGCAGCTCCCATTTATACCAATTGGTATTCTTCCTTGAACCATCCACCCGACAGGCTTAGCCCGGATTATTTCAGTTCGACCAGCTTCCGGGCCACTTCAAACAGATTCTGTTTTGCAGTAAATTGCAGACAAGTGCCGTGGGGGGTACGGACATTGTCGATCCATGCTTCAGGAATTGCCCCGATACCTTTTGAGGCACCAGCTAATGCTCCCACTATGGCACCAATAGTATCGGTATCGCGTCCGAAATTTCCGGCATATAGCAGCCCCTTTTTGAAATCACCAGCCGTCAATTTGAAAACAGCAAAAGCCGAAACCACTGCTTCTGGTACAGAAGCTTTGTACTCGCACCTGATCGCTCTATGCAAGGGCATCCAGGCATCCTCAATAACATAGTCGAATTTTTCTAAAATGGCAAAAGCCGTGTCGAAGGTGTGCTTGAACCAACTCCCGGCTGGTGCCCATTTCCGGGCTTCTGCAATGATCTCATCGACGGATCCGTCTGCGATGGCGACGGCTGTAGCAGCGGCAACTGCCTGAGCTCCCCAGATACCGTCATCTGCATGACTGATCTCAGCATCAATTCTGGCTAATTCTGCAGCCAACACCGGATCCCCGGCAGCCACGATTCCCATGGGAGCAGAGCGCATAGCGGCGCCATCACTCTTGGAATAGGCATTATATTTTCCAGTTTCCGGAGCGGTAAGACCTCTACGAATATTGGTGGCAGCTTCCCGTTCGCTGGCACCTCCACGTTTAAGCTCATCTTCGACCAGGACATGTTCCTTCCAGGCTGATAACACATGTTCCGGAGTTGGCTTCCCCTTGGAGTTGATCAGAATTTCGGCACTGAGCAGGGCGAATTCTGTGTCATCCGTACTAAAAGTTGGTTTTTCCGGCCAATCCATGGTGATACCATACAGAAACTGGTTCTCCGGATCACGAGCTGCGTCCCCAAATGCGTCGCCAATGGCGAGACCCACGAGACAGCCCTCGGCTCTTGACTGATACTCTTTCTGACTAATTTTCATTTTTCTTAATGACATTCTATATCCTTCTAATAGTTAATAATCGTCTGATCGAGTCAGATTGCTTGAATCGCTCTCGGTGTTCACTCGCTTGACTGCCTCAACCGCACGTTGGGCAAGATCGGTAATCTTGGATCGATCAAAGCCACCTAAACTAGAGCGAATCTGATTGTTTAAAGGTTGAATCCATTTCTCAGGTAAGGCTTTTGCCCCCTGGAGAATACCAACAATAGATCCGGCTGTAGCACCGTTGCAATCTGTATCCCAACCACCCATGACTGCATTTGTAATGGTTCTTGCATAATCACCTGCTCCATGGATCAGCGAAGCAACGGTGAGTGCTGCGTTATTGATGGTATGCACCCAATGATAATGCCCAAATAAATCATAGAGTTGATCTACTACTGCTTCCCAATCGCTCGCTTCAATCGGAATATCCAACACCGTTTTTATCGCTCTGGAGAAACGCGATCCGGAGGGGACCTGATCCAACCCCAGTTGGATCAATTTTCTTATATCGTACTCGACGAAAGCGCCAGCTATGACCGCAGCAAAGAACATTTCACCATAAATACCGGTCCGGGTGTGGGTCATGCGGGCATCGCGCCAGGCAAATTCTGCGGCTTGCTCGGGATTTCCTGGGCAGACATAGCCCCAGAGGTCGGCCCGAATCTGGGCGCCGATCCATTCCCGAAATGGATTTAAATACTCACCTGAGTCCGGTGGTGAGATTCCGTTTAAAAGATTGTTATAGGCTACCCGTTCGGCAGTGAACACCTCATACACTGGCAACTTCTTCAGCCATGCTTCAGCTACATTTTCACTGGTAAATTCTGGTCCATTTGTTTCAAGGATATGCAGATTCAGCATGGTGAAATTGAGATCATCATCTTCGGGCATGCACTGAATATTTTCACGTAGACTCTCAAAACCCAGGCGTCGCTTCCAGGGATATTTTTGTAAAAGTTCCTGAGGCATGCCTACCTGGGTAAAATAATTATCCAGAGGCCAGGCATCATTGGATTCCAGAATTTCCCGGATGATTGTACGATGATAGCGCTCGATCGGTTTACCTAAGAGACACCCGCCGGCTCGACCCAGCCAGCCACCAAGTATGGCATTATAGAGATCAGTTTGATCCAGCTCTGCGCCTGTTGGTAACTGCTCCTTGGGTACGAGACTCTTTTTTATTTCATGGATATTGTTGGGCTCGTTCCTGGCTAATTCGACTGGAACAGCCATAGAACTCAGTTGCTTAAGTATTTGTTCAGCTTCAGTCTGATTCTTTGTAGCAAATTGCAGCTCAGTTCGTTGCTGAATAGCTTGAAATTTTAATTTTTCAGGGGATATATCATTGCCTTCATCTTCCCGCTGGATCAGCTCAAATTCTAGGCGTTCAACAAAATCCAGATAACGTACGATCATTCGAGGTACTTCTGGCCTGAAGATCCGACCAATTCATGTACCTGAGAGTACATAGATGATGTGGAATTAAATATCACCACTTAAGACCCCGTACCTGATAACGTGCCAGAACCGAGTTGCTTTCGCTTTCAATTCTTTCTGCTGCTTCGTCCAGACTAATGCGTTGGGAGAAAAACTCCTGAAATATGGGGTTGGCCACACGACTCTTCCATTCAATATAGCCTGGCAGACCCACCCAGGGTCCGGTTGACAGGAATTGCGCATTCGCTGTAACCACTTTCCAGCCGGTTGAATCAGCCTGAAGTCTGGGATCTTCCAGACTTGACTGGCGGGTGGGCAGCATCCAGTCCGAGGCGGCCAGGCGAGTGGTATTTTCAGAGCTGAGTAAGAATTGAATGAATTCCATGGCAATGGCAGTTCGCTTGCAGGATCTGGGGATGCTCAGGGTTTGGGTATTAACCCCCATATTTTGAGTGACTGCTTTTAGGGGGGGCATAACAGCCCAATTAAATCCTTCAGCAGCATTTTCTACTACCTGTTGACGTGCCCAGGATCCGATGCCCACTACCATGGCATAATTGCCGGCCAGAAAACCAGGGATCATCTCAGCTCCGGATTTTCCCACCCCTGATGGTGACATAGTTTTATCGACAAACAACATCCGCGCTAAATTACCGATCAGTTCCTTTTCTGGTTTGGAAACTCTTACTTCAATGTCTCCCTGCTCATCATAATAGAAGAACGACCCTCCAAAAGCGATGGACTGATTCATGAGAATATTGGCACTGTTGCGCAAGCCCATGGCGGTGCCCCACTGGTCGATCACACCATCCCCATCACGATCTTTGGTAAGTTTTTTTGCCGCGATATGGAGATCATCCCAGGTCCAGGGATCCTCATTTGTTGGTGCAATGACTCCCGCCTCATTGATCAGATCAAGATTGTACAGGATGATGGAGGATTCTGCTAAAAAGGGGATTCCCATAACCGCGCCTGTTGGCCGTGTCACCGAAGCCCAATTGACGTCCAGGATATCATCCCGCATCTCATCACTGATGTAGGGGGCTAGATCCGCCAGGTAACCACGTAGGGCAAAGTCAACGATCACAGCAGATTCATAATGAAATATATCAGGAATATCACCCGTTTCAAAACCGGTGATTAAGTAGTCATGGACAGCATTCCAGGTACCCTGGATCAATTCCACTTGTTGTTCAGGGTGAGCCTGATTCCAATCCTGGGTGATCTCCTGGACAACTGCAACGGCTTCTTCCTGCCAGGCCAGGCTAAGAAATCTGAGTGGCCCGGTTTGTATTTCATCAGATTCCAGACGAATGGCCATCTCACCAGCGATATAGACCGAGATGATCAGTACTGCCAGTAATCCGGCAATAATGAAGCCCTTATAGTACAGGATCCATGAAATTAACCGTTGCATAACTAACCTTTCACCGCGCCCTGCAAGGCACCAGATGAAAACCACTTCCTTAGGATGGCAAACAATACGATGGAAGGAATGGTTGCAATAAAACTGGCCGCTGCCAGAGGACCAGTTCGAGACTGTCCTTCAATTCCGGTGTAGCGAGCTAATTCCACAGGTAGCGTACTCAGGTCGGGGCTTTTTAACAATACCAGAGCAAAAAAGAACTCATTCCAGGCTGAGATAAAGGCAAATAAGACCGCTGCTCCAATGGCTGGAAGCAGTAAAGGCATAATGATCTTATAGATGATCTGAGTCTGACTGGCACCATCAATGGCGGCCGCTTCCTCAAGCTCAATGGGTATTTCCTTTACATAGCCCTGGAGCATCCAGAGAACGAAAGGGATGTCCCAGACAACATATACCAGGACCAGACCAGAGAGGGTATCCGTGAGATGCAAGGACCGCAAGACCAGAAAGAGCGGGATCATAATCAAGATCGCTGGAAAGATCTGTGAAGTTAGAATCCAACCCATGACGACCTTATTAACCGCCGTTTTATACCGCGAAAGTGCATAGGCGGCTGGTAGGGAGATCATTACGACAATGATAGCCGTTATGATGCCTACATATAAACTATTGGCGATACTTTTCAGCAATCGCTCTTCCTGGAAGACTGTCAAATAATGTTCTCCAGTAAAGACCTTGGGTATGAGGGATGGTATGCCTGAGTAGATCTCGGCAGTTGTTTTAAAGGAAGTAGAGATCATCCAAATTAACGGAAAGAGCAGGTACAGCAGAAAAGTAAGGATCAGACCATGCATGAGTAAGTTGCCTATTCGGCGTTTTAGTGAACGACTGGCCAGAAGCTTGGAGATCTGCATGCTTAGCTTGTACGCTCTTTAAGCTGAACCCTGAGGTAAAAGAAAAGGAAAAGGGATATAATGATCACCATTACATTCCCAATGGCAGCTGCGTACCCAACATAGCCATACCGGAAAGCCTCTTCATAGGCAGCCAGCATGGGCAGACGGGTCAAACCACCTGGTCCACCCTGGGTCAATATCCAGATCAGGCCGAAGGCATTGAAATTCCACATAAATGAAAGTGAGACTACGGCAGCCATGATGGGTTTCATCATGGGCAGGGTGATATGCCGAAACTGGCGAAAAGCAGAAGCACCATCCAATTCGGCTGCTTCGTATAGGCTACCCGGAATGGTTTTTAGACCCGCCAGGAAAAAGAGGGCTGCTTTGGGAATTTCACCCCAGACACCAGCCACAATAATGGCTGGAATAGCCCACTCGAAGCTGGTCAACCAGTTGATTGGGGCATCAATAAGTCCCATCTGGGTGAGGATCAGATTAAGGGCTCCTGTATCCGGGCTATAGATCTGACGCCACATGAGACCACGCACAATGGGCGGCATGGCCCAGGGAACCAGCATTAATACACTATACAAGGATGTCCAGCGCAGCCCCTGGTTAAGCAATAGGGCCAGGATCAATCCCAAACTAATTTGCAGAGCGGTAACTACAGTAGTCCAGAGGAAACCGACACCCATGGAACGCCAGAAAAAACGATCCTGCAGCATGATTCGATAATTTTCCAATCCTGAAAAACTGATCTGCCCACCCAGTTCGTAATCCGTGAACCCGATGTAAATACCGCGGACCAAGGGTATGAAGGATATGAGCAATACCGGGACCATAATCGGCAGCAGCAATTGCAGCTGATCAAGATTACGGTTGCGAGGTCGCTGGGTCAGAGCAGTAGAGTTTGACACATCAGGTTGCCAGGCACGCTGGCCGAATGCTGTTGCTGGTAGGCCTCAATAGTCTCCAGGTCAGGTATAGCAGTTTGTGCTCCTGTTCTGGTAACCGATAAACCAGCGGCGATTATGGCCAATGAGATAACAGCTTCTATTGATTCAATATCGGAATAATGGGCTGCTAAAACACCGTTGAATACGTCTCCGGCACCAACGGTATCAACGGCCTCGACATTGATGGCCGGAATTAACTTACTCTCACCTGAAAGTGATAGGAAAACACCTTGGGTCCCCAGGGTAATTATAACGATGTTGATACCATAAGTATGCAGAACTTGAGCAGCTTTTAACAGCGAATCTTCATCTGAAATGGGAATACCGGTGAGCATTTCAGCTTCAATGCGATTGGGTGTAATTATGTCAACATCTCTTAATAGATCTGAGGGAAGCTTTTGGGCTGGAGCGGGATTCAGGATGACCGTAATATCTTTTTGTTGAGCAACCTTTATGGCAGTCGCAACAGAATCCAAAGGTGTTTCCAACTGGGTCAAGAGGATGTCTGCATCGGTAATAAGTCCCAATTCATGTTCAACTTCACCGGGTGACAGTTCCCAATTTGCACCTGAAACTACCACAATGCTGTTTTCACCCTGCCCATTCACCGTAATCGACGCCATACCCGTGGGAATGCCGCTGGATCTCTGAATATGCTTAGTATTGATCCCCTCTAATGCCATGGCAGTAACAGCTTGTTCTCCATATGGGTCCAGGCCAACTTTAGCAAACAGGGTAGCTTGTGCACCAGACCGGGCAGCCGAAACTGCCTGATTGGCCCCCTTGCCGCCATGTCCATAAGTGAGCCCGTTACCAATGACGGTCTCACCGGCCTGGGGAAATACATCCGTGGTTATAGTCATATCAACATTATAACTGCCAACAACGATGACCTTATTATTTCTCATATTCAATCCTACACATACATGCTAGAAAACCAACCCGAAGGAAAACATATTCACCTGGGTCAACACGCCATAATCCAGATAGGCATAACTAAAGGACAACTGATAACTTCCCAGTGGATATTTTACTCCTACACCGAAGGTCAATCCTTCTGAATCATAATTAAACCGGTAACCTCCCCTGAAATAAACCATTTCCTGGAATACATATTCAGCACCCGCATTGATCTTCTCAGAACCATCACTTTGAACTTTTCCTTCCAGCACCACGGTTAAATAACTTTTATCATCATCCAGTGCAAAAAAGTCATAAGCCACTGCCGTTCTGAATTCAAGGGGCATGCGAATATCTACTGGTTCAGACTGGAGTTCCTCGCTATAGCCTAGCAGGTGAGTATCGGAACCAAAGTTTTTGGCTGCAATAGATATTCTTAAACTATTAATACCGGTGTAATACAGGGTTGAAAAATCAACCGCCCAATTACTCATTCCTAAACCAGCAATCTGTTCATTGATGTAACGTATATTGCCACCCAGCGAAAGTCTATCAGTAATTAATTTTGCATAGGATAGTCCCAGAGCGAGATCTCTCCCGGTAAAGAATTCTCCCGTTATGACCGGGGCTGTGGTGCCTCCCTGTCGATCCTCATGGATGGTTTCCGGGATATCACCATAATCCAGGGTTACATAGCTCAATGCAAAGGTGCCATAAATCCCAAATCCCTTGGCAAGGGCAACCGAGCTATGTTTAATATCAGCGATCCAATTCATTGAATTGAATTGGATATCAAATTCTTGAATACGAGCCAGGATCGCTGGACTGCCAAAAGTGGCATTGGCATTTGGTAAATTATTTACCAATAACACGCCCCCCATAGCTGCCTGTCTGGGATCGGGATTTATTTTAAGAAATTGCCAGCCAGACTGCCCGGCACGTTCAATATCGATGGGGTCGATCCCACTTTGCCCCCAAAGACCAGCTAGGGAAATCAACAGAATTAATATACATTTATTTAGAAACATAATTCACCAAATGATCAGAATCGATTGTCAGATAGGGTCTCATTTAATTATCGCCATTTTGCCAATGAAAGTTTCACCCTCATGCCCTGGTACAGTTGATTCCACTGAATAAATGTAAAATCCTGGAGCTACCCCCAGGGCCCATTTCGTCAACTGGTAGTCAATATTGGCAATGGAGCCCCAGGCTTCAGAGCCAGTACCATCATCATGGTTAATTTCCTGAACCAATTCTCCGGCAACAGTAAATACTTTTATTTTAGCCTGACCTGGTAAACCCATAAACTGGATCCGGTACCGTTCCCCTGTCCCATATAGGCCACTATGCTGGCGGAAGGGATTGGGCACGACATACACATCTCGAGGGAAATTCTCGTTCTTTGGCAGGGTGGGATACACTGGGTAACGATTATTATTCACTTTACCACTTTCGTTCCCATCGCTGTCATATGTTGTGATAGTATAGTAATAGCCGATGGAAGCCGAAACATCCTCATCCACGTAGCGAATGTTCCCGTCAATGACCTCAGCGGATGTTTTTGGAATATCGATGAGTAAACCCCAGGGGCCAATGGTAAAGTAGGTCGACCGATATATACGGTATCCTTCAAAATCATTCACACCCAGCAAAGGATCAACATAGCTACCAGGAATTGCCGGCCATTCAATGATCACATTGCCTGGTTCAGACGTGATCGTTAAGCTATTTTCACCATCGGTTGGTGTTGGTGGTGGGTGCACTTCGGGTTGCAGATCCTGAGAGTACAATTGGCGAACAGCCTCAACATTGGTCAGTAACGCTTCCAGGGATTCTGTTTTCAATGCATTAAGATTATCAAGGCCACCCGCGACAATTTTTGCGCGATCCATCTCACCCATAACTTCAGCAAAGACCAGGGTGATCTTTTGAAAAGGCGTTAAAGAAAAAGGTCCTACGCTCAATAAGAATATGGGACTTCTTTCATATTTATTACCACCTTCCTCACCAGCCTGGTGAGCATCGTCCCAGGACAGCCTGGGTTGCTGGTGGGTCATTACCTGTTTAAATCTGCTTGGTTCGTCAACCGTGTGGATAAATATCCGGTCTTCATCTGGCGCATTTGTTGCGCCGCTCTTTGACCCATATTCTAAAATATTCTGATAGACATTACCACCGGCTGAGTCTAATACAATGGCACTAAAATACGCTGGTGCATCAAACTCATGTTCTTTCGAATTCAATTCCTTAATGTCCCGTGAATCAGCAATATCACCCATCTCAGGACCCACTCCAAAATTGTATTGGACTGGGGACTCATCTTCCCAGTTAAAACCCCAGTCATCATAAAAGTAGAACAGGTTGTGATCCTCATCCCAACCGTATTTTTCATCCTTCCGAGACATACTGCGGACCGTGAATACCAGGCTATAACGCAATCCAAAATAAAGGTCGGTAATATTTGAGAACTTCTTATTGGTTATCTCAACTTCATGGATGATAAAATCGTCGTATTTGGGATAGCTCCAGACACGACTGGTACGTCTGATATCCACCTCAGCCCCATAAACGTGGTGGGATCCGGCTACGATCTGCTCACCTTTTAACTCCAGATCAGCCAGGTTATAATTGGTAGTCATAAGCATCTCTTCCACCGGAAACACATCCACACCGGATGGGAAATACCTGGTATCCAGGGTGTAGGCATGTTCCACACTATTCCTGACACCATAGAGAGCATATCCACCTGCTCCTAAATAGTTCAGGGCATCCTGAATATCGGGACCTTTTGAATAGCCGGGATAATCCAGACCGTGAAATACATTCACAATTTCCGTTGGATCACCGTATTGTAATGAGTTGTGCAGGGTAGCCCAGAGTTTCCCCCGGTTCATGGTCTGTTTGGTCCAGCCCTGAGCCATCAGCGAACCCGATTGAACAAGAACCATGAGCAATATGTAAGCTGCAGATCGAATGAAATTAGCCGCTCCGCCTTTTACACTCGCAATTATTAAGCACTTCTCTGAACTAGCTCTTTTGCTCCAGATTCTCATTAATAATCTATCCTTATTTGGAATTCAATTTGCCGCGGAGGCACTTCGTAGGTGTACCATTCCCAGACATCGGGCTCCCCCGAAAAGAGATTTCTTGGCAATCGATCTTCCAGGGGCAAGTCTGTGTTTTCGTGATAATATTTGAGTTGGTCATTGTATAGAAGGCTGATGAATTTTGAATCAAACAGGTTGCGTACATCGATACTGAACACCGTATGTAAACCGCCTACGCTGACCCCCTTTGAGAGCTTAAGATTAAACTGGTACAGGCTGAACCATTCCATATTGTTCGGTTTTGTTGAAAGATCACCGGGAGGATGATAGGTATAGGGTGTCCCACTGCGCCACCATAAGTAGGTGTATGCATGTAGATCACCAAATGGTCGCATCCCAAAAACGTTGGGACCTTCTCCCTGGCCCAGATCAAAGCTCACCCAACCTTTAACCTTTTTGTAACCGCTCCAGCTCTGCTTATAGGATGAATAACCCAGAGGTCTGTCAACAAAGTCAGAGCCTGCTTCATTCAGCCTGCTATAGCCCACTTTGCCACTGAAGGACCAGTAAATATCATAGGTCAATCCTGCATTAAATGGATTATTAAAGCGGGTTTCCAGGGTGGTCTCCATACCCCTGGTGTCTGAATATCCACCATTGCTCACCATGAATGCTTTCGTGGCAAAATACTCACTACCATAAAGACCGGTGGAGACAGAAGCGATCTGTTCAGCGTCTTTATAATACCCGGTAAAATTAACTTTTACTTTATTATTATAGACCAGATCCAGGCCTAATTCATATTGAACACTTTTTTCATATCCCAGGTTTGGATTACCATAAAAGCCCTGCCACTCTTCCATGTAGGTTAACTGTTCTGCAAAAGGATCCAGGGCGGTGGCCATATCAGTAGAATAGTTGGTAAACGGAAACCCCAACATCTTAGACCAGGAAGGCCTTTGATAAAAATGACCGTAGGAGAAATGCAGCAGCGCATTTTCACTGATGGGGTGGGACAGGCCTAATCGAGGTGAAACTCTAAGTTGTAACTCAGTGGGGACTGTTTCTGGCTCACCAGGGAATCCCATGGGCTGCCATGAGAAATGGCCAGGAGTAGTGGTTTCGGAAGCCGTGGGATCGAACATGTTGGCTGAGGCATCCCGGTTTTGATTAAAATAATCTACTCTTACTCCACCGTTTAAAATAATTCCAGGATATTCGGACAGGTTTTGCAAATAGAAGTGACCTTCATAGGGCTGACCGGTAAAAATATTGAGTAGATTCCAGCGTCCGCCGCCTTCATATGAGGCCATGAAGTGCTCAAAATCAATATCGAATTGCTTAAAACCAGAGCCCAACTTTACCTGTTGGTTCTTGGTGTATTGATTCGTGTAGTCGAACTTGATCTGTTTAACGATACTTTTGCTTCTATCCCAGGCATGAAAATAGCCTTGATCTCTAAATTGAGATACCATGAGGAAGGTATCATCTCTTCTGGACCAGAGGGTATCAGGCACTACATTATATCTGTCAGATCGGTCCATGGCATCACTCAATTGACTAATATTCAATTTTAAAAAAGAATTCTGGTTCAGGGTATAGGTTAGCTTGAGGTATGCCTGGCTCCAGTCTCGGAGCTCGGGAAAGTAATCATAGATCACACCCATCGGGTTGTATTTATTCTGATCATAGGGACCGGCCACTATGGTCGCCCCCAGCCATTGATGTTCTTGAGCACCTTCCCATGAGTCAAAATTAGAATTATTGCTGGATATTACGTAATCAGCTCCCTTGGAGTATCTACTTCCACCACCAGTAATAGCAGTTTCTTTCTGACCATTAAACCCACCCAGACGGATCTGCAAACGCTTGAAAAAATTAAAATTCAGGTATCCCTGGATGTTTCGTTCAGTATTGTATGGGATGGATTGGGGGAAAATGCCGACATTGTTTTCCTTGCGTCCCGATATCAAAAAGGTGACTCCTTTGAAAAGGCCGCCGTATAGCGTTGATTCATAAAACCATTGATCACGTTTGGCATAATCTCCTAAAACCGGATCAGGAGTACTCTGCACCTGCCAGCTTGCAAGTAATTCAGCAGGATCCTGCCCGTTAAAGGGACTAATAGGGTTTTCTGACTGAGCAGTCCAATAATCCAGTCCATATCCAGTAATATCATAATTATCCCGGCTATACATATTTCGTCCGAAATGATATTTACCGGCAGGACGAAGCCGGGTAATGACCGATCCATGGATTCCCTGGGCGGTCTTTTTCTCCGTAATGTTGATGACAGCTGCTCTAGCTTCTCCATATTCAGCATTATAGCCACCGGTCATAACTGATATTTCCTGGATCGCAGAAAGGTTGAAACCGGTGAAGTTATCTGAGAACAAGCCACTATTTGTGCTGACACCATTCATCATTATGACACTGTTGACTTTTGAATCACCCCGGTAGGTATTTTGAAAGATGCCAGCCTGGGTCTCCAGCACATCCTGCATATCCTTGATCGGTTGTTTCTCTATACTTTCACTCCCGACAGAATGTTTGCTGGCAGTATGACTCTTATCGATCAAGGGGCGTTTCGCAACAACAGTTACCACGGTCCCTTCAATGACCGCCTTCTGCATCTCTGTGTTTACATAGCTCGTGTTATCCACTGTAACATACACATCCAATAGACTTATGGATTCATACCCGATGTAGGATATTGCAACTGTATACGAACCAGGATCTACATTGACAATTACATAATCCCCTGACATATCAGTGGTAGCACCTTGATATGTTTCCTTGATCGTGATATTTGCACCAATAAGCGGTTCACCTGTTTCTGCATCAGTTACTTTGCCAAATATCTTCCCTACATTTCCACCAAACAAAAGCTGGGGTATTAACATCAGCAGCAGAATTCTGAAATAACACAATACTCTATTATTCATACGTCGGTTTCCAGGTTAATTCAAGTTTATCAGTGTAAACCCTCACATGTGTTCGGGGAGCAGGAGTTTTATCATGGTTACTCAATTAAAAGGGTTGGAGCTGTTAAAGAAGGAGCTAACACATACAACCAAACTCCAACCCTACCTGACCATGTAGACGGCTACCATCAACACGATCTATATTTCAAACGAGCCTGTAGCAGTGCCATATCAAGCATGTATCAGTACGGATAAAACCTTATTCTTGTCAAGTCACTAACATTTCGGAACACTTTTAACAAAGCACGAGCTGTGCTGAAAACATTCCTAAGATATTTACCCGTGACATGCAGGACACGGCACTTGGAAGGTTCACCTATTTCAACAGGACCATTTTGTTGCTGATTACCTCATTTCCTGATTGCAGACGGTAGATATACATCCCGCCGGAAACAGTCATACCAGCAGCATCACGACCGTTCCAACTGGCGTGATAAACACCGCTTTCCAGACGCAAATCTGCCAGAGTGCGGACTTTCTGTCCCCGAACATTAAACACTTCCAGGGTCACTTCGGACGTACCAAAAGACTGTGGAATTGAGAACTCAATCACTGTGCTGGGATTAAAGGGGTTGGGGTAATTTTGACTTAGTGAAAAATGAGTAGGCCGGGTACCATCAGGATCAATGGCAACAACCAGATCATTACTATAGATTGAAAATCCACCTTCTTTTTCATTAACATAAGCCAGGCCATCGCGGGCGGCAATACCACGAGCATTATTTAGCATATCGTAGCTGGCTACCTCAACCGGATTGGCAATATCAGAAACATCAAAAACCTTGATACCGTTGGTCTCAACATTCACGTAGACAAAGTCGCCATCTCTGGCTGCATCCCCATCCCAACTTCCAGTTGTTGCTACTTCACTAACCTGAGTAACATTTGCCAGATCGCTTATATCATAGATTCTTAATACATCAAAATCATGAACGTAGGCATAGTTATCATCCAGGGTTAACCAACTGGTTCCAGTAAGCAGAGCTACAGTATCGGCCAGGGCTGGTGTTTCCGGTGTGGTTATATCATAAAAATACAAGGCGCCCCAAGCGCTTTGGACCATGACATTACCATAGGCTGCAACACCTTCACCATACCGGCCATTTACCACACTCTCTGCAACATAGCCAACCAGGGTTGCTGCATTCGCAGTTGAAACATCGATGATCCCAATTCCATTGCCATCTGCAGCAGCATATACGTAATCACCTGCTATAGCCACATCGTTGGTGCGAGTGTCGATGAGAGTTGAGATGACTGTTGGATTTGCCGGGTCACTGACATCTATCGCTTTCAAGCCTGGTAATTTACAGGCTGAAAATACAACATTGTCCTTGTAAACAGATTTCTTGAGAACCGCATCAGTAATTTCAATATTTCCCAGCTCGATCATAGCTGAAGGAGCAGTAATATCGATGATACGGAGATGTGTTTTATAGGAGACATAAGCTGTATTTCCATCCAAAAAGGTACTGTAACACAGACCATCAGCAGGAGCGGGAACCGCAACGGCACCAGAGACACTCATATTGCCTGGGTCAGAAACATTAACTGCACTGAGCAGAGAAACTTAAGCGGTGAACACATGACCCTCTTGGGTACCACCCATATTGATGGAACCAAAAGACACTTTGCGAACAACTCCATCAGTATCGTAGGTCCCAACCAGGGTTGGTGCACCAGGATCGGTAACATCAATAACAGTCACACCAAATTCTCTGGATGCGATGTATCCATAATTTCCATCAAACATGATGTCGGCATTCTTGGGATTTGACAATGTGCTTACATAGACGGGGCTGGCAGGATCAGAAATATCCAGAATATCAATTCCATTACCCCAATCGCAGACATAGAGATAGTTGGAAATGGGCATGACATCCTGAATCCAGCCATCATTTACCATAGTACCTACCAATGTTGCATTAGTGGGATCAGAGATATCAAATATTTCGGTACCGCCGCCATTACCTAGATAGGCATAGGGTGACACAACATTAATACCTTCAGCATAGGCCCCTGGGGAGCTACCAGCTAAAGTGACAACATCAACAGGGTTTGCCGGATCCGTGATATCAATGATCTGCATACCTGAGCTACCAACTGCAATGTATGCATAGTCCCCACTTACCCCCAGACCCTCACCATATCCGGAGAGGGCGAAGGTTGATAACAAAACAGGGGCTAAAGGATTTGTCACATCGATGATATTTAATGTAGATCCAGAGACCAATGCGTAAGTTACTCCCCCACTGACCTTCCAGACAATATCCTCAACCATATCATCCAGGGTCAAAGTTGCTGCAGTGAATGGATTGGCCGGGTCTTCAAAGCTGGTAATGGCAAATTGGTTCCCGATTCCATAATAAACCAGGTCTCCAAAATTCGCCACTGCTCTGATCTCACCACCGCCACCACCCCAGTTACCAAGAAAGGTCATATTTTCCTGGCCTGATAGGTTAAATGGTACGATCATGAGAAGCATTACGGCTAAGGCTAAAGTAGATAGCTTGTAACTGTGTTTCATGATTCTGTTCTCCTTACGATTTCTGAGAAAACTGATGATCAAATAACTTGATTGCGCAACGCAATCCACCATTATTGTAGATCACATTTTCCCACTTATTATTAATCCAGTTCATTAGCTTTATGTTGGATGTTTCAACTGTTTAACAGATTTCCTGAAAACCAGCTCAGTTGGTAAAATGATACCCTCCGTCGTTGGTGATCCCTCATTCTGTATTTGAGATTGCAACAGTTTGAAGGCAATTTCACCCGTTTCAGATGTTTGTTGCGCCACTGTGGTCATCGGTGTGGCTAGGTATTCGGAATAGGGTTGTTCATCAAATGAAATGATGGAGATATCTTCTGGGATCTTAAGCCCTTCCTCCTGGATTGCCGTCATAGCACCGAGAGAAATAAGATTACTGGCAGCAAAGATTGCCGTGGGTCGTGGACTTTTGGCCAGTAGAATTTTGGCCCCGATATAGCCGTTCCGCTTACCAAAACTATCACCAACGATGAGAGACTCGTCAACGGCTTGACCAAACCGGGCATGAGCATCTCGGTAGCCTCGGATACGTTCACTATTAACGGAAGTGTTAACACGTCCCTGGATATATCCGATTGATCGATGATTCATCTGGAAGAAATATTCAACCGCTTCCAGGGCCCCATGGTAATTATCCGAAACCACATAGGCACAATCCAGATCCGTAAAATACCGATCAATGATCACCAGTGGCAATCCACTGTTTACAATATCCTTTAAATGGGCACTTTCTTCTCCCACCGGACAAACGATCAATCCATCTACTTTACGACTCTGCAGCAGGCGAATCGACTCGATCTCGAGCTGGGTATCTTCCTGACTATCGGCCAGGATGATTGAATTGCCAACTTTGCGAGCCTGGATCTCAATATTTCGGGCGATGGTGGAAAAGAAGGGGTTTGATATATCTGGTATCACCAAACCCATGGTATTGGTCCGTTTGGTTCTCAGCGCCCGGGCAAGCTGGTCTGGAACATATCCCAGGTCACGGGCAGTTTGCTGTACAATTTCTGTGGTTCTATCGCTGATACGGTATTTTTTTGACTGGCCCGTAAGCACGCGGGAGACAGTCGTACAGGAAACACCGATCTTCTCAGCGATATTATCTAAAGTAATTTGCTTGTTTTTAACCAAGAATGATTCCTTTACCCCCATTGCAACATCAGTTCAGCTTAGTAGATATTTGCATTGCACAATCGTTTGTCCTATTATACCAACTGACACTGTCCCTGTCAACAATAATTGCAATCTACTTTGTTTACTCCGAATGCGGCCATCTAATGATCTAACTGCAAGAAATGAGGACAATCAGTATAGCGCTATAACATATTGTAATTATTGCGCATTAAATTTGAACTCTCCACAACAGCGACGGGGAGTTCCCCCAGTATGAATCAATATTGAAACGTAAATATTATTAGTGAGGTGTTTGTTTCATGGAAGATACTAGCAAGATATCGAAGCTTGCCAAGCCTGACCGACAAAATAATTTGCGCAATTTGCGCAACCCCTTGAGCATGTTGTGCGTTTTTTTTAAATCTGGCGGATATTGTCCGACCATTTCAGTATATAATACTACCTAATAATTCCATGCAATGAATAATAAAACATCGCGGGGGGTGTAATACCAATTCTTCCAACTGGCACCTAATTCTGCATCTTTTCCCGTTTCTCTGTACTTCGATGAACTCAGCACGGCACACTTAAAGTTCCTATCCCGACAAGTTTGTCGGGATTTGTAAAAACAGCAAAATATTTCGAATCTACACAGCACATCTTGAACTGAAATTAGTATAAGAGAGCCGCTTTCAAGCCATTGAGCTTTAGCTGTGAGATCTGATCAAGTGTATGTTCGATCATAGATGTCTGGATCATACCAGTTGCCCTGGTTACAGTTGACCGCAAGTTATCTGGAACCAGCACATTTGTACAACCTCCAAAGAACTGGAAGGCCCTGACATGAGAAGCGATGAAGTCTTGGCTTTTCTGGCATACTGACACTCACCTACCTGGATCAGCGCAGGTAGTGGTCACAGAACGACGAACTGACAATCCAATCTGCTCCTTCAGCTCTATTATCTTACGGATGTGTTTCATTTTTAATCTCCCTGCCCACCTGTGTGGCGGGCTGTTCTTAAGTGTTTTCTTTTTCATATATCTCCTCATTATTACAGAGGACATATTCACTCTGAACAGGAGGCTGGTAACATCAATAATGTCGCCAAGGGGATTTTAAATATTATTCCGGGTGCTACCCCGAAAGTGTCCGAAACTTTCCGGAATCACTGTCCGAAGAAAAACGGAATGCTGTCCGAAACTTTCCGGAATCGCTGTCCGAAGTTCACCGGACTTTCCAATTGATTCCACGTAACAATTAAGCTACCTTTTCACTTAACTTATAAAAGGGGGATATTTTGAGACTCATTTTGGCTCTTCTAGTATGCAGCTCAACTGTGTTCGCACAGGTTGATTCTGTTTTTACAAAAGAGGAACTCGTTACTGGGGAGGTTATTTGGGCAGCGTATTATTCCCTGTTTCTTCTGAATGACACATCCCGCCAAATAGCTATTCCCACAAATAAGATAAAGAAGTTTGTGTTGAGGAGTGGAAAGGTTGTCATCGGACCAGGGGTCTCCAACAGAAAATATCATAAATACATTGAGACCTTTACGGATTTTCCCTTAGATAGACCAGACTCTTTACGAGCCAAACTTCCCGCACCTGGCACCGCCTCAGCCATGGCAGAACGATCAAATTCAGAGATAAACGACCCTGTTTTGCTTGCCCCTGCTCAAGGTGAGGATGTCATGGATACTGATGGCAATACTTACCGAACCATTAAAATAGGATCTCAAATCTGGATGACTGAGAACCTCAGGGTTAAGCACTACAGGGATGGTACATTCATTCCAGTGCTAATCAATAGTGAGGACTGGACAGTCACCGAAACCGGGGCCCTGGCAATCTATGATCAGAATGATTCCTACGGTATTTTATACAATTGGCCGGCTGTAATAGACACAAGGGGAATCGCTCCAGATGGGTGGCACGTCCCTTCTGATTCTGAGTGGATGATATTGGAGGAAACCTTGGGAATGAGTTCTTTCGAGGCTCAACGAAGTGGGGTCTTTCGAGGTAGCGATGAGGGGGGCAAACTTTCAGGTGGTAGTGAACATTGGGAGCGCGGAGAACTGACAGAGAATCATCTGTTTGGCAATACAGCATTTAAAGCATTGCCTGGTGGTTATCGGGGGTATCTCAATGGCACCTTCAGTGGGTGGGGCACCTCTGCTTTTTTTGGGTCCTCCTCTGCGACCAATTCGGGTAGAGCCTGGTACCGCAGTCTGAGATATGACCGCTCTGGAATAATTCGGGATCATGCCAGCAAACAGGTCGGTTTTGCCATCCGTTGTATCAAAGATCTCCCCGGAGCTGATTCGCAAATTGAGCATGCCAGGAATTCGCAAAATGATCTTCAGGGTTATGGACATGCCGTGGCAGACAGGGGTGTGAGTGCACAGATGTATAAGGGAATGACGATAGAGATGGCTCGTTTGAGTCTGGGGGATCCCGAGAAGATCAATCGCACCGAATATAATTTTACTATTTACGAGCGTTGGGTTTATCCCGGGGGTAGGTGTTTATTTTTTGAAAGTGGTCTCCTCCAAAGCTGGGAGGAAGAAAGCTTTTAATTCATTCAGTGGAACCTGGATTCAATCAATCAAGGGTCAAATGACCGGGCAAGGTCTCACTGCGATTTTCAGACTTTCTCTAAATAATTGCCTTACCCGAATAATTTTAGTCGGCCCCTTTTAGCCTACCCAAATGGGGACTACCTACAACCTCTCAATGTTTTCCAGTGAATCCGCCTTTAGCATTTCAACAATATTCTCTGAGGGGATATTTGCATTGATCATGGATTGTCAGAAGTATGCAAAGATGTGAGTCTTAGAATATTCGTTGTCTATTCCAGAATATCCATCACAATAATTATCACTTACATTGAAAATCATATAATCGAGGCCGGTGGTAACGATCAAACTTTTCCCAGACGATCGAAATAAGTATTCTGTTTTTCCAATAGTAAACTGGTTATTCCGGAAGTTTCGGAATCGCTGTCCGAAGTTCACCGGATGTTCCATATATGCACAATCAATGGGGACAGGACAGCCAAACGTCAAGGGGAATGCCTTAAAGCACTTGGAGGTTCCCCTACCTCCTCTCACTGAACAACACCACATCGTAGCCAAGGTGGATGAACTCATGGCTATCTGTGATTCCATGCAGGAGAGCTTGAATAATACTCAAACCACTCAGGTTCAGTTGGCGGATGTGATTGTGGGGCAGGCAATAAAATAGATTGGGTGCAGGGCATACCCTCATTGATTTGTATTATCTAAGCTATCTGCTGCCCTGATCCAGCCCTTTTTATAGTCTCCAAAACGTCTTTCACATCTATTGGAGGAAGAATTAAGTGTTTATATCCTTCCGTATTTA
Organism: Fidelibacterota bacterium; assembly: GCA_024278595.1. Taxonomy (GTDB): domain Bacteria; phylum Fidelibacterota; class UBA8477; order UBA8477; family JABMPR01; genus JABMPR01. Next base: position 7,199 of record JAJRSW010000097.1, on the reverse strand, counting down.
TAAGAGCCGCAATCATTCCCCGAGTACCTGCTATGGTCAGATTCAATAAAATATACATTAAGGGGTCTGGTAGTTCTATTCGCTTCTCTTTGGTATAATCAAATGTTTCTTTAAAATTGAGGATGATGAATGTATACTCAGTATTGATGCTAAATAGGTTCTTCCTTTTACCTTGATCAAGTATATAGAAACCTGCGTTCATTAATAAAGACAACATCTCTGTTTCAACATCTACCCGAAATGAAAACCCCATGTCAATTTGGGCTTCTTTAATTTCGGAATCACCAAGTCCAAGCAATGAAGGATCGTTCTCAGAAAACCCCAATTTTCTTATTCTATGGATTTTGAACTGGACCTGTTTCTCTTTTACTTTAGTACTCTTCTTCATCAGTTCATCCACCTTTGACACTCCTCGAGTGTATTATCATATCCTGAAATTGTGTGGACAGTTTTTGGATTTACTGGTATGGTAACTATTGTGCTTGATGCTTTATCCACCGCCCGATAATATTGTGCATCCCTACCTAATTTGGGTGTAACACCTTTTTTGTTCTCAAGGCAGACTTTCATATTTAGAGAGTATTTATTCTCGCCTGATTGCATAGTGGAGTGCGCTGAAAACCAATCACGATCTTTGGAGGATATTTTTAATTCGACTCCAATTGCATCTGCAATCTCAACCATCCTTCGTACACTGATATTTGGGGATTCATTGAGCATTTGAGTCACAGCTGCTCTCGATACGTCAAGTCTTTTTGCTAAATCTGTACGCTTTATCTTCTTTTCTTCCATTACATTTAGGATTATATGGTAAAAATCATGGATCACACCCCAAGACTTTTGATTCGCAGTCCGCTTGGAGGAAAATAGATCGTTAACCTTTTTTGTGTCGTCCTTTAAACTCATCGCTAAATTTTTCCCTTTTTTTATCTAAACTCTTATAGAAGGCATCGCCTAAAGTATTTTGATCTTTATTCATAACCGCTGCAAAGAATATTATTGAGTCGCCAACTTCTTGAAAAAAGAAGAACCTCTGAGGTTTTGGCTTAACTTCACCATACTTGTATTTCTTTAGGTTCCATTGAATACTATCTGATTTATAATTCGGTACCGTAGCCATTTTAGATATGAGTTCCTTAATGGTATCTTGTTTGTCTTCTGTAAGAGATAACAGGACATCAAAAACTTCACTTTTATCGCCTATCGCCACCGAATAAATTTTCTTTAATGGTTCCCCGTATTCCTCGCTTATGGTAATTTCATTAAAGTGGATTTCTTTCATTTCCGTACAATGTTAACTAATCACTTAACAGATGCAAGAGAATTGATAAACATTGGCATCAGAAAGGGAGGACAATTAGCCTGCCCATTTTAGCCTGCCCGATGTGTTATTGGCATACAGAGTCATTGTTTGTCATAGTTGGTAGGTTTTACAGGGTGGGTCAATAAGCAGATTTTTGATCAGGATCAAGATTCTTCGACTGGCTCAGCATGACGCGACGGATGGCGAGGATACAGGGCTAACCAGCTCTACCTCTTACTCTACGCCATTCTCCTAAAAACAGAATAGCCCCCCCAGCCACCGAAGTCGCCGAGGGCTTGGGGGGTGGGCGCTGAGGGAGTCGAACCCCCGACCCCCTGCTTGTAAGAAAGCATATGTTAAATTATATGTGATTGATATTATACCAGTTAAGGTGTGCGACTAAAAGTAGTGGCCTGCCGAAATGGGGCCTGCCCGCAAAAAGGGGCCGGTTTATGATGCTCATTCAATCATATATCGTCAAGATGGATAAACGTCCAATTTCAGTGGAAATGCATAATCTTAATTCTTATCACTGAATGTAATAGCCTCAATGTAGAATATTCTGGATCAACCTTAAAAGAAAATACAAGATGAGAAATGACAGATCAAATCTCCGGCTACCTATGGTAATCGGTTTCACAATAGATCCAATATATTCTAATGGAACATCATATATTGGAATACCTTTTCTAATGACGGAGACTTTAATATCCAACATCATTATTATCCCGTATATAATGAGGCCCCATAAATAAATATTGAAAATCGTATTGATTATACCTAGCATTCAAGCACTCCTTAATCTAGAATTTATTTTTGTTTTCTTCTTAATATTCTGTGACACCTGGACATGATTTTCCTAAGATGCTATCATAACACCATAATTCCCAATAATAATTTGAAATCATTCTCTGATTCAATTTGGATTCCAAACCAGAGAATAAGTACCGATAACAGGCAAATTCACCAATAACCTTACGATCACTTCCCAAGGTTTCCAGCTAATCGCTTTTGCTTGATTACGACCCAAAATTTTGCACCAGTCAATAAAAACATTGTGAGCCCGGGTACGGGTTGCATCCATCTTGATCAACGACAAGTAAAATTCCCTGCATGATTTTTTCCGTTATAAGGGTCATCCTTAGGGTTCTTATTTTCCTTTAGTCTTAGTGGTGAAAATATCAAATGAAATCCAGTCACAATAATATACATTCAAGTCAACTGGACCCTCAATCCCGGGTATTCCACCACGGTCATAGTACTGCCAGAGTGTCCACCTAGTGCTAAGCAAGAAGCCAGGAGGGAGAAAGATATCACGTATCCCTATATGATAGTCTTGAAATTCTTCTTCCAAATATTTCCAATAGAAAATCTTGTTAACATAAATAATGGGTTTTTGCCCATAATGCTTCTCGAGTAGCTGTAAGCAAATTCGCAACTCACTTTTCAACCAGTCTTTGTCTGGGGTATTGGTTGAATTGCCTGCCGTCTCTACATCAACGGCAGGTGGTAAACTCTGAGAATAACGTGGAACAGCTCCAATAAAATTATTCGCTATTCTTGAACTCCTGCTCATACATATTATGGCATTGCTTTAATTGAATGGAATTGACTCCTTTTCTTGTTCATCAAATCTTTTTATGCTGATGAAGTAACATAAATCAATATTGGATATATTTCTTACCACATTGAGTCCATACTGGTTATATTTATTACCGATTAGTGGCAACATCAGAAGAAGTACGGGTCAGGAGCTAGCATGTTAGAAATATTAAAAGGGATTATTCTAGATTTTCAGGAGCAGAAAAACGATACTGGAATTCCCCGAAGACTCGAAGTAACTCCAGTTCCAAACAAGGCAACTATCTGCATAGGTGCCAGGAGAAGCGGGAAGTCTACCTACCTATTCCAATTGATTCAGAAGCTGTTGGATTCTGGAGTATCACAAGAAAATATCCTGTATATTAACTTTTTTGATGACCGCCTGCATACACTCCAAGCCGATAATCTTGGGTTGATTCTGGAAGCATATTTTGCCCTGTTCCCAGAGAAGAAGAATACTGAAAAGATCTACTTGTTCTTCGATGAGATACAAGTAATCCCAGGCTGGGAATCCTTTACTGATAGAGTAATGCGAACGGAAAACTGCCAGGTCTATATCACAGGAGCATCAGCGCAAATGCTATCCAGGGAAATTGCAACCCAGATGCGAGGTAGGGCACTCTCGTGGGAAGTATTCCCCTTTTCCTTCGCTGAGAGCCTGGATTATCAAGAGATAAAGCATGGATCAGATCTTTCCACAAAGCAAAGACTACTGATACAGAAAGCATATGAAAAATATTATGAAACTGGAGGATTCCCGGAAGTTCTGAGCTTAGACTCCAGCCTTCGAATAAAGATTCATCAGGAATACTTCAATGCTATGCTATTCCGAGATATCATTGAACGATACGACGTATCCCACCCCAAGGCGGTGAAAGATTTGGCCCTAAAGCTGATTGACAATACCGGATCACTGTATACGATTAACAAACTTACTCAGTACCTCAAATCCCTGGGATACAATGTACCCAAATCCTCTGTTTCAGATTACCTCAATTGGTTCGAAGACGCCTACATACTCTTTACCGTCCGAATGTTTGATGCATCAATAGCTCGGGCAAATGTCAACCCGAAAAAGATATACTGCATCGATCATGCAATGGTATCATCCTTAAGCTCAGGAATATTATTAAACTCGGGGCATCTGTTAGAGAACCTAGTCTTCACCACCTTAAGACGATCCTCATCAAAAGTGTTTTATTACCGTACAAACGGAGGACGAGAAGTTGATTTTCTGGTCTTGTCTCAGAAACGGACAAAAACTCTTTTCCAGGTTTCCGAATCACTGGTAAACCCAAAAACTAAAACTCGTGAAGTGGCCGCGTTGGCCGCGGCAATGACGGAGCTAGGTCTGCCAGAAGGAACGATTGTGACCCGAAACGAAGAGGATTCTTTTGCCGTCGAGGCTGGAAAGATTCATGTTGTACCCGCTTGGAGATTCATTCTTAACGGGGTTAATTGCTAAATGGTATCGTCAACCAATTGAAAATTAGAGTGGTGACAATCCCCACTATTTTTAGCATCATTCCTGACCCCCTACCTACTAAGCAGAAGTTCAATTTATCGAAGCCTTGCTGTATAGGACTTTCCAATGTGCAGCCAGAAATGCTATCGGCAAATCGAAGCCTGACGAAACCTCCTAGAGCCGAAGGCAAAATACATATCTTTATAAAGTACCATTTTATACCCATTAACTGCATATTATTTATTTTATGTTACCCTTTACGGACTTTATAAAAAGTATTTGTGATGTCTATTTAATTCATCTACATTATCCTCAAAGGATCACATTAAGTGCAGTAAAGCTACTTAATGTCCGAAATAGGTAACATTATGAAACTTGACAACATGTCCGCATCTGCGATAGCTGAAGAATTAGGGAACAGGCTAAAACAAGCCCGGCTAAATGCTGATTTGACACAAACTGAAGTGGCATCACGAACTGGTTTAAATAGAAAGACTATCCTTAATGCCGAAAAAGGAAGGGTACAATTAGAAAACCTTGTTGCCATATTAGTCTCAATGGATATGGTAGGCCAACTCAACATATTTTTACCTGAACAAGAAGTATCCCCAATACAGCTAGCGAAACTCAAAGGGCATGAAAGGCAACGAGCATCAAGACCAAAGAAGGGAAGCGCTCAAGCCATAGAGGATAAGCCCTCATGGTAACGGATTTTGTCCATGTAAAATATAAAGAGCACGAAATTGGCGTTGTCAGTTTCAATACTGAAACGGGAGTTGGCTCTTTCGAATTTGAACCTCGCTTTATCAAAACAGGGATAGAATTGTCGCCATTGAAATGCCTTTGTCTCAAAAAATATATTCATTCCCAGAAGCCGATCCTGCTGCCTTTAAAGGGTTACCAGGAATGATAGCGGACTCATTACCTGATGACTTTGGAAATGCTGTATTGAATGCATGGATAGCCAGCCAGGGTAAATCACCAACTGATATTACACCAATACAACGGCTTAAGTATACCGGTAAGCGTGGCATGGGAGCATTAACATTTCACCCTGCTACCCGAAGAAAACACTTAAACTCTTCACAAAATGTAGAAATTCAATCTCTGGTGTCTGTTGCACAGGATATCTTAGATAAACGCGAAAAATTCAAGGCCATACTTGGCGAGCGGGGACAAGAAGATAAAGAAGCAATGTTGGCACTATTGTCCGTAGGTATGAGTGCCGGTGGCGTCAGACCAAAAGCAGTCCTCGCGTTTAATAATGACTTCACTCAGGTTCGATCTGGTCAAACAGATGCACCAGATGGGTTTACACACTATATAATGAAATTTGATGGTGTCAGCGAGCACAACACTGATAAGGAAACCTTCGGCGATCCAATGGGCTATGGAACAATGGAGTATGTTTATCACCTTATGGCGAAAGCATGTGGGATAGACATGATGTCTTGTCACTTGCTGAACGAAGGTGATAGACGCCACTTTATTACTCAGCGTTTTGATCGGGATGGTAATGAAAAGAGGCATGTACAAACATTAAATGGCTTGGCTCACATTAGTTACAAAAAAGCGGGGTCATACTCTTATGCCGAGCTATTCGCAATAGCACGGGAGCTTGGTTTAAATCCTGATGATGCCATACAAATTTTTAAACGGATGGTTTTTAATATTGTGGCGCGGAATCATGACGATCATTCCAAAAACTTTGGATTCCTACTCGATGATCAAAACCAATGGCAACTATCTCCTGCGTACGATTTAGCCTTCAGTTACAAACCTGGAAGTGATTGGGTTAATAGTCACTGGATGAAGCTTAACGGAAAGCGAGACAACTTTAACCGTGAGGATTTTCATAGTCTCGAAAAATTAAGCCCCATTTTCAGTAAGCGGAAAATCGATCGAATTATTGAGGAGACAACTGACCATGTTTCAAGATGGAAAGACTTGGCAGTCGAACACGGTGTACCGCATTCATTACTAAAGTTGGTAGAGAGTAATTTACGACTAACAATATAAGCTCAACCAATAATGCTTCGAACCCCTATCTCAGAAGCAGGGGTTCAAAAGCTGAAAGCCTTTATGTGAAACAGTTTAATCGGGATGATCGAAAGTGTGGCCTGCGAATTGTGGCCGACGCATAAACGACTAATGCTGTTAATTAATTGTTTAGCTTACACTTACAGCTTGTGCTGATAGATCGGTCTGAGCATGTTTTCCTGTACTAGGTCAGGAAAGTCTTGCTCTAACCTCCGGGGCTCGAAGTCAGCGTATTTTTCGGTCATCACGACACTGGCATGTCCCAGCAAGGTTTTGACAGCATATATGTCTCGTGTCTTTAAATAATGCCTGACTGCACAGGTATCTCTCAGGTTGTGGAATCTATACCCTGATAATTTTGCGTCCTCCATGGCCTGATGAAAGCATTTGCTGTAATGTTGTGCTTCATGAGTACCACGTATTGGGTTTTGTTTGTCAGTCGCCACCAGGTTCTTACTGTGGCTAAATATATGTTGCGAGTTGATTATTCAAAAAGATCGAGGAAATCAATGATATGAGATTTATTGAAGAACGGATTATAGTCACAATTTTTGTTACAATGGAAAGGCCATCATCTTTCGATATATATCTATCTGAACACAGGTGATATACTAACCTAACCTGCATTATTCATGAATTATTGCCACGAATACACTAAGCCACGAAGATTATTAAAGTTATGAACAAGGTCATTTTAAACAGAATTATTTGCGTCTGTGAGTGATAATTTTTGATAAGCATATATATTTTAAAACTTTGGGCCTGCGTAACTTAGTGGCTATGAATTAT
>JAJRSW010000096.1 GCA_024278595.1 Fidelibacterota bacterium | reverse complement strand
TATTGTAATTTCCATTCTTGAGAGCTCTTCCAGATACTTAAAGATCGGTATTGATGCACCAAAAAATGTGGCGGTGTATCGCAACGAGATCTATGAAAAGATCCAGGCTCAGAATCGGGCAGCCACAGCCAGTACAGCCCACCTCCGTACAGTAATACTGGGGTTGGATAAAATGAAACAATCAAAACTAACAGAAGACTAGTGTTAGATATGCGTGAATTGATCATTGACAGTGATCCCATCAAGAAAATTAATCTGATTCATTCTAAGGAATGTGAATTTCAGCCTGTTACTACTGAGAACAACAGGCTGATTGCTTCTAATACGCAGCGTGCAGCTTATTATTACGAATTTATCAGAAACGTAGAGCTGAGTGCCACCGGCTATGAAACTTCATTAAATGCGATTAGCTCAGAGCTACTCTAGTATGAACTCAAACCGATCAAGCAAGGCGTTAACAGCGGGTGAAAAGAAGAACAATATTGCTTCCGTAGAAATGGCTTAATGAGATTTATAAGAATATTGGCTGGTGACACATCATGATGAATAAGTGCTTAGATCTAAAAAATTATCACACCGATCCGGTGCTTTGTCCTGCGTACGAATTGCAACTGACAGCATCAAATCGACTGACTGACACGGTGTGCCAGTAAGCAATCAACCCGTCAGGAAAAATAGACAGCCGGAGAATTCACGATGAAACAGGCTCAGCAAATTTCACTCACTCAAACGCCACAACCGAAACGGTCATCTTCACCTTATGGTGAATCATACATATTACCATCTGATCCAGAAATGGAAAAGGTCCGACTCCAGAGTGCTTTTGGTGAGCAACGACCTGTTGTTGTTATTCAAGGTCTGGGATTTGTGGGTGCTGCCATGACAGCCGCGTTGGTCCAATCAAGGAATGCCAAGCATGAGCTGAATTACAACATCATCGGCGTTGATTTGCTCCACGTTGAGCACTACTGGAAAATTGCACGAGCGAATCTTGGATTATCTCCAATCCTATCCAGGGACAGCTCTATTGATAAAATTTATACCTCCACAACAACTAGTGGTAATTTTACAGCAACTTACCATCCTGTGGCTTATTCCATGGCTGACGTGATCATTGTGGATGTGAATGTGGATGTTGACCGTGAGATAGCAGGTAACATCTCTGATTACAAAGTGTCATTGGACAGTTTACATGCAGCTATTGTTGTCTTGGCACAAAATATGAAGCCTGATGCACTGATCCTGGTGGAGACCACGTTGCCTCCAGGAACCACGGAAAAGTTCATTGCACCCATCATTCGTCATGAATTACTTCATCGGAAACTACCTCAAGATGATTTCAGACTGGCTTATGCTTTTGAACGGGTTATGCCCGGCCGTGGCTACATGGCTTCCATCTTGTCTTTCTATCGGGCATTTGCAGGAATTGATATTAAATCTGCCGTTCGGACCAGGAATTTCCTGGAAAGCTTTGTTGATACCGTCGCCTATCCACTTCATGAACTAGGTTCTACAACAGCCTGTGAAATGGCCAAGGTACTAGAGAACAGCTACCGAGCGACTAATATCGCCTTCATCGATGAATGGACCACCTTTGCTCATCAGGCCGGGGTGAACCTGTATGAGATCGTAGATGCTATTCGAGTACGACCGACTCACTCAAATATTATGGCTCCTGGTTTTGGAGTGGGTGGCTATTGCCTGACCAAAGATGCTCTGCTGGGTGACTGGTCCTTGAAAAACCTGTATGACTCTACTGAAAACTTGGATTTTTCCTGCCAGGCAATTTCCGTCAATGATCGAATGCCCGAACATGTCATGAATATCATCTCAGAGGTATACCCGGAACCAACTGGAATATCAGTCGCTATTTTAGGAATCTCTTATCGGCCGGATGTGGCCGATACTCGCAATACACCAGCTGCTTATTTCAGCGATTTGTGCCTATCAGCCGGGATGCTGCCGAGCTATCATGATCCGCTGGTGACCTTCTGGATTGAGCGCAATATACCGGTAGTTAATAATTTTTCTGAATTGAGTAAGAATGGGGTGGAAGTAGTCGTGTTTGCCCTGCCCAGTCAGGAATATCGGCAACTCACACCTGAAACGATAATGAACATTTTCCCGGATCTCAGGCTGCTAATTGATGCGAATAATGTACTGACAGATGAAGTGGCTGAAATGCTGTTTCAGCAGGGGATTCAGGTGGCTGGTCTGGGAAAAGGACACTGGAACCACTATTGGAGGGCTGGAAATGGCTAAAGCCCTGGTAACTGGAGCAGCCGGGTTTATCGGTTTACAGGTGACCCGCAGATTACTCGAAAGTGGGTCTGAGGTCCATCTGGTGGACAATCTGCAGCGTGGTCGCTGGGATAGTGAGTTTTCTGAGGTTGTTAAGCAGGACCAAGCTAAATTTATCAAAATGGATCTCTGCAAACCCGATGCATTGAATGAGCTGGATGGAGATTATGATAAAATTTTCCACTTTGCTGCCATGCTGGGAGTAGATCGGGTGCTCAATGCCCCATTTGAAGTACTGCAGATGAACGCCGCCAGCATACAGAACATGTTGGTATGGGCCAGAGGGCTCAAGGGTTTGAAACGCTTTGTCTTCTCTTCCACCAGTGAAATATATGCTGGTACCCGAGCCCATTATTCAATTCCGGTACCCACCCCGGAAAGTGTGGTTATCGCATTGGAAAGTGTTGAAAAGCCGCGAACAAGTTATGCCCTGAGCAAAGCTTATGGAGAGGCCTTGCTCCATGCATCTGGAGTGCCTTTCACCATTGTTCGATATCATAATGTTTATGGTCCTAGAATGGGATTTGATCATGTGATTCCCCAGACCATTAAAAAGATTCTGCGTAATTCTGTTGTGCCTGTGCCATCTGCGGAGCACACCCGTGCCTTTTGCTATATTGATGATGCAGTGACGCAGACCATTGCCGCCTCATCTGCACCTAATACCCTGGGTACTACTCTGAATGTGGGTAATCCCTCTGAAGAAATCCGTATCGGGGATCTTGTCCAGCTGATTGCCGAAACCCTGAATATTGAGATCACCATTGAAAGTGAACCCCCTACAGTCGGTTCACCGGATCGGCGTTGCCCGGATACGAGCCTGATCAGGCAGCTCACAGGGCAAGTAGAACAGATAGACCTGAAAAAAGGACTACAGCTTACCTCCGACTGGTATTTGCCCCGCTATAGCAAAGAGAACCGGGTATGAGTATTCCTTTGTGTACTCCTCATTTTGATGGACGTGAGTCCCAGTATGTACTGGATTGCATCGAAACCGGTTGGGTCTCCACCGTTGGTACCTATGTAAGCCGTTTTGAAAAAGCGATTTGCGAATATACTGGCGCGAATCATGCTGTGGCAGTTAACAGTGGCTCAACTGCTCTGCACATGGCTTTGATCGCAGGCGGTGTGGAATCCGGCGATGAAGTTATCGTTCCTTCCATGACGTTTATAGCTACAGCCAATGCCGTGCGTTATGCTGATGCTCAACCCATTTTCGCCGATTGTGATGATAATTTTGCGCTGGACGTGGTTCGGGTGACAACATTCCTAAATGCACAGGACATCCGAAAAGATGGGATCTGGAACCGTGAGACAGGTCGTCGCATTAAGGCGGTCATTCCAGTTCATCTATATGGCTACACTGTAGACATGGGTGACCTGGTCAGCTTCTGCAGGAAGCATCAGATCCTAATTGTTGAAGATGCCACAGAAAGTCTCGGCACTTTCTATCAGGACGCTGCCGGGAAACGGCATCATACTGGTATTCAGGGTGACCTGGGCTGTTTTAGTTTCAATGGCAACAAGATCATCACCACCGGGGGTGGAGGCATGGTGGTTACTGGAAACACAGCCTATGCTGAAACTCTGAGGCACATTACTACCCAGGCTAAGATTGATCCCATTTTTTATGTCCATGATCAGGTCGGCTACAATAATCGTCTGACAAATCTTCAGGCTGCCCTGGGTCTGGCTCAGTTAGAACAGATTGAAACTTTTATTCTCAAAAAAACGCAGCATTTCAATTATTACCGTGAACTGCTTGAAGAAAATATAACATACGAGATCCGGGATTATCCTGAAGACCTGCGTTCCAATAAATGGTTTTTTAGTTTGCGTCTGAATGCGACCCCTGCTCTGGAATCACGCGACAAACTGATCCAGCGTTTCCTGAATGAAAAGATTCAAGTCCGACCTGTGTGGCGACCCCTGCATCTTCAGGAACCATACCGGAAAAATCAGGTTCTGGATGTGTCTACCACGGAAAAATTGTGGAATAGTACCATCAACCTGCCCTGCTCAGTTGATTTGACCAGGACTGAGATCGATCGTGTGGTGGAGGTGTTGAACACATGAAACCTTTGATGATCATTGGTGCTGGTGGATTTGCCAGGGAAGTGTACGCGGCAATCATGGCGATCAACAGGATTAACAATCACCATGATGTACTTGGATTTGTTGATCTGGAGTTGGACGACCGGATCATCATCCAGGGCAAAAAAGTTGTTCTGACCGAAGCAGCCCTTGCAGAATATCACAGTCCATTGGATGTGGTGATCGCCCTCACCGATTGTGGAAAACGGGCAGACATAGCCCAAGGCTTAATCAATAATTCAATGCTCAGCTTTCCACCAATCATTCATCCCAGCGCAGTTTTTATGCAGGATCAGGTTTCTTTTGGCCGGGGTTGTTATGTGGCGGCGGGTACTGTCCTGAGTCCCGGTGTAAACCTGGAGGATTTTACGGTAGTGAACCTGCTTGCCAGTCTGGCCCATGATGTTCAGGTTGGTCGCTATAGTGTGATCAATCCCCATGCCAATATCTCCGGCAGTGTCACCATCAGTGAGAGTGTCCTTATTGGTGCCTCGGCCGTTGTCCATCAGGGGCTCGAATTGGCTCAGGGCTCAGTCCTGGGAATGGGTGCAGTCCTAACCCGCAGTACAACTGCCAAAGCAAGTTATTTTGGGAATCCAGCCCGCAAGATCATGGAGAATGGATAAATGGAAACGCAGCTTCAATCACTCATTGCCGATATATTGGGAGATCAGATTCCTCCTGAACAGATCAGCAAAGAGAATTCAACTGAATGGGATTCACTGAATCATTTGAATCTAATCCTGGCATTGGAGGAAGAATTCGGGATCGAAATTCCACCGGAAGATTTTTCACAATTGCATAGTAACTATGAATTTCTCGTAAAATACATAAAACAGAATATGAACTGATGAAATTTCGCCTGCATCATATTGGTATCGTGGTCGCTGACGTGGATCGCTATCTGGACAAACGTGTTTCCGGGACGGTTACTATAGATGTGATGGATGAGACCCAGGATGCCCGGATCGTTCTCTTGAATCATGGAGACCTGCAACCTATCACTGAGCTGATCCAGCCAATGAGTGACAGAGCAACAACTGCGGGTTTTCTGAAACGCAAAGGGGGCGGTTATCATCACCTCTGTTATGAGGCTGCTTCAGTCACGGAAGTGGAAGAATATTTTCAGGAGAGTGGGATTAAAACAATTTATGGACCAGTGAGCGCGTCAGCGTTGGGGAATCAGCTAGTGTTATTCGGGTATACTAGAAATCGTGAAATTATAGAATTTGTAGTGAATCATGCCAAAAACTCAGCTTAGAGAATCCTTCAAACAGGCTCAGTATGCTGATCAAGTCAGTCTTATAAAAGACTTTATGATCGAACACAACAGCTTCCGGGATATCCTTTTTGTGGATCAGCTGATCCGAGCTGAATCAAAGACAAATGATAGTGTCATTCGGGTGGCTTTGCTGTCAAACTACACGATTGATCCACTGGTGCCCCTGCTTCGCGTGCAGTTGTTTAAACGAGGAATTACCTGTGAAATTTATGTTCCTGGCTACAACCAGATGACTCAGGAGATTCGGAATCAAGCCAGTGAATATTACCAGTTTACTCCGGATATCACCATCTTAAGTTCAGGCGGAGGAACCCTGCCCATTACAAGCAGTCTTCACCTGGATGTTGCTGAAAGATCTGCTGAAGTGGGTGAAATGATCCACCAGATTCGGAATCGGATTGATACCCGAGTGATTCTGAATACGAATTTCCCTCCTTTTCGATTGGACCACGGTCTCTTTGATCATAGCGATGCAGGTGGAGAACTGGCTTCTCTGCGGAAGCTGAACCAGCAATTGGTGGAGCACAGCATTGCTAATAAAAACGTTTATATCTGTGAT
>JAJRSW010000095.1 GCA_024278595.1 Fidelibacterota bacterium | reverse complement strand
TAACGCCATCTATACCAGTGGTACGAACTCAAACAACACCCTTGACAATAACAACCTGAGCGGCTCCAGCCATGATGGGTTCTCTTCACATCATTATGCCAATAATGTTGACTGGGTAATTACCAACAATAATGTAACCGGTGGAGCGAACTGGGCAGTAAACTACCGTGGTCGAATTGCTGAGATCAGCGGAAATGATTTTCAGAACTCAGTTTCTGGACTAAACCTTGATGCAGGAAACTATTATGCCTCACCCCTGGTACTGACCTGGCAGGGAGCGGCCAGCGGACCGAATCAGAATACGTTTGGTGGACACAGCAATGCCGTAGTACAGCTACATAATTCTCAATATCTAGAAATCAGTGGTTGGGACATGACCACTCTGTATGCAGTAGGCGTGGACCTCAGTACCCGACAGGGCTTATATCTCGATGCTATTAGTAATTCTAGTTTTACCAACAACACTCTAAGGGGTATGGGAACGGGAATCTATGTAAGAGGTACCGGATCCTTCAACTTGATTGATGGTAATGATATGAGTGACTGTGTGACAGGCCTGGATACTTATGTTCACAACGGACCCAACAATAACCAGTGGACAGTTACAAATAATACAATTAACAATTCTTTAGGTTGGGCCATGTCGTACATAGGTGTGCCGGCAGAGATTTCCGGGAATGATTTTTCAGGGTCAAATGGCGGAATCAATTTTAGGGGTGCAAATAACTTTACCCTGCTGGGCAGTGGTAATACATGGGACCTTGCAGATGGCGCTACAGCTGTGGCTGTGGACTATACAAATGGTTTCACCCTTGACGGCCTGACAGTAATTGGTGGTGGTGGAAGGGCCTTCTCTGCTAGCTACAGCAACAACATCACCGTTAACAGCTTGGAAACATGTGGAAAAAATGAGGGTGTTTATATCCGGGGCGGAATCGGTCACGTGGTACAAAACAGTCGTTTTTCTGAGGCTGGTGCAGGTGTAACTGTTTACCCAGGAACCACAGTTCAAGTTTTGAATAACAGTTTTCACAATGTTGGGACGGATGTTTCCTATAACCCAACAAATACAAATGTGACAATTAGTGGTTCACAGACAGTTGCAAGTGCCGCATGGTGTCCCACAGTAAACTCAGCCCCTCTTGCTGATGCTGGTACGGATCAAGTTGTTACTAGAACAGGAAGCATGACAAGCGTAACCCTGGACGGTTCAGGTACCACAGATGTAGATGTGACGGACATCTTAACATACAGTTGGTCTTGGACAGGAGGCTCAGCTTCTGGCGTATCTCCAACCATCAGTCTTGCTGCAGGAACCTATACAATTACCCTTGATGTTGATGATCAAAATGGTGGAACAGCATCAGATATTGTTGAGGTAACCGTAGACATGTCAGCCTTTAGTCAAACATTTACGATTTTGGGTGCCAATGGAAATGTTGGTGATATAGACCCCTACACTCAGGCTTCTGTTGATGGTGGTGTTACCTGGCAACAGGCTTACCTGACAGGTGGACATCCCTGGGGACTCATTCCCGGGACAAGTTCCTGGGTAAACTTTGACCCCGATAATACAGTAGGCATTAACACACGCACCCCTTACCGCATTCGTTTTGTGGTGCCAAACGACTTTACGAATCCATCAATGGTGTTTACTGTAAAGGCAGACAATCGGGCCATCATTTGGATCAATGATACCTATATCGACAGTGTCGATGGTGCAGCGACTCCAAATGTCCCGGATCAGATTGTTCAACAATCTCTCCATGCAGGACTTAATGAGATTCGCATCATGATGGTCGATTGGGGTGGTATCGTTGGCCTTAATTATAAAATTGATGTGACCATGACTTCAGCAGAAGATATTTCGAATGCTGTCCTTACTCCAGATCAAGCCGTGGCCCTAAACAACCCACCCCTGGCGGATGCTGGACCAGATCAAGCCAGCGATGTTGCTTCTGTTACACTGGATGGCTCAGGATCTAGTGATCCAGACGGGAACCTGTTGAGTTATAGTTGGAGCGAAAACGGCAATATTATTGCCACGGGAGTTAACCCAACAATTACCCTGGCAGATGGCACGCACACGATAACCATGACGGTTTCAGATGGCGAACTAACTGACACAGATCAAGTTGTGGTGGTGGTGCAAACCAATCGGGCACCACTCGCCGTCGCCGGTTCAGATCAGAGCTTTGATTGTGTCATTGGCAGTGTTGATGTGAACTTGGACGGCTCTGCTTCAAGTGACGCAGATGGTGACGCCCTGACCTATAGCTGGGTCCTGAACGGTGCAGAAATCAATACTTCAGCCGGTTTTACCGCCAACCTCTCCGGCGGAACACACACCTACACCCTAACAGTAAGCGATGCCTTTGATTCCTCCAGCGATGATATTATTGTGACTGTGATCGAAGACTCAGAGCCTCCAGTTCTAACCCTACTGGGTGATAACCCCTTGGACTTAGGTCTTTATCTTGAATATATAGAAGCAGGAGCAGAAGCAGTTGATGTTTGTGACCCGAATGTAACAGTTGTGGTTACAGGAGCAGTGGACATCAATATTCCAGGTGAATATACCGTGACCTATACTGCCACAGACGCTGGTGGTAACTCCAGCACAGAGGACCGTGTGATCACAGTCTTCAACACCGCTCCAGAAGTTGTTAATGCCGTAACAGGCGTGGAGCTCTCCTTTGGTAATGCTGAATTGAGTTTAGATATTGACCTGTCAACCGTGTTTGGTGATATCGATGTAAATGATGTTCTGAGCTATTCTTTCAGTAACTCTAACGACGATGCAGCAACCGCTGTCCTGGCCGGTTCGGTCCTGACCCTTGACGCTGTTGATCTGGGTGAGTCTGTGGTTGAGATCACTGCCACTGACCCCTGGGGCGAAACAGCCACCCAGAGCTTTACTGTTGTGGTGAACGTGAACGTGGATCTGGCCGAGTCTCTGCTCTTTGGTTATTCAGAAGTCAAGATCAAGCAGGATGTGGAGATCAACAGCGGAAATCTCATTGTAAATGAATCATTCAACTCGGAGTCAGAGGATGACGGTGATAACGAAAACGATGGCGATGATGACAGCGATGACGATGGCGATGGCGATGATGACAGCGAAAACGACCATGAATGGAAATATGAGCTGAAGGTAGATAAAGACACCTATATCGCTCCAGGCTACTTCCTTATGGCTGATCATATCCAGATCAAGAAAGATGCTGAAATTGAGAGTGATGTCTATGCCAACACCCTCGATAACCGTGGTGATATCAGCGGTGAGATCTTTGGTGATGTTATTACACCAGTCTTCAGCACCCTGCCTCCCTTCAAGTCAGCCCCTGCTGGCAGCCAGAATATTACGGTCAACAAGAACCAAAGTCTGGTTCTTGAGCCGGGTGATTATGGTCGCATTAAAGTGAAGGAGCGCGGCACCCTGACCTTCACCGGTGGTGTCTACAATATCGAAAAGCTAGAAGCTAAAAAATCAAGTCACATCCGCTTTGAAGCAGTGACTGAAGTGCGTATCGAAGAAGAGCTAAAGATATCCAAGAAGTCTTATGTCGGTCCTGCTGGCGGCTCCTTCATCGATGCATCAGATATCATCTTCTATATCGCTGGTGATGAAGACCATGCTGCTAAGCTTGAAGAAGAAGTCGAGTTTTACGGAACCATCTATGCCTTATACGGTGAAGTAGAGCTCAAGGAAAAAGTCACCTTTACCGGCGCTCTTCTCAGCAATAAAATTGAAGTTGATGAGAAGTGCGTGCTTACTGTAGATAGTTATTTTGCCGGAGCAGCCGTTGGCCTGGCCAAGGGCGGTCGAGTGGCCTGGGTTGAGCCTGAGATGGAGCCTGAGTTACCCGTTGTTTCCAACCTGGCAGGCAACTATCCCAACCCCTTTAATCCCAGCACGACCATTGACTTTGCTCTGGACAAAGCTGGAGATATCAGCCTTAAGATCTATGATATCCGCGGAGCCGAAGTAGCTGAGGTCGCACACGGCTATTATGCAGCGGGCAACTATAGTGTCCACTTTACCCCAGAAAACATGAGTAGTGGAACCTATCTCTACGTCTTAAAGGCCGGTTCCTTCCGAGAGGTAAACCGGATGGTTTATCTGAAATAATCCTTTCCTTACAGGAAAAGCTAAACAGACCCCGGTTCTGCAACTGCAGGATCGGGGCTGTTTTCTATATAAAAGATTCTTCTGAATCCACTCTTATACCAATTGTACTTCAAAATTGACCAAAAGACGGCAGACCTTAAAAGAGAGCACTTTGATTTGATCTAAAAGAGGGAAATCGGTGTTGAAATGCTTATACTCTGAGGAACTTAATGAGGTACAATTAATGAAATGTCCCTACTGTGCAGAAGAGATCCTGGCCGATGCAGTATTGTGTCGGTACTGCCATGCCGAAAAATATAATGGTCAATGGAGACGACCAGAGCCCACTATTCCAGCACAAGCACCGGTCCACCCATCACGGTTTACCATGCGCACGGCAGGTTTCTTTTTTATGGTTTCGGCGCTCATTGAGTTGGTTTCAATTAATTCAGCGGTTCCCTTGTTTGGCCAGCTTAGAGGTGGCCCGGTTGCCATTCTTTATCACCTGGTTTTTATTGTTTTGTTTGGTGGAATGGGCTTTGGACTCTGGTCAGCCAAAAACTGGGGCTTTCAGGCAATGTTTACAGGGACCATCGTCTACACCATTGACCGCCTGTTGTACCTTGCCGGCGGCCGGAATATTGCCGGAGAGATGGGTGACTACAGTTACATGTTGGGACCAGGTGGGCAAGAATTTGTCTCCATGATGTTAAATATAGTTACTCTGTCAACCCTGGGCGGCTGGTGGGGATTTTTAATCTTTCTCTATTTCAAGCGCGACTACTTTCTATCTTCCAAGGATTGATCATACGATTATCTTAATCATAAGTTAAATTGAAAAACAAACACAAAGGGACACTTAATGGCAAAACCTAATTATGCTTTTGCGAAACACCAGAGAGACTTGGCCAAGAAAAAGAAAAAAGAAGAAAAACGTCGCTTGAAAGCTGAAGCGAAACTGGCTCAAAACCCGGAAGCGAATCAACCATTGCAGACCGAAGAAGAAAACCAGGACCAGCCTGCAGAAGAGTCTTGACCCCAAAACATCCATGACCACCCTCAAAAAAAGATCCAGCCCTCGTTCAAAGCGCCACCAGCCCAGAGGATTAACGATCCTCTACGAAGACGACCATATTCTGGTTGTTGATAAGGCCAGTGGTCTATTGACCGTAAGTAATGCTAAAGTGAGAGACCGCACGGCCTATTTCGCCCTGAACAATTATGTCCGCAAGGGAAATGCTAAATCCAGGAAACGGATCTATATCGTTCATCGCCTGGATCGGGATACTTCAGGGGTGTTGGTGTTTGCTAAAAGCGAGACTCATAAACGGTTTTTACAGGATAAATGGTCAGGCTTTTCCAAAAAATATTTTGCTGTGATCCAGGGGAGCCTGACAGAAAAAGAGGGGATAATTTCCTCCTATCTTGCAGAAAATGCTGTGCATAAAATGTATGCAGTTGAGGATCCTAAAAAAGGCAAGCTGGCTAAAACAGGCTATAAAATCCTGAGAGAATCAAAACACTACAGTCTGTTGGAGATTGACCTGCATACTGGTCGAAAAAATCAGATCAGGGTCCATTTTGCTGATGCTGGGTGTCCGGTAGTTGGTGATAAAGTATATGGCGAGCCTACAAAAGGTATCAAGCGCTTGGCCCTGCATGCCGGCACCATAAACATCCTGCACCCCCACACTAAACAACAAGTGACTTTCGAAGCCCGGCTGCCAGCCTATTTTAACGCTCTCTTGAACCGCTAAACACAAAGCGATATTGCGCCAGCAGGTCTTGTCCAGCAGAGTTCATGCCGCGAAACGCCACTCAACCGGCTATCATGGGCATAAAGGATTATGTTTTTCTTGATCTTGAGGGTAAAAGTGGTCCGCAAGCAAAGCCAACACCAGCAAGGATACAGTCCATTTTAATGTCCCTGGAAAAATTTGAGCAACACACGGCCTCTAAGGAATTGGATCGAAAAAAGGATTCACATGACAAACAATGATGTGATTCGCCTAATTCGGGAGACCTTCGATTTTAGCGATGCCACAATGAGCAAAATCTTTTCCCTGGCGGATAAACAAGTAAGCGGGACAGAGATTGGTAATTGGTTAAAAAGGGAACATGACCCAGCTTTTAAGATATGCTACGATGATGAGCTGGCAGCCTTCCTGAACGGGTTGATCATAAACATGCGCGGGCCAAAAGACGGCCCAGCCACGGTTGCGGAACAAAAGCTCAGCAACAACCTTATCCTGAAAAAAATTAAAATAGCCCTGGACCTGAAAGCGGAAGATCTACGGGATATTATAGCTTTGACTGGTTCAAGTGTAAGCAATTATGAGTTAAGTGCGTTTTTTCGAAAACCAGACCACAAAAATTACCGGCCACTAAGAAACAGACTTTTACGTAATTTTTTTGAGGGAATGCAGCTCAAATACCGTGAGGGCCAGTAGGCTTGAGCCTTCCGGGAAACAGAAGAGCAAACATCTCTCCCCGGACCTAAGTGCTTAATTCTATTGAGTTAAAAGCTTGTCACGTCGCAGCCGGAGCAAGGAAGACAGACTCAAAAAACAACACAGGTCGGACTTGATGCAGATATTTGAGTCTTATATTTTAGCAGACCTGAGTTTTTACTACGCTTGAGTACGACAATATTATTACTGTTCTGGTTAGCGATCAAAAGATAGTTTTCGTCTGGGGATAAAGAAAAGTGTCTCGGATCCAGGCCGCCAGAAGATTTATGCCCCAATAAGGTTAATGAACCATCCATAAAACTAGCTTTAAAGACGGCAATACTATTGTGCCCACGATTAGCTACATAAACAAACTTACCATCATTTGATAGCTGAATTTCTGAACAGGTGTTCTTTTCTGAATAGCCAGCCGGCAAGGTGGAAATGGTAGGTCCTGTTGTATATTTGCTGACGTTAGATTTATTGACCAAGGTGACAGAGGAATCTTTTTCGTTAACCACATAAAGCCATTTACCGTCAGGATGAAAAACTAAATGACGGGGACCGTATCCGGGTTCTAAACTTAAAAATGACGTCTCAAGTGGTATAAGCTTCTGGCTGCCAGGATCAATTTCCCAAAACCTCAGTTCGTCAAGACCAAGATCAACGGAGATAACG
>JAJRSW010000006.1 GCA_024278595.1 Fidelibacterota bacterium | reverse complement strand
AATGTTTCTTATCTGTCCAGTGCCTCCGCCATGGAGACCATCAATAACATTAAGCTACAATACGCTATCGAGTCAGTAGTGAACAAGTCTCTGTGGCGAATTAACATCGATGCGGATTCATTGGTTAACTACTCCTCAGATGGCATTACAACCTTTTGGGATTCTACAACTGAGATTTTATCTATAAACGTCGATAAATTTGACATTGAATCTGAGATCCTGCTGGACCTATCATCAGATACTCACTTCGATCGTGCCCTGGCTTCTGACGAGACTATTAACACAAATGGCAATGAGACTGATTATGATGATGAGAATCGCAGCCGAGTATTCACCTTCATGCCTGAGATCGACCTTGACTACTTTACTGAAAATGCGGTTGCCATTCACAATGACAGCTGGAGGCAGTGGGACGGCTGGGATGAAGCAGATTTTGGTGGCGAAGGAATCCATATTTTCACTGGCTGGTTCATCGAACTTAAAAATTGTGAGTTTAAGAATAGCACCCTGATCTTTACTGGGCTGTTTGTTTTTTTTGAACATCAAAATATCATTAACGCTCCCGTCCCTGTTGATAGTGCTGATGCCATGCCCGCTTTGGTTTTTACAAATCCCTGGAGTTACTTCGAGATCGAAGCTGAAGGTAATGACTATGACCGTGAGGATAAAATTAATGGGGCGATCTACACTGCCGGTACCATTGTCCTTAAAAAGGGTGAATTGAGTGGTCCTATTGTTGGCAAGACGATCTCTATGCAAGTTGGTAAAGAAGACGAAAACTACATCGATTTTAAAGATACTGAGCACAAAGAACATTATCGCTGGACCAAGGGTTTCATGCATAAGAAGTATTATGACTGGCCCAAGCAGATCGGTCGCTGGAAGACCAAGAAGTGGAAGAAGAAACACACCTAAGCTCTGAAACAAACTTCTTAATAATAAGCGGTTATTTAATCCTTATCAATCGATAAGGATTTTTTTATTGACGCTCCCGCAAAAAGTATTTAGAAAATCACAAAATATGCCTTATAACCATTAAATACAACTGTTTACGACAAATACACATAAATCAATCAATAAATAACAACACATTGCGTCATTTCGACAAGCGGTTCCTGGGCCAGCCGAAGGACTCAATGCAACGCTCTGCGAGAGGGACTTTTTGCAGAGGCGTCTTTATTGTCTATAATGCATTTTATAATTTGTCATAATTTTAAACCCATTCGCACTGTCAGTGTAATTTATTTATTACATCCTGGCGTGCTATTGTTAGCCATATATTATCTTCTACAGGGCATTAATACTTGTTATTATTAACCTAAGTGTCATTCTCTGACAAGTTGGCATAGCATTTGACCATATGGATGACGGATGCGATAAATAAGATAGTATTCGATTGAATATATCAAGAGAATAGGAGGAGACGACGTGAACAACCTGATTAGGAAGGTTTACGATATGGTCGGTATTTCTTTGCTCGAGCTAATGATCGTATTTGGGCTAATTGGTGGACTCTCTGCCATCGCCATTCCAATCTACAACAACTCTATTTATCAGGCAAGTTTGTCAGAAGCAGATGCCAATCTGAGCAGTATCCGAACCCAATTGAGAGTGTATTCCAGTGAACACGGTGAATACCCCATTACCAACCCGGCAGGTTTCGTAGTCGGTGCTCATTGGAATGAGATGCAAAGCGGTGAGATGAGCGGGAAATATTTTAGCGACTCCGCCTACACCTATCTGTGTACCGATGGATCAAGTTACACCATCACCTGTAACAGTGGGTCAAATCCAAATTCTAACCGCACCTTGAACCAATCTGGAACCCTCACTGGCGGTATCTAGATACGCCACAAATAACACGGAAAGGTGTCCAGTATTCACTGTAAATGTTCACTTTTCACAAGGTATAACTGTAGGTGTCCAATCAACTAATACCAAATTCAGAACGCGCAGTACATTCTTCATCTTTTCCAGTTTTACGGCACTTCGATGAACTCAGTGCGGTACACTTAAAATACTCATCCCGACAAGCCTGTCGGGATGAGTAAAAAAGTAAAATATTTTGAATCTATACAGCGCATCTTGAACTGAAATTGGTATATCAAGCAATTGAAGAGGCGACAAATGCCAGTTTTTTATCCCCAAAGCAAATCCATCCATGCCTTGGGTAGAATCCCAGCCCTTCCTGCTTTAAACTAGTGTCGAGTCAACCATGTATTGTCGCAACCAAGCCTTGCCTACCGCAGCATAGCGAAGGTAGGTCATGTCCTTTTTGCTGTTATCTACGTTAAATATTTCAACCATAGCTATACTTCGATGAACTCAGCACGAGCGGCTAGGCTAAAAATATTTGCCTTACTAACAACAAAAAATCCTGCGACTTATTGGACACCACACAGTTGACTCGACACTAATGACTTTTCAAAAATATCTAACCATAATTACCTTCAGATGCACCGCTTTTTGAATAGAAACGACCCTAAGCTTTTCTATATTCCTTAGATATAGTCGACCAGTATTATGAAACAAATAATTGATAGAGTAAAACCAAGTATTTAGCTGACATGGCGCGTTCAAAAAAGATCAGGATCGGTATCGATATCGGCACCAACTCCATCAAGTTGGCATCTTACTATCCAAAAAAGAAAAATCGGCACCACTCCGTGCTGCTTAAATATGATTTTCTGGAAGAGGATGTTGTGAAGGATATCCGGGAGGTGAACGAGACCCATGTCATGAACGGTATCAAAAACCTGTTCTCTGATATTCCTTACCGCCGGGCCGATATCAATGTTGGACTGAGCGCCCAGTTTCAAAATCTGTTTTTTCTCCAGCTCCCCCAGATTGCCTCCCATGAATTGAAACAGGCCCTCTTTTGGGAACTCAACCCCCTCCTGGCGGATCCAGTGGACCAATATGATTTTGATTATGCACTGCTCCCCCAGACTGAGAAGAAAAAGGTGAATGTACTTCTGGCAGTCATTAAAAAGAATCGAATCGAATGGCTGCAAAAAGTATTCAAGTCACTTTCATCCAATTTGAACCTCCTGGAAACAAGTACCCTACCAACTATCGACCTGTTTCAGCGGTTAAATCCTAAAGTATCTGAAACTGTGGGCGTGTTGCAATTGGGGGGCAGTAATTCTCACTATACCATCCTCGATCCTGCCCAACACCCGGAGTTCCTGTACCTGCCTTTTGGTGGAAATATCTTGAACCGCACCATTGCCAAAGCAGCTGATATTCCCTTTATTGAAGTTGAGTATTTGAGACGCGGTGTGCTGGAGGTGAGCAGTGGCGGTACCCCCCTGACCTCCCTGTATATGGAGAACCCCAAAATTGAAGCCCAATTAAAAGAGCTGGCCCTAACTATCAGGAAATTGAATTTTCGCCATTTTTATAATACGGGACAAAAAACTGAAAAAATATATGTCACGGGTGGTCTGCTGAATGATACCTTCATCCAATCCTTTTTCTCGCTTGCAGAAGAAATCATGGAAATACCGGCAGAACTATGGGATCCCATACTTGACTATTACCCTGATACGGAAGTAACGCCAGGTAATGCCTACCAATTCTCAACTGCCATTGGTCTAGCGCTGAGGTGATATGGAATTTCAACTAAATTTTCTCAGCACTACCGCAGATCATCGTGTTAAACGCCGCATGAAACGCTTCACCTTACTGCTGTATGTGATCATTTTCAGCGCGACCTTGTTTGTCCTTTACCGAACTCACCAAAGTCAGGCATATATGGCCGAGGTCTTCGAAGACCTGAATGCTGGAATTGAGGGCAAAATATCCAGTGTGGAACCTCGCATGCTCTTTCTTGAACGGAAGATCGGCGTCAGAAATAGACTCCGAGAACAGGCTGGCCTCTTCCTGCAGCCAAAGTCCCGGCCTGGTGTCTGGCGGAAAACACTCATCGATATAACCAAAGCACTACCTCCGGACCTGGTTGTATCAAAAATTTTCTCCCGGCCAGATAATAAATCTAAAAAACAGCAGGGCGCCCCCAGCCTCACTATTGAAGGCTTTACCTATATTGAAGGCGGTAATCGGGATATTCTCTCAGTCGACAATTTTCGAAGTAACCTGCTTTTCAGTTTACCCATCTCCACCCTCTACAATGATATTAAAGTTGAGAACAACCGCATCTACAAAGAAGAAGATCGTTTGAAACTTGTATTTTCTCTGGGACTGTACGAATGAAAAAACAATTTCAATTCTGGTTAGAAGCGGTCCAGATGAAATGGGTGGTAACAGCCATTGTGATCTATTTTGCTTTCACCGGATCATCCCTGCAAGTCCTGATCCTGCCAGAAAGCCAACGCTATGATGAGGCCGTCCTCAGACAGAATCAACTGGCCGAAACCTATATTGATCTGGTTAGCCTGGACATCGAAATGGCCATTGAGAACTTGAACATCCAGTTGATTGAATTGGATTCCCTGGAACAAGTGTTCAAATCCCGACTGCTACAGAGCACCCGAGTGAATGCCATATTTCCGGTAATCGATCGCTTTTGCACTACGTCATTGCTCAAGGTGATCACTCTGGAACCGATGAATAAATTCCGGAATATTGGAAAGGAATATCAATCGCACCTGATCCGATTGAGTATTATCGGTCGTTTCCCCGACTTTTTAGGCTTTCTGGATCTCCTGGAGAAACACTCCGAATGGATCCTCATCGATGATCTGGTCCTCAAACCCCTTAAACGAAAAGACTATGCCAGATATGACCTGACCATATCCGTCCTCGTACCTCAGGAGGGCAAAAAGTGACAAAAAACAAAAATCTGCTCATCGTGTTGGCTGTGGTCGTCCTGCTTTCTGCAGTACTCTGGTTCACCGGTTCATATACGACCATCTTCTCTGGCAATATTTCTGATCAGGTAGGGAATACCCTGGCTTTGGATCTTGAAACGCTGCAGATCACAATTCGGACGGTCTCATCACCCCTGATCGAAGAATTACAATTTGTCGAAGCCATCGATACATTGAATGCGAATGAATCGATCAAGGATCTTCGCAATCCCTTTTTCCGCGTTTATGTAGCGCCACCACCAGAAAAAAAACCTGAGCTAAAAGTAAAGCCCAAGAAAAAAACGACAACAAAACCAAGAATACGCAAAAAACGTATCGTCCGTCCCAAGATCACCATCAACGGTATCATCTGGGACCGTTCCAGCCCCTATGCCATTTTGGATAATGATATTTATGGTGAAGGGGATCTGATCAAAGGTTACACCATCCAGACCATCCAGGATACGATGATCGTCCTGGCAAATAACGAGGATATCTTTACCATAGTTATTGAAAGAGAGTGACATGAATTTAAGCACTAGTATCTGTAGAACCTTACGATCAACTATATTGATCATTTTAATGATCCTGCCCCTCCTGGGAATATCTCAGAACCGGGGAGAAAAGATATCCATCACTGTCAAGGAAGTTAAGCTGGAAAATGTCCTGCAGATCCTCAGTGAAAAAAGTGGGATGATATTTATCTCCGACCCGGAGATACGCACCAATAAGATCACGCTGAACCTGAAGGACATCGCTCCCCTGGAAGCACTCTCCATCATGACCGAACTTTATGATCTGGGCTTTCAGAAATTGGGTAACTCAGGAAAATATTTGGTTACCCACAAAGATGATATTGCCATCCCTACCATGATCTCTACCTACGACTGCCAATTCTCAGAAGCAGTGGAACTGGCCGAAACCATCCAGACCTTCGTTACCAAGGAACTGGGCAAGGTCTATGGCGATGAGCGGACCAACACCGTGATCATTCAGGATACACCCGGGCAGGTTGCTGAGCTCACCAAGCTCATGAGCCAGTTGGATGTCCATACTCAACAGGTGAAGATCAAAGCTGCCATTGTTGAAGTTTCGCTTTCCAATGATCATGAACGAGGAATTCAATGGTTCACTTCACAGGATGGTCCTGATGGAGAAAGCAGTGTTTTCGGCACCAATTTTGGTTACCGCGACAACACTTTTATTGATCCACTGATCATTCCAGTTCTGCCTGATATATCAGCCGGTTTTGGAGTTGGGATCATCGCTCTTGATATTGATGTTGTGCTGGGCATGCTGTCCCAGAGTAATGACCTGAACCTGCTCTCCACTCCCCACCTCATGGTTCTGGATAACAAGCGGGCTGAGATCGAAGTGGGCGACCAGATCCCCTATCCAAAATTGAACGAGTTCGGTCTGGTCTCATATGAATTCAAAAATGCTACGGTTAAACTCAGTCTACGGGTCCACGTTAACAATGATTCCACCGTGACCATCCAATTGGAACCTCAGGCAAATTTCCAGCAAGGACTGACTCCTGACGGTATCCCCATCATATCTACTCGACGAGCCTCCACCGAAGTGATCGTTAAAAATGGACAGACCGTGGTGCTGGGTGGCTTGATGCAGGAGTCTGATGTGGTCACTGTCCAGAAAGTACCCATCCTCGGTTCCATTCCCCTCATTGGAGAATTATTCAAGGCGACGCAGGTGTCCAAAAAGAAAACTGAATTACTGGTGATGCTGACGCCCCAGATCGTCGATGTCTATAGTAACAGCGTGAGCCGAAAAGAACTTGAGGTCGTTCCCAAAGATTTCCTCAAATCGATAAAATAGGTTCTGATCTTGCTTAAAATGGTCTTGATATGAGTCAACATACTCGGGTTCTGATCGTGGATGATGACCCATCTCTACGCAAATATCTCACCTTGATGCTCAAATCCATGCAATATGAATTAGCTGGGACTGCGGCCTCACAGCAGGAAGCTGAGGATATGGCGCTGGCTTTAAAACCGGATGTCATCATCATGGATGTGGTGATGGAAACCCGCCGGGCTGGTATTGAAGCAGCCACCCGCATCAAGGAACATGTCAATATTCCCATTATCTATCTCACAACTGATAATGAAGAAGAGACCCTGGCCCAGGCCCTGGCCACCGAACCTTTTGGTTACCTGCTCAAGCCGATCCAGGCCGATAACCTGAGAGCTGCTATCGAAATATCATTGCTAAGACACCGGGAAGAGATCAGCCTGCGAGTATACCAGGAGGCCCTGGAAGAAGCCAATCACCTGTTTAAAGGCATTTTTACGACCATGCAGAACGGGTATTACCGCGTCAATACTGATGAGCATGTGATTCTGGCCAATCCAGCATTTGTTGACATTCTAGGTTATGATACGGGCACCAACCTCACTGGAAAAAGCATTAAAGAATTAAAATATGTTGACTCAAAAGCTCGCAAAAAGCTTTTGAAAGCTATCGATGACTTTGGTCCGATTCATCATTATGAATCAGAATGGACCGCGCAGAATGGCGAGCCGATCTCAGTACTGGAAAATATCCAGGGCTATCGGGATGAGTCTGGCAAACTTCAATACTATGAGGGAACAGTGCAGGATGTCACCCAACTCCGGATCCTGGAACAGCAACTGCAATTGTCTCAAAAAATGGAAGTCATTGGGATCATGGCCAGTCGGATCGCCCATGAACTCAATAATAAACTTACCACCATTATGGGGTATGCCGATATTTGTGCCATGCGAATCTCCCCTGAGCATGAGATCTATAAATACATTCAGAATATCCAATCCTATTCCAAGCATAGCGCAGGGGTGATCCAGCAACTGCTCAAATTCAGTCGAAAACCCGATGTACAAACCCCTGTTGTTTTCGACCTGACTGAATTTCTTTATGAACGCCAGGAGATCATGGAGGCTATTTGTACCCGGTCGATCTCAGTCCTGACTCAAACAGGCTCGAAACAGCATCAGGTTTTCGCCGATAAAAAGCTTTTTGAACAAGCGTTCATCAACCTGATCATCAATGCTCGGGATGCCATGCCTGATGGAGGCACACTGACTATTTTGCTTGCCAACGAAACCCATACAGCTTCTGAAAGGCGTACCAGAATTGCTCCCCAGGGTGAATATATAAAAATATCTATATCTGATACGGGAACCGGGATCACTGCCAACAATCTAAAAAGAATCTTTGAGCCCTTCTTTACCACCAAGAAAGAGGGCGTTGGGACTGGTCTGGGCCTACCCATCATTAAGGGGATCATCGAGGGGAACAAAGGCTTTATCTCAGTAACCAGCACCCCGGGGATCGGCACATCCTTCGATATCCTGTTGCCAGTACCCAGCGATGATTAGCTACCCTCCCCCAGCTTTGTGAATTCCCCTGCCCCTGCACCAACCCGACTGATCAAGAACCGAAATATTGCCTTTCTCTGGGCGGGACAGTTGGTCTCGCAAGCAGGCGACAGTATTACCCACATGGCGGTCATCTGGCTCATGCTTGATCTGACGGGTTCACCCTCTCAAACCGGTTTCATTGCATTTGCGGCAACCTTTCCGGCACTCCTGTTTGGTCTCTTTTCCGGCGTTTTGGCAGATTACTATCGACGACGCACCCTCATGTTGATCAGTGATATCTTCAGATTTTTCCTGATCCTGCTAATCCCCATTTTCTACTCGTTTGGCCAGTTATCCCCCTGGGTATTGGCCATCATTGTATTTGCAGCGGCATCTTTTGGGACTTTGTTCAACCCCTCCCGGGACGCTATCATTCCGGAACTTGTTACTGGTGAACAGTTGCTCAAGGTCAATGCACTTATGCAATCGACTGGCTATTTGGCCTACTTTATCGGTCTTTTCGGCGCCGGATTACTGCTCAATGCCCTCGGTGTGGTGAATCTGTTTTTCCTGGATGCCGGAACATTCATGCTCTCCTTCGTAATGATATTCCTGATCAGCTATAAACGCACCAGCCCCCGTGTGATCAATTATGAAAGCCAACATCTGACAGAGTTAAAAAAAGGTCTGAAATATGTCACTGTCACCGATCGCCGTCTATTCTGGATCATTCTAATCACGGCTCTGAACAATTTTTTTATCATGGGACCAGCAGTTGTGGGTACACCACTGCTCATTAAAGAGGTCTGGGATGGCAGTGGACAGGATTTTGCCTTTATCGAATCCAGTTATGGTGTGGGTATGCTCCTGGCCACTTTTGTGGTCTACCGACTGAACAAAAAACTTAAAAAGGGCACCTGGCTCATGCTGGGTCTGATCTATGATGGCCTGACCTTTATCCCCCTCTTCTGGGTGGGAAAGTTTGCCCTGGATCCCTTCTGGTTGACCATCACCATCATTTTCATTCACTCACTGGGGATTCCCTTTATTCAGGTTACCCGAACCACCTTGATCCATTCCATCGTACCCGGGGATATGCAGGGTCGGGTCTTTTCCATGGTCAATCTGGCAGTAATTGGCGTGATGTCACTTTCGGTGGCACTCACCGGGATCCTGGCAGAATGGATCTCGCCGCGAACCATTTTCCTCATGATCGGGATCGGCGCTGCCTTAAGCGGTCTGCTGGGATTATCAATGAAAAGTATCAGAACGGCAGATTAATGATCCCGAATACCATGATAAATAAACTCCGGGACCTGCTCAAATTGCCACTCCCAGGCTGGGATGCCCAGAAAATTCTCATGCCGGAAGGTCGAAATATCAAGGGAATCCCGGATAACCTACAGTCCGCTTCAGTTTTGATCGTCCTGTATCCCCACAATGATGAGTGGCATTTTCCCCTCATCAAGCGTAGTGTAGATGGTTTTGCCCACAGTGGCCAGATTGCACTGCCAGGCGGTCGTCAGGAGCACACTGAGACGGGTATCGAGACCGCCCTCCGTGAAGCTGAAGAGGAGATCAACCTTTCGGCCACAAGCGTGGAGGTCCTGGGCTTGACCAGCCCATTACCCATCCCGGTAAGTCGCTATCTGGTCCAGCCTGTGGTTGGGTTTCTGCATAAAAAGCCAGTCCTGACCCCTGATCCCAGGGAAGTGGAACAGATTTTCAGTCTTTCCTTAAGGACTTTGGTCGATGTGGATGTGCAGTTGGAGACCCGTCATTTTCAGGGCCACGACTGGGAAATTCCCTATTTCGAAATTGATGAGCACAAGATCTGGGGCGCGACAGCCATGATCTTAAGCGAATTCAGGGCCTTGGTCTCCCAGGTCATTTGAAAAATGCCAGAAACCTTGATGGATATCCTACATTGAATTCAAATTGACTTGGACTCTTGTTGCCCGGTTGGGATGCAAATCCCGGCCCGGAACAAGCAACATTCACTCCTGAACGACTCCTGCCAGACCAATATCCTCTGCCACTCCTGCCAAAGCATTGATGACAAATTGATAATGCTCATTGGCTTCCAGGTCAAGCGCCAGCATACCATTTGCTATATCATTACGATTCACACTGGCCGCAAAAGATTTTTGTTTTAGTTTTTTTCGGACCGATCTGGGAGGGACTTCCCTGACTGCTTTGCTGGGACGGACATAAGTGACTGCAAAGATAAATCCCACCAATTCATCAACAGCAAACAGCGATTTTGCCAGTAGGGTTTCCCGGGCTACGCCAGTATGCTCAGCATGCCCCATGATGGCCGTGAGCATTTCCTCAGGATAACCCAACTTATTGAGGATAGCGACCCCCTGGGCGGGATGATTTTCTGCTGTAGGATATTTTTCATAATCAAAATCGTGGAGCAAACCGGTAATTCCCCAGAGTTCTGGATCGCCACCATACTTTTCGGCCATGGCCCGCATGGCTGCTTCTACCCCCAGTCCATGTTTTCTCAAGGATTCACTTTTGGTATATTCACACAGTAATTTCCAGGCGGTTTCTCTATTAAGCATGCTTATGTCCCCTATGTTGATTCAGATGTAGCCCTTGGCTTAGCTTTTATTTCATTACTCCCGGTCAGCAGAAGGAATAAGATATTTATTAACAGCTATAAATGATCAATAATAATTACACGGCTAATAAAATATAGTCTTCCTGAGTGAAACGAAGGATCTCCATTTAACGGCAACCACCCCCCCAAAAACCCGGAGATTCTTCACTCCGTTACCCTTCGTTCAGAAAGACTAATCCTGAAGAATATTATTTGCTTAAAATAGTCTTCCTGAGTGAAACGAAGGATCTCCATTTAACGGCAACCACCCCCCCGAAACCCTGGAGATTCTTCACTCCGTT
>JAJRSW010000094.1 GCA_024278595.1 Fidelibacterota bacterium | reverse complement strand
GTATGCCCGAAAGCCTGGGCCATAATATAGCCTTCTCCAGTAGAGCCGGTTGCCGGATAAGATAAACCACCGCTGGTGATACATACTTGATCAGCAGTTATCTCTACCGGTTTTCCAGAGTGCCTGATCTGCAAAACAAATCGCCCTGCAGGATCTTTAGCAAGACCAGTGACATGCGCCTGAGTCACTATTGGGATCTTCAACTGGTCTAATTTGTTGACAAAGGCCTCAACAATGTCTGTGGCTCGATCACTTTGGGGGAAATAGCGGCCACCCCGTTCCAGCTTGGTCGGGACATCCAGCTCATGCAAATAATTCAGCAGATCATGGTTAAAGAATTGTGAAAACGCATATTTAAGGAAGCGGCCCTTCTTGCCAAACCGATTGAGAAAGCTCGGCATGCTTTCTTCATTGGTAATGTTGCATCGTCCCTTACCGGAGATCCGTAATTTGAGAGCTGGTTTTCGCATCTTTTCCAGAAGAATGACACTGTGATCAGGATTATAAGCTTCAATGGCCGCCATAAGACCGGCCGGTCCTGCCCCAATTACGACCGTATTATAGTGTGCGCTTAGCGAGATGACCCCCTACTTATTATCCTGTAACCACGTCTCAGCCAGGATACCATAGACCGCCAGGTCCAGGAATTGATCCCATTTCAGGGCATGTTGCCTGAGCAGACCTTCAGCTTCCATACCGATTTTCTGCATGACCCGACCGGAGGCTGGATTATGGGTCATGTGCGTCGCATAGATCCGATTCAGTTTTAACTCCTGAAACCCATAGCGTACAAGTTCCCTGGCCGCTTCGGTTGCATATCCTCTGCCCCAAAAGGGTTTACCAACCCAGTAACCCAACTCAGCCCGATTGAAGCGGTGACTGATGATCAGACCCATAGCGCCCATAAGCTGGTTATCACTGCGATCAACCATGGCGAAAACCAAGCCTTTACCACTTCTATATTCCTCCTGGTGAGTACCGATCCAGGTTTCAGCCATGCCAGCTTTATAGGGATGGGGGATATTGAGGGTCGTTTTCGCAATTTCATACGCACCTGCCAGGAGTTGAACCATGGGGGCATCTGTGAGCTCAAAACCCCGGAGGATCAGGCGGTCGGTGGTTAATCTGGGTTGATTTTTCATATTAAAGAGAACTTTGCGCAGGCCTGTCTTGGGAATCTGCCGTAAAGTTGCTGATAACACTCACATCAAATTCTGGATCTCGGTTTTAAATTCTTTTACCAGCGAAACTGCCACGGTCTGGTTGGAACCTTCGGCAAAAATGCGCACGATCGGTTCTGTATTCGAATCCCGGAAATGGACCCAGCGATCTTTCCAGGTGATCTTGACCCCATCTTCCAGGTTGGGCATGAGGCTGGCATATTTCTCTGCCAGGGAGCTAAGAATTTCTGCTGGTTGATACCCCTGGACATTGATCTTGTCCTTGACCATTTCATAGCGCGGCAGGTCATTGGCAATCTCCCGGATTGATTGACCGGTCTCCGCCATAAGTGATAGGATCAAACCAGACGCCACTAGGGAGTCCCGACCCAGATGAGATTCAGCCAGGATGACGCCCCCATTTCCTTCGCCGCCAATAAGGCTGTCTTGTTGCTGCATTCTCCGGGCAACATGAATTTCTCCAACCGGTGTTCGTAAAACCTGACGCCCATAACGTTTTGCTAATTCATCCAAGGCCATGGTGGTACTAAGATTGGTAACAATGGGCCGACGATCGTCCTCCGCAGCATTGCGTAAGGCATGATAGGCTGCCAGAACCAAGGTATATTCCTCCACCAGCGGATTGCCAAATTCATCAATAACTGCCAGGCGATCTGCATCTGGATCTGTAGCAATTCCAATGTCGGCACTTTGGCGGCGGACCTCCTTTCTTAAATCCATCAGATTTTCCGGCAAGGGCTCTGGTGTGTGCACAAAATTACCATCATTGTCACAGTTCAATTTGATCACTTCGCAACCGATCCGTTCCAGAAAAGCCGGTAAAGCTTCTGACCCGGCACCATTGATGGCATCGATCACCACTTTGGGTCGCCGCTGACGAATTGCTGCAGTATTTACCAGATCCAATTTAATAACACTCTCAATATGACGTTCGATACGCTCATTCAAGATGGTTACCGTGCCAGTGGGTTCTCCTTCGGTTGGGCCATCCTCTTTTACTTTGGATAGCTCACTCTGGAGCTGTTCATGTTCCTCAGAATCCAGAAATAAGCCTTCAGCACCGACAAACTTCAGGGCATTCCATTCAATGGGATTATGACTGGCAGTTACAATAATACCACCCCGGGCATCCAGGTCTTTCACCATGAGTTGGGCGGTGGGTGTGGGACAGATCCCACAATCAATGATCTCGCAACCCATGCGCCTCAGGGTCAGTTCCACAACATCTTTGAACATGGCACCAGAAGGGCGACTATCCTGGGCGATAACGATGCGACCATTCTGCATGAGCTGGGCAAATGCCTGGGTGTAGACTTTGACCACATCAACATCAAAACCATCGTCAATGATCCCGCGAACACCTGAGATCCCTGATATTAAAATTGGCATTATTCCTCCGATTTGGCTGGGCTTGAATTAATTTTCAGCAATTGGCCCATTTATGAACAATAAAATTCTATACCGCTGCTACACAGTGGTCGCGAAATTGCTCTAGATCAGTTTATAGCCGATCAGGTCATCCACAATTGTTTTTCCAATGGTAAACGGCCTGTTTTCAATAAAAATAAAACCCTGGCGAACATACCATTGAATGGCTGGTTGGTTCTCCACCATAACCCCCAGCCAGATACGATCCACGCCCCGTTTGCAGGCTGATTCAATTCCAAATTCCAGCATTTGTTTCCCCAGCTTCAACTTCTGAAATTGTGGTAATACGTATAGGGAAGTAACAAAAAATTTTAAGCGGTTCGTGTCCCAGTGAGTTTTACTATACCCTACGACCTGATCACCAGCTAGCGCCACACACCCGTCAACGATCTGAGAATTAAAAAGATTCTGTAATTTTTCCAGCGTATAGTAGGAATCGTGGAAAATGCGACGATCCGTTTCAGGAATAAATTCTCCGTAGGCAGCTGCGCAGGTATCCCAGGCGATTTGCCGGATGGCTGGAAGATCCGCCTTGCGCCAGGGGCGCACATGACTCATGACCGAAAAGCAGCCTGATAGAGAGCAAAAGCCAACCAGATCCAACCAATCACAAAG
>JAJRSW010000093.1 GCA_024278595.1 Fidelibacterota bacterium | reverse complement strand
TAGTGTCGTGTCAATCGTGTAGTGTGTAATAAGTCGCAGGAATTTTTGCGGATAACAAGGCAAATAAATATGAGTATAGCCATAGCTATGGTTGATTTATTTAACGCAGTTAGGCGCAAAAAGGACAAGACTTGGTTGCGACAGTACAAGGTTGACTCGACACTAGATACTACTAAATGCCTGACTCAGATCCTGGATGATATCTTCAGCATTTTCCAGCCCGATGGACAAGCGTACCAGCCCATCGTTGATACCGGCCTGTGCCCTAGCTTCAGGGGTCATGGACGCATGACTTTGAAAAGCTGGTACTTCGATCAAAGTGGCCACACATCCCAGGGACTCAGCCAAAGTGATCAGCTTTACATTTTCCACGGTGGCAAGCGCTCCGGCCTTGCCTCCCTTTACCTCAAAGCCGATCATAGCCCCGGGGCCAGCTTGTTGCAGCCTGGCCAATTTGTGATCTGGATGTGAAGCCAAACCGGGATAGATCACCCGTTCAACCCGGGCATGCCCGGCCAGAAAATCAGCCACTTTAATGGCCGAGGCTTGTTGTTCCAGATAGCGTACTTTGAGCGTTTTTGAGCCGCGCAGGATCAGCCAGGAATCAAAGGGAGATGAACCGATTCCAAGCGCATTGGTCACGTAGTCAATTCTTTCAGCCAAATCTGCGTCCCTGGTGATCAGGGCACCACCCAGAACATCACTGTGCCCGTTGATGTACTTGGTCAAGGAATGGAGTACGATGTGAGCGCCAAGGTCCAGCGGTTTCTGGAGAATGGGTGATGCAAAAGTATTATCGACCAGTACATGAATGTCATTTTCTACAGCTATTCCTGCCAGAGCAGCAATATCCACCAGGCGCAACAGCGGATTGGTGGGTGATTCAGCCCAGATAAGCCGGGTATTGTCTGAAATAGTATCCCGGACCGTGTCCAGGTCTCTCAGGTCGATGAATGACACTTCAATCCCCAGGGGCTGCATCACTTCCTTAAAAAGCCGAAAGACGCCGCCATAACAATCTTCTGAAACGATCAGATGGTCTCCCGGTTTGAACAGGTGGGCTACTGCAGTGGCGGCAGCCATGCCAGTGGCCAGGGTTGTACAGTAATTACCATGTTCCAATTGAGCCAGATGCTTTTGAAGCACGGATCGGGTTGGATTTCCAGTACGGCTATAATCGTAGCCCTTGTCTTCTCCAATGCGCTCCATATGATAATTGGATGTGAGGTGAATGGGCGTCATGATGGCCCCGTTGGTCGGATCGGGTGTGATACCGCCATGGACGATGACAGTCTCTTCCTGGAAATGGTCAGGATATTGGGTGAATTCATCTTTAATAAAATTTGATTTGGTCATTGTACACTCCTCTCAAGCTTGGGAATCGCCAATATAGGACAGAATGAAGCTGCTCCCAGCGGGCTTAATTATTTTGGAACGGGAATTAATTCAGTGATCATGACAGATACAGTAAAATCTGTTCTTATCTTTCCCGATGCTGGATCGGGCAGGAGGTAGCACCGTGAGTTTTCTCCGGTTGCTAAGGTGTCGACGGGCCTGTTCCCTCAACCTTTCTGGATAAAATCCGAAACTGTATTGCCAAAGAACGGTTTGAAACGTTTGAATTATACAGTCTGTGAAGCATGAATGCAACCAACAAATAGCGTCCTGACCATACACGTCACCTATCCATTTTTGGACCACAGATCCGCATTAATCCACGCGGATCGGGCTGATGATCCTTAGCTGGTATAGTGCGGCCCTATCAGGCGTACCGTTGGCTACTTGATCACATCCAGGTAATTGATATGCTCCCCAACCAATTGCTGTAGCTGTCCCATCTTTTCCTGATCGTCCTTAGACAGAAGAGAGACCAGGTTATCCACCTTCTGGGCGGCATGGAAGGTATCCTGAGCCACTAAAAGCAAGGGAATGCCCATGGCAGAGGCCTTGGCAATAATATTGGGGGGTGGTAAAATATTATTGGTAAGAATGATACCAGCCGCTTTGGTCTCCAGGGCTGCCAGGATCATATCGCTCCGATCTCCGCTGGTTATAACCAGTTTTGCTTCCTTATTAAAGCGTTGTACTCTCAGCACTGCATCGGCAGACATGGCTCCCACGACCACATTTTTAATCGTATTTGACAAGCCTTTATCCCCAGCTAATACTTTGGCAAAAAAGAGATCGGCCAGAAACTGCATGGTCGGCCTGGTAAGATCTTCCAGATAGGGGACCACGCCCAGGAGCGGTAGCGCCAGGGCTTCAAAATGTTCGCCATAGACGGTTTTAAAATCATCAATATCGCGAACCTTATTGATCACAACCCCGGCTAATTTTACATCACTCTGGTCTAGTAATCTTTTAAGCGCATAGGCATCATCACAGATCTGGTCGTTGGTGCCACTCAAAACGACTAACAATTCACCATCCAGATATTTACAGAGTGAGAGCGCATCAAGGTGGACTGAAAGTCCCCGATTAAGCTCGGTTCCGCTTTCTACCAGCATGACCGTTTTGCCTTTTGAATTCAAGGCGGCTATTTCACGAACTTTCTCAGCAGTTGTATCTGCATCATACATGAATCGCAATTTAGAATGGTCAAATCCGATACTCATGGCTTCCGGTGATTCCTCAGCACCCATGGCGACCGTACAGACCGCTGCATCAAAATCCCAGAGTCGTTTTTTACGGTATAGCAGACGATCTCCAAAAGGTTTTAAGTAACCCATCTGCTGAGAGGAGTTCCGGGCCAGACCTACGATCACACTGGTTTTTCCAGCGTCTTTTCGCAGGGAAGTTACAATTATATTTTTCATGATTTTGAATCCTCTTTATCGTCAGATAATAATACTCGTATATCAACAGCACGAGCGCCACTCCCCTGTTGGTAAACCACCATTGGATTGATCTCAATATCCGTTATTCTGGGAACCAGGCTGATCAGTGCGGACACTTTTTCCAGGGCAATGATAATACTTTCTATGTCCTTTCTGGCCTCTCCTCTCACTCCCAATAATAAGGGATAAGATCGAATTTCCTTGATCATGGTCCGCAGTTCGTTCTGGCTCATTGGAATGGCCCGAAAGGCCACATCCTTCATCACCTCAACATAAATGCCACCTAGGCCGAACATAAGGGTCGGTCCAAAATTGGCATCTCGACGACCACCCAGGATCACTTCTGTACCCGCCTTGATCTGCTCCACTACTTCAATACCATCGATGGTGGCATTGGGTACATTGGCCTTGCAGGAGTAGATGATGGTTTGATATCCATCAACAACTTCATCAGGGCTGTCCAGATCCAGTAACACGCCCCCGGCATCGCTCTTGTGCAGGATATCTCGTGAGACAACCTTCATCACTACTGGATATCCAATCTCATCAGCCAGGCTTACGGCTGCCTGAACTGAATGGACCACACCTCCCTGAGGACCTGGTAGCTGAGCAGCCGCCAATATTCCCTGACCCTCTTCAGCCAGTAGAAATCTACGCCCATCGGCCAAAGCACTATCGATGAGCCGGTTTACAGCATCCACATCGATGTCCGCCTCAGTATGAGGAGCGACTTCCCGCACCTGGATCTTACGAATAAAATGCAGGGCTCCCAGGCAGGAAACAGCATCATAAACATCCCGATAGACCGGCACATTGTTCTGGTGTAATACTGTAATGGCAGCTTCTGTTTTTTCACCACCAAAGACCGAAAAAGTGATCGGTTTTCCGATTGCCTGATATTGGCTGTACATTTCATCAATCATCTCAGTCAATTCCTGCGAGTCCAGCATGGCTGTTTCACAGTAGAGCGCAATCACCGATTGAATATCATCATCCACCAGGGCTTCTTTAAGTGCTTTTACATAATCTGCTTTGGTAGCTGCTCCGGTAATGTCGACCGGGTTCTTGGTAGACCCGAAACCATGGGCCACACTTTCGAAAGTTTCCCGCAGTTTTTCCTGATCATCATAGAGTTTAATTTCATATTTCTCACAGGCATCTGTGGCCATAACACCTACGCCACCGCCATTGGTAATGATAATGGTATTCCGTCCCTGTGGGAGCGGAGTATGGGAAAGGAATTTACTCCATTCCAGGGCTTCCTGGATGCTCTCTGCCCGCAAAACACCGCATTGGCGCATAATGGCATCAAAAACCTTATCCGAACCTGCCAGAGAGCCAGTATGACTGGCAGCAGCCACCGCACCGCGCCTGGAGCGACCAGACTTGATCACGATCACCGGTTTCACCTTGGTGGCCCGTTTGAGCATGGCAACCAACCGCTCACCCTCCTGGATCCCCTCCACATAAATGAGGATGATCTTGGTCTCAGCTTGATCGATGAGGTATTCAAGCAGATCAGACTCATTGATATCAGTTTTATTCCCCACCGAGATTATGGAAGAAAGACCAATATTCTGAACGGCGGTTTTGCCGATCATGGCAATCCCCAGGGCACCGCTTTGAGTAATGATCGCCACATTGCCGGGACGGATATCCCGGGGACCAAAAGTTGCATTCAAAGCAACCTTGGCGGAATAGTGACCAAAAATATTTGGACCAAGAATGCGCATATTGTTAGCCCGAGCCAATTTCAAAACGCGTTGTTCCTCTTCCAGATTGCCAACCTCTGAAAATCCTGAAGAGATAATGGTCAGGAATTTTACCTGCTTTTTTGCACAGCTCACTACGGCGTCATAAACAAAGCGGGCTGGAATGGCGATCACAGCAACATCGACCTCACCTTCAATATCCTCAATCCGCTTCAAAATATCCAGCCCGAGAGCTTGGCCTCCTCTAGGATTTATAGGATAGATCTGACCCTGATACCCCACCTCGATCATATTTTCCAGAATCTTGTAACCGATCTTCCCCGGCTCCTGACTGACACCTATCACCGCCACAGACCGGGGCTCGAACAGGAGTTTAATATCTGGTTTACTTGCTATCATTTACTCTCCAGGAAAGTCATTTTCATTTCATATATTCCATCTGAAATATGTTTTTGCACATCAAATCCCATACTCTCGAACAGGCGCATCATCCTGGAATTGCTGATGATCACGTCAGCGGTGAAACCCAGCAATCCCTGTTTCTTGGCCAACAAGGTCAGATAGCGCAACAACTCGCGTCCGATCCCCATTTCCTGGTGATCATCCCTGACCACAAAAGCCACATCAGCAGTATGGGTTACTCCAATAATGGCGTACTGCCCCAAGGCAACCAATTGCTCCCGCTCAGCTTCATGGGTGAAGGCCAACAGGATCACCTCAGTAGTGTAATCAATCACCACGAATTCCTGTAACCTTTCATGGGGCATGTCTTTTCGTTCAGAGATAAAACGGCGTTGCAGACTTGCATCTGATAAGGAATAGAAAAATTCTTTTAGCAAAGGTTCATCACTGATCTTAACCGGCCGCAAGAATATCTCCTGCCCACCGGAAGTAGTGCGGTAGGTCTCCACTTCTTCCGGATACTCCCCTGCTTTTCCAGCTATAAACGCCTGGTCCTGATAGATCAAATTGCGTTTTTTAGCTTTGCGGATCAGCTGAGATCGAAATTTCGGATGGGCGATGGAAATAAGCTCCATGGCCCGCTCCCGGATGTTCTTCCCATGTAGATACGCGATCCCATACTCAGTGACCACATAGTGGACATCTCCACGGTTCAAGGTTACCCCGGCACCTGCTTTGAGGAAGGGCACGATCCGGGAGATCTCGCCATCCTCAGCTGTGGAGGGAATGGTCAGAATGGTCTTGCCCTTCTGCGCCAGAATGGCCCCCCGCATAAAATCTGCCTGACCCCCGATACCACTGTAGAACACCTTTCCCAATGACTCGGCAGTGGCCTGACCGGTGAGGTCGATCTCCAATGCGGAATTAATAGCCGTCATATCGTCATGCTGGGCAATGACCCGCGGATCGTTGGTATAATCAACGGTTTTAAATTCTATGAATGGATTATCATGCAAGTATTCATAGGTGGCCGTACAGCCCATACTGAAAGTTGCAATGGTCTTTCCCCGATTGATGGTCTTTCTGGAATTGTCAATCACACCCGCTTGCATCAACTTGACCAGGCCATCACCCAGTAATTCTGTATGAACCCCCAAGTGTTTCTTCTGGGTCAGATTAGCGAGGATAGCATTTGGCAGGCAGCCGTAACCCACTTGGATCGTATTGCCATCCTCGATGAGAGTAGCAACATATTTTCCGATGCGATCGGCAATATCATTATCCAATTCATCTTTGTATTCCAGGAGAGGTTCTTCATGGTGAATGACAAAATCGACATCGGATATATGTATAAATCCATCTCCATGAACCCGGGGCATGCGGGGATTAATCTGCACAATGATGGTTTGCGCTTTTTCAGCAGCCGCTTTGACAATATCAACACTCACCCCTAAGCTCATGTAGCCGTGGGGATCCGGACAGGAGGCCTGGATTAAGGCCACATCCACGGGAACGTGTCCCCGTGAGAAAAGGCGGGGAATCTCGGATAGAAATATGGGTGTGTAATCGGCCAGACCGGCATTGACCGCTTGCCGGGTACTGTTGCCGATAAAAAAAGAATTATGCCGAAAATTGTGCTTGAACTTTTCCTGGGCATAGGGTGCCAGTCCCAGAGACCAGACCTGGATAACCTCTGCATCAAATAGCGCTCTGGGATCAGATTCAATGTGTTCAACCAGGGATTTTAGCAGGAATTGTGGTTCTCCACAGGCCGTATGGACAAAGATGCGATCACCACGATGTAAGCTTTTAAGAGCTTGACGGACATCAACAAATTTTTCAGGATACTGTTCTTTCAGCAACTCAAGTGCAGTGGTTTTCTTACTTTCGTTGGTCATGGGACACATCAATTCCTTACACGTTCACTCCCCTGCAACAAGTGCAAATAAAGTGCCTGAGTGAGCTGATTGCAAAGTATAATTCTTGAATATCCAGGGGGATTTTGAGTCCGTGGACATGCTTATTAGAGTTGGACTGTGGAGGAATGGGAATATGCGCGAAACCTGACTTTTTGAGGGTCTGCACTGCTACCAGAACATATTGGGCTGATGATCAGCTTGAGAGCACTGATATTTGGGCCTGGATCGCAGGAACAGCCTCTTCTCCTCGACGAAACCCCTCACCGATAGCCCGTTCTGCCATATCAAAATCAAAGAATTTCAAGTCGCCCAGACGCGGTCGAATGAGAATATCGGGTGTATGGGTTTCCAGATTCATCTGTTCGATCTTTTTCTGCATGATATTTATCGACGTACCAAGAACTTCGAAGATGTGAGGTGATGGCTCCTCCCGGCTAAACCATTGATCGATCTTGGCGCTGACAGTCTTGCCGGCCGGACCATAACGCTGAACCCAGGATGAGATCACTTCCAGACGTTTTTTCTCAAATCCAGCAGCGTGTTTGTTCCAACTGCTTCGGACATTTTTGCGACTACCGGAACGCTCTGAATTGAGATCTACTGCAACAACAATATCAGCTCCCATGGCCTGACAGACATCCACTGGCAACGGATTTACCACGCCGCCGTCTACTAACCAATGATCATCGATCAGAATGGGCGTTACCAGACCCGGAACAGCTAAACTTGCCCGCAGAGCATCCGTAAGACTGCCCTGTGAAAGGATCACCTGCTCCCCGCTATACATATCAGTGGCTACCATGTGAACCGGAATATGCAAGTCCTCAAACTGACTAACATGGGTATAGCTCTGGATCAATTCTGCGACTTTACGTCCATCAATAAAGCCAGACCGGGGAAAGGCAATATCCAGATACGAAAGCACCCGCTTCCAATCCATGTCCATGGCGAATTTCTTGATACCAGCCAAGCCCCCGCCAGCATAAGATGCTGCAATGAATGATCCGGCACTGGCCCCGGCAATCATGCTGATCTCGACACCGTGTTTTTCCAGTGCCTCGATCACACCAATATGTGCCCAGCCCCGGGACGAGCCGCTACCAAGTACCAATCCTATTTTAGGCTGGGTCATTAATCCTCAATGGAACTGTTACTTTGCTTCCGGATCTGATCCAGTGCGCCAGTCCTTACCCGGACCTCAACCAACACATGATCTTCCTCATAATCGATATTAAGCACCTCAGCACTGCGATGCAGATAGGCCAGAAATTTCTGTTGTGAATGATCCAACCTCAAAGTTTCAACGACGTAATCACTTCTACGAATCTTGACAATGGCATCTTCCAATTGGGTGATATTCACCTGCCTTAAAGCAGAGACCGGTACCGCAGCTTCATGATCCTTCAAAGCTCTGGAAAGAATATCCTGATCTTCGATTAGATCGATCTTATTGAAGACGGTGAGCATTTGACTTTCAGCGACCCCCAATTCCATGAGCACTTCATTCACGGTATCCAAATGTCTTTCATACTGCGGAGAGCTCAGATCGATGACTTTCAGGATCAAATCAGCGTGGCGGACTTCTTGGAGGGTACTTTTAAACGAAGCAACCAGATGGTGAGGCAGTTTATGAATAAACCCCACCGTATCACTCAGCAGGATCTCAAGTTCTTGAATTTCGATCTTTCTGATGGTCGTATCCAGCGTCGCAAATAGTTTATCCTCCACCAGTACATCAGCGTCCGAAAACAGGTTCATCAGAGACGATTTACCGGCATTTGTATAACCCACCAGGGCCACATTGAACATCTCACCCCGACTTTTTCGACGGGTATCCCGTTGTTTCTCGATCTTGTTCAATTCGACCTTAAGCATGGATATGCGGTTCCGGATCAACCGCCGATCAACTTCGATCTGAGTTTCACCCATCCCACCACGGGTAGAAGTGGCGCCACGCTGTCGCTCCAGGTGGGTCCAGGCGCGGGTCAAGCGCGGAAGTAAATACTGGAGTTGGGCCAATTCAACCTGGGTTTTCGACTCCTTACTGCTGGCATGGCG
Organism: Fidelibacterota bacterium; assembly: GCA_024278595.1. GTDB lineage: Bacteria > Fidelibacterota > UBA8477 > UBA8477 > JABMPR01 > JABMPR01. The sequence goes on along the minus strand of JAJRSW010000093.1, from coordinate 37,907 downwards.
GACAAAGATGTCCAGGATCAGGCTGCTACGATCAATAATGCGAACCTGCTCCATCATTTTTTGCAAATTCTTGGTTTGGGCAGGGGTCAACTCATCATCAAAGATCACCAGATCCACTTTGAGGAGCTCCACCTTGGCCACGATCTCAGCTGCTTTTCCTTTGCCCACATAGAGAGCCGCATGGATCTGATTGCGTTTTTGAATAATCTGACCACAGATCCTGGCTCCAGCTGTTTCAGCCAAAAGGGCTAATTCAGCCAGGTTCTCCTCAACTTCAATCACGGTCTGTTGACTACCGACCACTCCAATAAGGAGGGCTTTTTCTTGTTCAATACTGGTTTCAAACATCTTGCCGCCATGTTGTTTTTATTCTAGATAGATATGTTTCAGCAGCCCACAATAGTAACAGGCCAATGAGTAGCAGAGGCCATAGTGCCAGCCCGGATTGCCGACCCATGATCTCCTCAACCAGAGCGCTCTGATCCCCCGTTACAAATATAGCGGAGTCATCAAAATCATAAACCCTGCTATGTGCCCGAGCCTCATGCGCTGAGATGTTCACAGCGATGGGTTGCAGGACCTGCCGCCCCTTCATTAGTCGATAGATACCAGGCAGATTGATAGTGGGATAATGAATGATATAACTGGAATCCGGTGCCTGGTAATCCACAGTTCCATCCGGACGCTGAATGCTGAAAGGTATATTTTCACCTGCCTGGGCTATTGGAAAAAAATGTAAGGTGTCGCCGATAAGCGCATTATAGTGAGCTGTCTGGTCCACCAGTTTCTGGGACTGGCAAAGTTGAAGGATCAAGGTGGGGAAAATTCCCAGCAGCGGTAAATTGTTTGCTCCGGAGTGAAATTCTGTATTGAACCAGACCGTCCGACCTGCCTGAAGGGCACTTGCGCCCAGAAATGGTTGATCGTCCAGATAGCGAATCCAGGTCTGTTCCAGTTCATTACTGGATGCCCTGAATCGTTTGTAAATGTGCAGGCGGTCCTGAGCGATCACCTGCCGCATTGGATCAAACTGTAAATTCTTGTCGGCTTCATCGGTGAGATATAAGCCTAGCGCGGCCCGGCTTGAGCTTGCTTCCAAAGAACCCTGAAACCCCAGCAATTCATTCATCCGGGCTCCCCCATCGCCGAACAAGATGAGCTGACCACCTGATGAAACAAATCCAATCAGTCGGTTCCAGTTATAATCAGCGAGTCGACTGGCATCTTCCACAATGATAGTGCCACCCTGACTCAAATTTAAATTATCGATCTCAGCGAATTCCAGTAAACGGACATCCAGATTCATTTCAGTGGTGTATACAGATGATTCGACAATCTGCCAGAAGTCTGGTGAGACCCGCTTACGCAGAATCTGGACCGGAATATTGCCACCGGCTGGAATCACGAAATATCGACTGTCGTTATAAGTATGCCGATCTGGTCCCAATTTCAATCTTCCGTCCTGATAACCCGGATCCGTAACCCTGGCCAGCATCTCGATAAAATTGACATCTGCTTCAAGGGCAGCTTGATTCTGTCTATTCTCATTGATGATGAGCTCTAATCCGGCAAGTTCCTGGTCCTCTGAGCTGCGCTCAACACCCACCTGGAGTTGGTATTCTTCACCGATACGCAAACCCCGGTTCGGTAGTTGTACCAGAGAGATACCCATATCACGGGTAACTGGACCCAGGAGTAAATATTTATCCCAATCTGTCAAATTCTCCATGGCCTCGTGAACATCCTGCCCATCTCCCACCCAGATGATGGTTTTAGCTCTATATTTGTCCAGGTCGATCTGTGCTGCTAAACGAGTTGTGATATTCCCGGTATAAATATCAGCGTATCCTGCAATAATACGATCAGGGCTATCGTACAGTTGAAAATCTGTGATGCCCAGAAAGCTCACTTCATAACCCTTTTCCTTGAGCATTGTCCCTAACGTGGTTAACCAGAGGCCAGTCTGATCTTCAAAATCAGCTCGGTTAGAGGCAGTATTATCCAGTGCCATAATAACCAGGTCAACCGCCTGGGTATTAATGCTGACCCCCCCCGATCGATTGAAATTAGGTCGGGCAAAGGACAGAATCACCAGGAGGATGATCAAGGTTCGTATTATCAATAGGATCAGCTGTTTAACGTTGAATTTCCGCAGGGCATCCTGCTCCAGAAGTTTCAGAAACTTCAGCGAAGGAAAATCAATGAGTTTGCTCCGTCGCTTGGCCAGCAGATGGATGATCACTGGTAGAGATATCAGGGGTAAGAACCACAGAAACAGGGGGCTAAGAAAGGTCATCTGCTAAGGTCTTGGTCACAAAATATGGCTTAAGCTCAATAGGAGACCAGCAACTATCGGGATGAGGAAATTATCATCGACTTTCAGTGGTAGAGCCTCAACGATGGCAAGTACAAGCGCAACTCCCACATTCACCGCAATGCTTTCAGGATCGAATAGCATAAGAATCAGGAGTGTTACCAGGAAGAAGGCTGTGCTGCCTTCACGTGATTTAGCCAGGAAAGGATGCTTTCCAAAGGGAATGCCGATGAGGGCTGCGGAGGTATCTGAAAAAGAAAGGATCAATAGGGATGGAACTGCTATTTCCTTGGGAAACAGGAAAATACAGATCAGTGATCCCGTAAAAACATAGGTCGCTCCAGTAAGTTTCTGATATTCATGATCCCGCAAGGCAGACCCGAATACTTTGACAAAAAGTTGTTTTACAGCCGGGACATGAAAGCGCAGATACTCAGCCGCAAGAAACCCTGAAGCCAGGATTATGACCGCTTTTAGCATGAATTCTTTTTCAAAGCCATACCAATAGAGCACAGGAATTGTGCCACTGCTAAGATGAATGGCTTTTCGAACCAATTCATTTGAACGGATCGTGGAGAGCACCATTTAAACCTGAATAAGTCGGGTTAGGAGATTCTGATAATTTTCACCAGGGTCCGCTGTGTGATTGAAAACGGCAGACCCGGCTACAAAACGATCAATACCCAATCCACGGATCGTGGGGATGGTCTCGTGATTGATCCCGCCATCGATCTCAATGAGAACTTTGTTTTCCGCAAATTGATCCAGGAGTTCCGGGAGCTCATCCAGCACGCCGGGTATGAAAGCTTGGCCACCAAATCCTGGAAATACTGACATAATGAGCAGTTGATCCATTTGCTTAAGATAGGGCCGGACCATGGATAATTTTTCGTCGGGATTCACCACCAGACCAGCTTTTGCGCCAAGCGATTTGATTCTGGCCAGGGTCTCCAGGACTGCAGAGCAGGTGCTTGGATGAACCAGAACAACATTTGCTCCGGCGGCTATGAATTCATCCAGGTAAGTATCTGGATCTGATATCATGAGATGAGCTTCCAGCTCCATACCGGTCATTTTCCGGAGGGCTTTCACCACCATGGGACCAAAGGTCAAATTAGGGACATAGTGGCCATCCATGATATCCAGATGCAACACCTGGCCACCTGCCCGGGCAACTGAAGCGATCTGTTCACCCAACTGCGAGAAGTCAGCTGACAATACTGATGGGGCTATTTCCAGTTGCTTTATCACCGTCATCAGAAATCGTCCGTGATCATAAGATCCACATTGATCACCCGCTCCTGGGGAAAGATCTTGCCAGGAGCAACCGACTGGCTTACTACGGTTTTGGGCAACAGGTCAGAATTCTGGGTGTATTGGATCGCACCTATAGTGAACCCGTTGAATTCCAGCACCTTGACGGCTTCATCCAGCCCTTTGTTAAGCAGGTTCGGCATGGTCTTTTTTAAATTTCGTTTCCCCAGACTAACAGTCAAAGAGATCGAGTCTCCTGGAGCAACAGGTAGTCCTGCTGCAAGGGACTGATCGATCACCACCGTCCGTTCATACATATCTGATGAATCTGTCAGGACCTCCATCAAAACCAGCCCCAGTCGGTCCAGTGCGATGCTGGCCTGTCTTTCAGTGATAGCGATCAGATCGGGCATCTCGAGTTTTTCCGGTGGTAAACTGATGGTTAATTGAATCTTGCGATTTTCTTTCACCATCTGCCCGGCTTCAGGATACTGATCCATAATAAAACCGCCGGGTATGTCGCGTCGATAAATGGTATCTTTGATAGCCCATTCCAGCTTGCGTTCACTCAATATTTGACCTCCTTTAGCCAGGTCAGTATGGGTCAGGCTGGGTACCCGGATCTCATCATTCCAATTTACGTATAGTGGTAGAATGATATTATTTATCAGCAAAGCTCCCACAATGCCGATAGCGGCAAAAATCAATATATAATCTCGCAACAATTTCATAGTGCTTTTCTAATTTTCACGGCAAACATCCCATCCATTTCATGGCTCCAGGGTAAGGTAGACAGAGCCCCTCTCCCGTCAATATAGGGTTGGAGTTTTTCATCTGCTATGGATTCCAGCTCAGCGCCATCCAGAAGTTCCAGAACCGAATCTATCAAATCCCAGTTCTCTTCCGGCTCCAGCGTGCAGGTTGCATATACCAGCAGGCCACCAGGTTTTAGATATTTCCAGCTATTTTTCAAAATATTGGACTGGATGTTGACCAGCGACAAGCTGTCGGTTGCCTGTCGTTTCCACCGGGCATCGGGTCGACGTCCCAGAACGCCGGTTCCTGAGCAAGGGACATCCAATAGAATTCCATGTGCCTCCGGCAAAGCTTCCGTGGCTGCATCCAGTTGGCGGACCGTAATATGTTTCAGCCCGAGACGTTGGATATTCTGATCAACTTTGACTAACCTTTTCTGGCTGGCATCACAAGCAGTTATTTGGGCCTCTCCTTTGCTGAGCTCAGATAGATAAGCCATCTTACCGCCCGGTGCCGCACAGGCATCAACGATGACCTGACCTGGTTGGGGATCCATGATATGGGCTACGATTCCGGCAGCGATATCCTGAAAGGAGAACCAGCCATCGTGAAATTCGTGGGTTTTTAAGAGCGAGCCGCTGGTTTCAACCTCGTAGAAATTTTCCAGGATACCAGAACGTTTAAAAGAGACCGCTTCCCTGGTCAAGTACGCCTCAAATTCCGTTGCGGCCACCCTCAATGCGTTTCTGCGAAGCCAAGTGCGGGGAGCTTTATTGTTATAATCACATAAAGCGCTCACCTGCTCACTCCCATACCGGGTCAACCATTTGGTCAGCATCCATTCCGGGTGGGAAGTTTTGATGGCCAGCCGTTGGATAGGATTACTTACCATTAGGAGTATCTGATCCAGTTCAAGCGTCTGAATCTTCCGTAATATAGCATTCACCAGACCACGAGCCTGTGATTGCTGGACGCGTTTACACAAATTGACGGTTTCATTCAGGGCTGCGTGATCAGCGGTCTGCATGTATTTCAGTTGAAATACACCTATCCGCAGCAGGGTCTTGATGGAATGTTGGGCTTTTTTATAGCGACCCTTATACGCTGTCTGGATCCAGGCATCCAGTTGAAGTCGCATTCGGGTTACACCATAAACTATTTCCATGCTCCAGGCTTTATTACGGGGACCCAGTGCGCTGTGCTGCAAGGCATCGCTCAATAGGTCATCAATGGCACGAGAGCTATCTCTCTCCGCTGCAAGAAGTGTTCGATAGACCAGTTCCCGAGGCGTATTAGCCAAGTTGCTCCCCTACCACCATGGGATTGCCACGCAAGTACGCTGACACATCCATAGGTTTTTTACTTTCAGGTTGGACTGCATAAATGACCAGAGAACCTCGCCCACAGGCAATTGTAAATGAGTCGGCTGAAATTTCGATCACCTGTCCCGGTTCACCGGAAGAATCACTAACAGCGGTATTAAGAATTTTTAAGCGGGCACCATTTCGATAAGAAAAAGCACCGGGTGATGGGGCGAAAGCCCGTACACGATTATGACAGTGTGTGGCACTTTGGTCAAAGTTGAGAGTTTGCGTGGCCGAGGTCACTTTAGGAGCAGGTGTAGCCTCCGAATTCTCCTGGATACTGGTATTAACAGATCCAGATGCAATATGATCGACTGTTTCCAGGACCAGATCTGCCCCGATGGCACCTAATTTTGCATAGAGACGATGCAGATTATCATCCGCCAGAATTGGCAGACTGCGCTGAAGGATGATATTACCGGTATCGACTTTTCGTTTTAGAAAAAAGGTGGTTACTCCCGTTTCCTGATCCCCATTCAGAAGTGCCCAATGGATGGGTGCAGCGCCTCGATAGCGAGGTAACAATGAAGCATGCAGATTAAAAGATCCCAAACGGGGTATCGAAAATATGGACTCTGGGAGAATCTTAAAGGCGACAACGACAATTAGATCAGGGGCAAATTGTGTGAGCTTATTAGCAAACTCGGGATCCTTGAGGTTCTCAGGTTGCAGGATCGGTAAACCCAGGGTTTCAGCAGTCTGTTTAACTGCAGATGGACGGATGCGCCGCCCTCTTCCCTGTTGTTTGTCTGGAGGTGTAACCACTGCCAGGACCTGGTGGTGACTGGCCTGCAGCTTTTCCAGAGCCGGAACCGCAAAATCAGGGGTGCCCATAAATATGATCTTAAGTGGTACATCAATTTTCATAATATGTTACCATGAACCTGGCGAGATGTAAGTGTTCATCTTGTTATCGGCACCCTAATAGACTGAACCGCTTGGTCACCTGGTCGACCAACCACGGTTCTTACATGTCCCAGGACGAAGTATCCGTTATGCCTGGCAAGCAAAGAAGCACACAAATATTTGGTGATTGACTGACTCTTCCAGCCCTGGTGGCAATTAGATGTACTGATGTTTTTATCAAAGTTCAAAATTCTCAGAAGCTTCGACTTGAATCTCGCCACTTGCGATCTTTTTCAGGGTCTTTTTTAACAGTGAACGTTTCAAAGAACTCAAGTGATCCACAAAAAGGGTCTTTTCCAGGTGATCATACTCATGTTGGATCACACGGGCTAGAAAATCGTACACTTCCTCATCATAGGATTGACCTTCAAGATCCTGATAACTGATTTTGATCCTGGTGGGCCGAGTGACGATCTCACGTATAGTAGGAACACTCAGACAACCCTCTTCATATTCATCCTGCTCAGCTCCAAAGGACGTGATCTTGGGATTGATATAAACCCGTTTTGTCTCAGACTCGTCAAGGGGAGAAAGATCGATGACAAACAAGCGTAGTGAATGATCGACCTGGGGGGCTGCCAAGCCGATCCCCTCTGCGGCGTACATGGTCTCAAACATATTGGAAACAAGAGTACGAATGGTCTGATCGATCACCGGGATCTCTTCAGTCTTACGGCGCAATACCTGCTTCCCATAGGTTTGAATCTCGTAGAGCATGTACTATTTTGATTTTACCGTTGTTACGGCTGATCGCCCTACGTGCAGCTTTGTATCAGTAGCGGTCTTGATCAGTAAGATATCATTGTCTTTGATACCTTCAATAGTGCCATGAATACCACCTGAAGTGATCACATGGTCGCCTTTTTTTAATGCGGTTCTCATTTTCTCAGATTCCTTCTGACGCTTGCTCTGGGGTCTGATCAGTAGAAAATAGAAGACGCCAAACATCAATATGATGGGCAGAAAACTCATGATTGGGTTGCCTGCTTCGCCGCCGGCGGGGACTGACATTAGTAAAATGTTTGCGAACATAATTTAGTTTAAAACTCCTTTTTTATTAAAAACCGCGCTAATCTAAACGGCTCCTGAGACCATTCCAACCAGCATCCTGCAATATTGACCGGATGAGCTGGATTTACGACTGGTTTTCAGCCTGATATTGGGGCAATATTTGGAATCTATTTGCAGCAGATCGCGGTCCGACCTGACGGTGGTTCAGTATCTGAATGTTTAAAAAAGGAGCGGGGCTTTCCTGTTCGATTAGAGAAATTCCAGGCAGCTTTCCCACCAGGAATCAAATGTACGCGTTTTTGTGACAATTGCTTCAACGCTGCATTGGGCCGGTGCAATAGCAATGGTTGTCTCTAATTTTTTGTAACGCACATCCATCTCCACCCAGATCATCTCGAAGGGAGTGGCGGCATGATTGGCGACAGCTGCGGCAGCCCCGAAGGTAAAACCAAGGTCTGGATTCTCACTATTACGGTGCCCCCGGATCTTGACCTTTAAGGTTCGCCCATAGATAAAATCATCAATAATCTCGGCAGAGATCAGGGTTGGCCCAGAGCGGTTCCGGTCAAAATATTTTTTGACCGTTCCTGATATATGGATATCCTGAATTTGACCCAATGTGAGTGCTGGAATTAATATTGTAACTAGCAGGGTTAAAAGCCGATTCATTTTAGATTCCCTTCGGTCATGGCATAACCGGTTTATTTTAATGAACGCAAGTTTACGTCTGACACCCCCTGAAATCCAAACCAAATATTTTTATTTAGCGCTTGCGGTGCCATAGGTGAAGTCTATATTAAATAGGAATGATTACTACTTATTATTTAATGGGTCGCTAACCCAAAACTAAACTTAAATCGGGAGAATTAAGCCATGCTAGTTACTAAACCTGCACCACAATTTACGGCAACTGCCATTATGGGCGATAACACTTTCAAAGAGATCAGTCTTTCTGATTATAAAGGTAAGAAGGTCGTGCTCTTCTTTTACCCTCTGGATTTCACTTTTGTCTGTCCCACTGAGATCCTGGCATTCAATCACCGTTTAGCTGAATTTGAGAAACGGAATGTCCAGGTCATCGGTTGTTCAGTTGATTCCAAGTGGAGTCATTACGGTTGGAAGAATACTGACATCGATAAGGGCGGTATTGGTGATATTAAATATCCCATCCTGGCTGATATCGACAAGAATATCGCACGTGCATATGATATTCTGAAGGGGGCTACACCTGCCACAGTACTAACTGATGAAGGTGAGGAAGAAACAACCATTGGCGGCGATGTGGCCTTGCGGGCTTCCTTCCTCATCGATGAAGAAGGTGTGGTTCGTCACGCTGTGATCAATGATCTACCCCTGGGTCGCAATATTGATGAAATGCTGCGCATGGTTGATGCCCTGTCTTTCAACCAGGAACACGGCGAAGTGTGTCCCGCTGGTTGGCAGGAAGGCGATGACACCATGCAGGAGAATTTTGCTGGAGTTGCCTCCTATCTGGAGAAAAACGCAGACCAGCTCTAAAATAATCGTCTCCTCCAAGACAAAAAAAGCTCCGAGTAACTCGGAGCTTTTTTTTATCAATTATTTTAGTCGGAACTTAGACGGCCATGATATCCTCTTCTTTGGCCGTGACTGCATCATCTATTTCTTTGATATACTTATCGGTCATTTCCTGCACATTACTGGTGGCCCGCTTCGAGTTATCCTCTGAGATCTCATGGTCTTTTTCGGCTTTTTTCAGCTGCTCATTGGCATCTCGACGAACATTCCGGATCCCGATCCGGCCATCTTCAGCCAACTTATTCAAGTGCCGGATCAATTCAGTTCGACGCTCATCAGTCAAGGCCGGGATGGGTACTCGGATCACGACACCGTCGTTTGCCGGATTAAGCCCCAGATCAGCCGCCCTAATGGCTTTCTCAATCTCGGCCGTCAGACTTTTTTCCCAGGGTTGGATCACGATCAATCGTGGTTCAGGCACGTTGATATTGGCCACTTGATTCAGCGGGGTTGGATTACCGTAGTAGGAAACCTTGATATGCTCAACCAGGGTAACTGAAGCGCGGCTACTGCGTAAACCGGTAAATTCATGTCTGGCATGTTCCACAGACATTTTCATGCGATGATCTACATCTTTAAACAGGTCGTTAATCATGTTTTCCTCCGACTACAGATCCAATGGCAGCGCCTTGCATCACTTTTAACAGATTTCCTGGAATTTCCATATTAAACACATGAACTGCAAGTTCATTTTCACGGCAAAGAGCGAAAGCTGTCTGGTCCATAACCCGTAAATTTTTACTTAGAACTTCAGCATAGTCTAGCCGGGGCAGGAATACGGCATTGGAATCTTTTTCCGGATCAGCCGAATAGATGCCATCAACCCGGGTCCCTTTCAGCAATACATCAGCTTCGATCTCCACCCCTCGCAAGGCAGCAGCGGTATCAGTAGTAAAAAAGGGGTTTCCGGTTCCGGCGGCAAAGATCACCACCTTGCCTGCTGCTAGATCCTCCAGGGCTCTCCGCTGGGTAAAAGGCTCAGCCACCTGGTGCATCTCGATAGCGGTGAGGACACTACTGGGCATCCCCCGTCGTTTAACAGCATCTCCCAAGGCGACAGCATTTATCACAGTGGCCAACATTCCCATATGGTCTGCAGCCACCCGGTTCATCTCTTTAGCTTTTTCAGATAGGCCGCGGAAGATATTGCCACCACCTATGACAATGCCGATCTCGACCCCCAGGTTTACGATGCTCTCCAGGTCGGAAGTCATCTGGTCCAGCACTTCGGTACTAATAGAAAGAGCCGAACCACCTGCAAGCGATTCGCCACTTAGTTTAAGGAGTATACGCTTATAGATCGGTCCGGCTAACATTTTTACCGCCTGTGATTTAAAAAGGTTATTCTGCGCTGGAAGTGGACTCCCCGATGGCAAAGCGCTGGAAGCGAGTAATGGACATATTTTCACCAAGTCCAGAGATAGCTTCATTCATCAGATCGGTGATCGTCTTTTCAGGATCCTTAACAAAAGGTTGTTCCATCAACACCACTTCCTTATAGTATTTTTCCAGGCGACCAGTAATAATTTTTTCAACGATGTGCTCTGGTTTACCTTCATTCAAAGCCTGAGCCTTAAAGATCTCTGATTCTTTATCCAGGGCCACAGTTGAGACCTGCTCTCTTTTCACGACTTCTGGTACAGCAGCTGCCACATGCATGGCAATATTGTGTCCCAAAGTCTGAAATTGATCTGTATTTGCTACAAAATCAGTCTCACAGGCAATCTCAACCAGTGCACCTAATTTTCCACCGGCATGAATATAGCTGAAGACCAGCCCTTCTTTGGTGGCACGGCCCACTTTTTTGGCAGCTTTAGCGCTCCCTTTTTTGCGAAGCACATCGATTGCTTCTTCAATATTGCCATTGGTCTCAGTAAGTGCGGCTTTGCACTCCATCATGCCAACGCCTGTTTTATCACGCAGCTCTTTTACCGCAGCAGCTGTAATGGCCATTCTAAATCTTCTCCAGGTTTAAATATTAAATACTTAAGCAGTGACTTCTTCAGTCTCGATTGCTTTAGAGATACCCTTGGCTTCCATGATCGCATCGGCCAGGGTTCCAACTAACAGGCGAATAGCCTGGATAGAGTCATCATTGGCAGGAATTGGAATATCAACATTGCGTGGATCGGTGTTAGTATCAACAATGGCAACGATGGGAATCTCGAGCCGCAGAGCTTCGGCAATGGCGATTGTCTCTTTACGAGCATCGACAATAACAACTACATCGGGTAAGCGACGCATATCTTTGATGCCCCGGTGCTGGGTCTGCAGACGATTTCGCTCACGGGCTCGCATGAGCAATTCTTTTTTTGTGAGGCTCTCTGCAACGCCACTGGTCTCATCTTTCTCAAGCAGATGCAATCTTTTGATTGACTTTTTAATGGTCATGAAATTGGTGAGTGTCCCACCTAACCAGCGTTCTGTTACATGGAACATTCCGCAACGATCAGCTTCTTCTTCCACCACAGTCTTGGCTGATTTTTTGGTGGCTACAAAGAGAATGGAACCACCTTTTTTAACAGTGGAACTAACCACTTCAATGGCTTTGTTAAGCTGATCAATGGTTTTATACAGATCAATGATATGGACACCATTTTTCTTGGTGAATATGTACTCTTCCATATTTGGATTCCAGTTGCTGGTCATATGACCAAAGTGGGCACCGGAAGCAAGTAGATCTTCTAATGTAATATTACGCATTAAAACTCCTGAAAAATCTATTAACGTTTCGAGAACTGGTAAGCTTTACGAGCACCGGCCAAACCGTATTTTTTACGCTCTTTCTTCCGAGCATCACGGGTTAGTAACCCAGCTTTTTTGAGTGCGGGACGTAATTCGCTGTCCTCGCCCTGCAAAGCACGAGAGATCCCATGACGTATGGCATAAGCCTGTCCGGAAAGGCCGCCACCATTCACATTAACAGTGATATCATAACGACCCTTGTTCTCAGTCAACTCGAGTGGTTCGTGAACGATCATCCGCAGCGTTTTCCGGCCAAAATAATCATCCAATTCACGGTCATTGACTTTAATAATTCCTTTACCGGGTTGCATATAAACACGAGCAATTGATGTCTTGCGTTTTCCAGTAGCATAAAATCTCGTTGTAGTACTCATGGGTATTAACCTATCTCAAGCGGTTTGGGTTGTTGGGCTGCATGAGGATGTGCGTCACCGGCATAAACCTTCATTTTCTTGATCTGTGCGCGTCCCAGTCGATTATGCGGCAACATGCCCTTTACGGCATGTTCAATGATCCGCTCAGGATGTTTTTCACGTAATTGCTTCAGCGATGTAAAGCGTGCACCACCGGGATACCCACTGTGGCGAAAATACGTTTTCTGCTCTTCCTTATTACCCGTCACCCGAATCTTTTTGGCGTTGGTAATAATAACAAAATCACCATTATCAAGATGGGGCACAAATGTTGGTTTATGTTTTCCCCTGAGGATCTGAGCAATTTTTGTGGATAGCCGTCCCAGAGTTTTATCTGTGGCATCTACAATCCACCAGTCCCGCTCGATCTCACCTGCTTTAACATTATACGTTTTCAATTCTTTTCCTTCTCATTCTTAGATCCGGCCACCTACGGTCCGGAAAAAGCGACGTAATCTAACCGGCACCCCGTGGCATGTCAAATACAATTTCCCCTGGGAAAATCGTGAATTTTCAGCTACTTGACGCGGTCTTCAGCCGCAGCTTGAATGTCGTTCCCTCACCTGGAGCTGACTCCAAACTGATATCGCCCTGATGGTATTCCCGAATGATCCGTTCAACCAGGCTCAAACCTAGTCCCCAGCCCCTTTTTTTTGAGCTCCAACCCGGTCTGAATATGTTTTTATGGTCCCGGAGGGAGATACCTTCTCCATTATCAATGACCTGAATGATGGTCCATGATCCACTTCGATTAACTTTGACCTTGATCAAGCCCCGGTCTTGCTTGATGGCATCAACGGAATTCTTAAGCAGATTCTCGATGGCCCAGCCAAATAACTCAGCGTGTGCCAGCACCGGGAAATCCTCAGCACACTCAAACTCAACCTTGATGGATTTGCCCCATTGCGGGATTCGTTGCTGCACATAGCCAAGCACGGGTTGGATCAGGTCTCTGGCTGAAAGCTTTTCCAGTTTTACACCAGCCCCGATCTTTGAGAATCTTTCGGCAACTTGATTCAACCGCTGCAGATCTCGATCCATTTCTTTTATTATCCGCGTGGTCTGCCCGGACTGTTCATCTTCTTTTAACAACTCTATCCAGCCCATGAGTGAAGAAAGCGGCGTCCCTAATTGATGGGCAGTTTCTTTGGATAATCCCACCCAAATACCCCTGCGTTCAGCCTTTCGAATGAACTGAAAGCCAGCAAAACCCAACAGGATGAATCCGCCAATAATCCCAAATTCAATAAATGGAAACCACCTCAACGCCTGAATTAGCTCTGAGTCTTCGTAGTGTATCAGCATGACGGTCTCTTCGCCAAAGTCTACAGGGACCGGTGGATTCTTTGCGTCCATTCTTCTCAAGGCACTTTGGATCAGCTGGTGTTGGGCATTCGAACTCAGGTTTTTATCCAGGGTAAGCGTGTGATCCTGAACTACATAATTGGCGGGATCGTTGCCGCTGGTCAGGATCATGGGAAAATTGATGGCTCGGATGACATTCCCCATAATTTCTTCAAATTGCTTGCTCACCGGTTTCCCATAGTGGATCAACATGATCTCCCGTTGCAAATATTTCACGGGGATGGACTCATTTTGTCCGTCCATCTCACCTGCAACACCCAGGAGATAGGATGATAAGCCTGAGCGGGAGACAGTGTCAGGGATTTGGATATTTCGATAGGCATAAATAACCTGCTCCCCATGCTCAATCACTGTGATGATGATGGGAAAACTGATATTCCTGATGATCTGATTAAAAGCGAAATCCATACTGGGAGAGTCAGCTGTAAGAGCGCTTGCATATAATTTGGCGTTATAGCTTAAGAATTGCCGCTGCTCCTCTTGATAGGCCTTGCTCTGAAGATCAGCGGACAAGGCGTTGGCCAGCAAATTGGAGTTATAACGCAGAAACTGAAGATTGTCAGCCCGCAACTCCTTGACCAGCCAATTGGTGTATAACAGGGATATGCTGATAATCAGAATAGCCAGGACAAACAGTCCCAGCTTGATATTGGTGGTGGATCGAATCTCGCGCATTAGCTCTGGGAGGCCGCCATTCTACTGCGGTAGATCAGGAATGCCGCAATCCCCATAACGATCAACATGGATAGAATTGTCAATCTAAGTCCAAGCTTGACGGCGGCAGGCTCAAACACAAATTTAACGGTGTGCTTCCCGGCGGGAATTGGTAAGCCTCGAATAAGTTCATTGGTCTGGTACACTTCCAGGAGGGTAGTGTCATCAAGATAAGCTGACCAGCCACCAGGGTAATAGACTTCGCTCACAACCAGGAATCCGGCACCTTGGTTCTCAGTTTCAATGGTCATTGATTGTAAAGACCGGTCCACCACCTCTGCCTGCCCGGGGCTGTAGGTGGTTTGTTCAAGATTAGATTCTGGATCAACGATATTTGCCAGCTCTCCGGGGGTCTGAACCATACGATCCATATTGGTGCTCATTGCCTCGGAAGTCGTAAAGGCCTTTACCTCGGGGACAAACCAGGCTTTTGGATAATCATCAGTAAATTCATAGATCAGCACCTGAGTCGCCTGTCCTCGAACAATATGCATTGCCTGACCCAGGGGTACGAACAATGGGTCGTTCAGGGGATAAGGAGAAACGAGATATTTTACGTTCAGGTTCCTCAGAACATCCAGATGGCGTTTTCTGAGTGCGGGGTCAACCTGATCAATTGTCTTCGGGGCAGCCCCCTCAGCTGTCTGAGTGTAATATTTGGGTAAAAAAGTCTGCTCGATCCTGGTGGTATTTAAAAAATCCTGCAAGACCTTAAGTTTAGCCGGGCTGTAGCCACCGATGGACTCAAAGCCATGTAAAGCCCAGGCATTTGAGCTGAACAGGGTATGGACTGGAAAGATGCGGCCGGGGTTTTGACGAATCAGTTCTTTTAATTTTCGGATCAACGGGGTTTCCCGATCCACCGCCTTAACCCGGCTTGTTGGAACTGCCTTATCCGTAAAACGTAGATCTACCTGCCCCAGATCGACAATGAGTAAACCCAGCATACTCAGGGACAAGACCAAACTTTTGATCCGCTTGGTAAAATAAGCCCAGATCAAACCCAGACTCAGAGTCCCGATGAAGAGACTCTTGATCAAACTGCGGTAAAACATATCCACACGGGCATTTACCAAGGCAGGGTGAGCCTTGGGTGAGGCGGCCAGGGCATTTTCAAAAGCACCAGTAACCAGGCCTTTAAAAAGCAGAACCAGCAGGACCAGGCCCCCCAGGATCGCCGTTGCAATGAGGATCTTCCGTTCCAGGCCAGCTTTTTTTTCATCGGAAAGGGTCAGCAGAGTATATAGTCCCAGCGCAGCCAGTAAGGCCACCATAAGCTCCACCAGGATCAGGATCATGGAGGGTACTCGAAACTTATTGAAAAAGGGCAACACCTTGAATAGAACATCATACAAATACGGCCAATAGCTACCAAAGCTTACCAATAGAGCCAGTAGAATAACACTCAGGAGATAAACTTTTTCTTTGAGCAGTTCCTTGTTAAAGAAGGCTGAGATCATGAGGATCAACAGGGTCAGACCCAAATAATCCGTATGCTCAGTGAAGGGTCGACCGCCCCAATAGGTCTGACCGCCAAATCCAAACCAATCTGAGAAGAATAATGCCAGTACTTCATAGGGCGGGAAAGACCAACTGGTTGCGTAGCCATAATCCAGCCCGCCTCCTGCACCACCTCCCCGAATAGAATAGGCAGCATAGGACAATGATGGAATATATAGAACTGCGGCCAGCCCGATTCCTAACAGGAGTCCCCCGGTCATATAGGCAAATGACAGCGGGAACTTCGTCCAATCCCTATTTCTAAACCTGAAGATCATCTCCACGACCACGTACCAGCCCACTGCCATCCAGCCGTAGTAAGCCACTTGAACATGTCCTCGTTGAAATTGAAATCCAGCGATGATGGCCAGGATTAATAATCCTTTCAGGTCAGGATCATCAAAAATACGTTTCACTGCATAGATCAACCAGGGCAGGTAGGCTGCAGTCATCATCTGGGACCCGTGACCAGCCGACATCATCACCACAAAGAAAGGCGCCAACATAAATGCCAGACTACCAAATAATGCCGGGAGTATTTCCAGTTTTAAATAGCGCAGCAGGACATAGACCCCCAGGGCCGCTAACAGATAATGAAAGATCATGGTCCAGAGCGAGGGAATACCCATTTTATGAAAAATATCCAGCACCAGACTGGGTGTATAGACCCATTTCGTATACATCATACTACTGAAGGCTGGCATTCCAGAAAAGATGTAGGGCTGCCAAAGCGGATATTCACCCGTTTCCTTCAAGTGAATATTTAGTTGGTTGGTCATTCCTTTGGCCGAGGTAGTGTCGCCCCCGCCAAAGCTATAGCCCTTGAAAAAGACTGAGGAAAAGAGGATCAACAGTACAATTATAAAAATTCCCGCTACCCGGCTTAATTCATGATTTATAATCCGGTTAAACATCTAGCTCCTCCATCAGAAACGAGTTGAGTATTCCATGTATTAAGTAAAAGAAGTAGGACCTGATTTTGAGCATGGACAGTATTTAGGGCTACAACTAACAACAGAATAATATGAATCTTGCGCAAAGGAACCCCCTTCTTTTCATTCATTACATTAACATTTGATGAATATAATGAGAATCATCACAGGCATTACAAATAATTAATAATTTTTGCAGCTGCCTGTCCATCCCCGTAATGATACGCCCATTTTTCAGGCTTTGGAAAATTCTCAATCAGTTGTGGTATCCGTTCCAGATCATTTCCCACTAAATAATTCCAGCCATCTTCCACAGTCTCTACCCATTCGGTTTCATTCCTCACGGTAAGACAAGGCGTCTTATGCAGATAGGCTTCCTTTTGAACCCCGCCGGAGTCCGTGATGACCATGTAGGCCTGTTTTTCCAGGATCATCATATCCAGATAGCCGACTGGATCAACGAGCTGGATCCGGCCTGAAATACTATTTTTCAGTGCTTCCATTCTTGGTCTGCTCCGGGGGTGTACGGGAAAGACCACTGTCCGGTTGGTTTGAGAGACTTGATCCATGATCGCCAGTAATCGTTCATCATGATCGGCATTACTGGGGCGATGGATAGTCATGAGCAAATATGCTCCTGATCTGATCCCAAGTTCAGCCAGGACCGTCGATCGCTGTTCGGCTACTTTGGTGTAGGTCAGCAGTGCGTCAACCATGACATCGCCAACAACATGCACACCTCTGGTAAGGCCCTCCCGTTTTAGATTCTCCACGGCGACCTGAGTTGGGACAAACAAGAGGTCCGATAGGACATCGGTGACAATCCGGTTGATCTCTTCGGGCATATCCCGGTTATAGGATCTCAAACCGGCTTCAATATGGACAATTTTTATATGTAGTTTTGCGGCTGCCAGGGCACCGGCCAGCGTCGCATTGGTATCTCCGTAGACCAGGACATAGTCCGGCTTTTCGGCCAGAATGATCTTTTCAATCCCCACCAGGGCAGCCGCGGTCTGCACAGCATGCGTCCCTGACCCCACGCCCAGATCATAGTCAGGCTTGGGAATGTTCATTTCCTCAAAAAATATCCGGGCCATATTGTCATCATAGTGTTGACCTGTATTAACCAGAATTTCGGTATGACCGGCCGCTCTGACAGCCCGTGAGACCACTGATGCTTTTACGAATTGGGGCCGAGCGCCAATGACGGTGAGAATTTTCATTAATTAACCTGACTGGTCGAATTAAATTGCGTTATCATTTAAAAATATCCGTATTCTTTTAAATTAAGTTGATGCTTTTCACTGAGGCTACGATTGGAGCTCTGGAACAGGTCAGCTAACCTGTTTTCATCTCTGGCACTCAGGCTTATATCATGGAGAATTTTTCCGGGGACCTCTACGGCGCGCAGGCGGTCAATCACTGACCAATTTGAGATATTCCAGGACCGATCACCTAAAAAACGCTGCTTATAGATAGTAAGCTGATCCATGAGACTCCGGGTATCTGATCGGTATCCCTGAGAGCTACTTTTGGCATTCG
The DNA here is from genome assembly GCA_024278595.1 of Fidelibacterota bacterium. Classification (GTDB taxonomy): domain Bacteria; phylum Fidelibacterota; class UBA8477; order UBA8477; family JABMPR01; genus JABMPR01. The sequence goes on along the minus strand of JAJRSW010000093.1, from coordinate 19,534 downwards.
TTTTTTTATTTTCTAGCAGATCGATGGCCTGAGTGACATCGATTCCCAAAAATTCAGCCAGAGTTTGTATAAACCGATTGGGATCGGTCCTGAGCTGTTCAAAAACAAGTACTTTTACATGCCCCTCACCAAATTGATCAATATACAGCTCGGTGATATCTTGAAAATAGAGGGTATCCAACATGAAACCATCTGGATCTTTGTCCAGGACATAATTGACATATTTTGAAAAGTTTTTTGTTTGAGGATAGTGTTTGAAAGTATTGTTATACAGTTGAGCATACATTGATTTTAGGAGGTCAGCTTGGCGGCGGATGGTTATAACAATTTTTACTTCATCGAAAAGCCCACTTTTAAGGAATAAATACTGTAGTTTTCTAGCTGTGCTGGCGGGATCAGAGGTATATACTTGCGGACTCGGATCATTCTGAAAAAACATGCTGTAGCTCAAGAGAGATTCTTCTGATAAAATATGGATGCCAGCCTGAATATCCAGCTGTTCCGTAAACCGTTGTTTATTGATAAGCAGGTTTCTGAGAAAGGTCTGCTCGCGACAATGGTGAAGTTCTTTTATGAAATTGAGCGACTTAACTGCACTACTAATATCGATTAGATCTGAATGATAAGGGAAAAGATACTGCTGCAGGGTGGTGGTCCCGGTTTTTGGATATCCAATATGTAAGAATAGTCGGCGGTTCATGGTTTTCTCTTGTATTAGCGGCTCATAATATTCTTCAGGATCTTTATTCCTGAGATAAATTCCCGATCCTCCGGCTCAAGTTTAAGCAGGTAAAGTAACAATCCATAAACGGGTACGCCGGTAAGGACTACGATTGCCCCGGTAATGAGGGTGTGAAACGGCATTATCAATGGTTTTATCAGAACCAGGAAGATTGCCAGGCCGAGTCCGGCGAGAAACGGTTTAAATAATGGGCGGCTGAACATGGTTATTTGAAACAGACTTAAAACTTCAATATTCCTCAGAATACTGATAAAACTGATTGAGATAAAAGTAGCTATTCCCGCACCCATTATTCCAAACTCAGGAATCAGGAATACATTGAGAATCACGTTCAGAATGAGCCCGATGATGGAATTTGCCAGTGATAATTTAGTGTGCCCAGTTACTGCAATTATGGGCGCGGCCGAGCTGCCTACCACTTGCATAAAGGTGGCAGCAGCCAGGATCATCAATACCGGTGCACTTGATAGGTATTCGGCACCAAAGATCAACATCACTTTGCTGGGGTATATTAGAAAAATCAACGCGATGGGAAGTGATAAAGTGATGAGCCACCTGGTTGTTTGCTTAAATAGTCGGGTCAGTCCAACCTCATCTTTTTGACCAAACAATTGAGCTGCCAGGGGTGTATAGATACTCATTAATGAAAGAATAACTGCCTGCATGAGTCCAGCTGTCCGAACCGCTGGATGGTATAGCCCGACTTGTATGGCGTTTGTATAATGTCCCAGCATAAGGATATCCATCCAGTGCATGACTGTCTGCAGGATCCCAATAAACATTAGAGGCAGGGAGTATACCAATAACGCTTTATCCCAGGAGGCTGTCAGCACATGCCAGGATTTCAATCCAAGCAACTTTTTAAGAAATATGAGGATAATGATCAGGCTAATGACTGCTGCAATGACCACAGGGATGATAATCACTCTCACATCGGACCAATACAGGAGGAGTAATCCACTGCCAATCACCAAAACGGAAGGGTAAACAATCTGGGTGACGATGACTTTGTATTTGAGTAGTTTCAGGCCTTGAGTAGCGAAGGCGCCCACATTTGTGATGGCATTCAGTGGCAGCACAAGTGCGAAGACAGTGAGCACTGTTCGGAGTTGGGGAGCAGCATTCAATACATTCGATACGAACCACCCGGAAAGTAATATTATCACCAGGCTGAGGATCATACTGGCCTGCCCTGTCATCTTCACTGCTGCAGCGACCAGTGTCCGAATCTTGCCTGGTTCCTCCTCTATATTCAACATGCCCACATGCCGGAGGACCCCACGTTCCAATCCTAATTTTGCAATGGATTCAGCAATCATTAAAATGGAGTTTGCCAGTGAATAAATGCCTAACATCTGAACACCGGCCCAACGGGCAATGATTATTGTAAACAAATAACGATTGATATTCCCAAAGGTCACACCCACCAGGGATATGGTGGACTCCTTGGCAAATTTCTCAGCAAGTTTCATAAAGACCTGAGGGGTGTCCTTAGCCCCTTGATAAACCCAATACCCCCGTAGTATACAGCCGATAATCCATGTTTACCGGAGAGCCAATCCTTAATAGCAACTGTCAAAAGGTATGCTTTAACAAGGGGGAGATAGCGTTTCAGCCCATACTTCCTGAAAAAATAGACGCTGTTATGGGATCGGTAGAGCATAGCCCGGGCTGGGTTGGTCTGCCTTAAACCCCCGGTAGGTATTCGCAAATGCTGCATTACGGGACCTGGTGAATAGATCACCTGATACCCCATGCGTCCCACAGAATAGCCAAAATCACTATCTTCCATAACAGCGGTGCCAATAAAGTTGACGTCAAAGCCACCGACCTCACGATATACGGCAGTTCGAACGGCGAAATTTCCACCTGCCGCCCATTCGCAAGCACCAGGTGTATCCGTATCAAAGTTCTTAAGGGTCTTCCCATAGCGGGTCACAAAACCTCCCGTAAGACCAGAGCCTTCCCGAAAGATCATTGACCCCTTTTCGATCACCCGACCTCCAATAAGAGCAACGTCATTAGGACTGTCCTTAAATGCCTGATCAAATTGTTGAATAAGATCTGCTTCAGGGATACAGTCATCATCAAGGAAAATGACCTGATCGGTCCGGACTTTTTCCACGCCAACATTTCGGGCGTTGGGTAACCCCGGCTGGTCAATATGATGGTAACTGTAGTCAAATCGCTGAGAGTGGTAATTCACCAGGTCTGTGAAGGGAGTTTCAGATTGGTCAATTATGATGACCCGAAATTCTGGAAAGGTCTGTTGTTCAAGCGTCCTGATGGTATCCAGAGCGATCTCACCCCTATTGTAAGTGGGGATAATCACTGTATAGCTGGAATCAGCCGGCAACATCAGACTTGAATTCCTTTTTTTTTCTGAAAATGCTTCCAATGTCGTTCGACCCCATCAATGATTGTGGTGGGGACAAAAGTAGCCCACAGAAATAAATAGCTGTATTTGTTGAAGGGCCAGGCCCGCAACGAGCGCAGAAAAAGACGCCGGGCTGCTTGCTGTTTACGATTGGTGAGTAGTAATCGTCCACAATGTAGATAGTAATCTCCATCCTGACGGTTCTTATTGACCACGATCTCATCATCCGCATGAGCGGTGTCTGTTTCCATGGTGGGTTCTACCCTCCCCTGAGATCTAGCAACTGCCGATTCACGTGCCAAACGGGCGTATTCGGCCTGAGTGGCTTTTGATCTGATGGAGATTGAATCTTTATCGATAACCCGGTTATACAGAATTGCTGGTAAATTATGTAGTTCGTGGTTCTCAGCCATCCGCAACCACAAGTCGTAATCCTGGGCTTTTATAAATGATTCACGATAAAGGCCTGCAGCAATAACCAACTCCCGGGAGAACATCATTGCACCATGGCAGAAGGTATTCTGAAAAGGTAGATGCTGCTTTATCGCCGAAGACTCTTCAAAGAATTGAATATTGCCCAGGTGGTCACCATCAACAGTTGTTTCTGCTACTCCGGATCCCAGTATGCCAAGTGATTCGTGTCGTTTAAAATATTCCAGCTGTACTTCTAAACGCTGCGGATAAGAGATATCTCCAGCATCCTGGCGAGCGATATACTTACCACGGGCTTGTTCAACACCAATATTCAGGGCTTTTGTGAGTCCCACTTTTTCCAGAGGGACGTGAATGATCCTGGGGTCGGTGTATTGCTCAACGATGGTTGTTACGCCAACATCGCTACCATCGTTTAAGATAATAAATTCAAAATCAGTAAAGCTTTGTTCCAGAATACTATCGATGGTTTTCCCAAGAGATCCTTCATCCCGGTTGACCCCCATCACAACAGATATTTCTGGTATATGGGTCAAGGTAATAACCATCCCAGTGCTGGAAGAGAGCGGTGATGAAACTGGATATCATGCTCCTTAAATTCTGGGAAGGATCTTTCGATAGAAGCTAGCGATAGGAGCCGAACCCAGGTTGACCATGTGTCACTAGCATCGACGTCGTATTTCATCTGATCCCAATTGCTGTATCGGTAGGAGATGGGGTCTCTCAGGGAAGGAACCAGGAGTGAGAGAAACTTACGCTTGATGATCCACTTGGCCATATCGATGTGAAATATCGCTGAAAATGGATTCAAAAAAGGAACACTCACTGACAGATCCCAGAGGGGACGCTTGGACCAGCAAAATCCACCATCAGTATTCCGGGCATTGAGAAGGCCCTGATATGACTTTGCCATTTGCTTCTTGAAGTTCTCACTGGTGTGCTTAGCTGGTTCGATTGTGTTTAGAATATAGAGCGCATCCAGATCTTCACACCCACCACCACCCCCAAAGGGATGGAATAGACCATCTCCAGCCTGAAGACTAAGGGTAGCATTATGCATTTTGCTGGTATGGTCTATAGCGACTCCATAGTATTGGTAAAAGCTCAAAAAGTGAAAGGTGCCAGCCATTCCATTGAAGGTTGATGCACCTCTATTTGTTCCCCAAAGCCCAGTTTGTGAATCCTGGTATTTCTGAAGTGTCTTTAGAATAAATAGCACTGCCTCCCGGCTTGTTTGATTACTGTGCATTATATCTTCATAGGATAAGAACTGTAGAATAAACATGATCTTATTACTGATATGCCAGGGATTTGCCCATTCCAACGATGCTAACCAGGCAGCCAAATATGATGCACCTCTGAAGGGTTCGAGAAATCTAAGCTTGTGTTGTGGTTCCAGGCCCATAGCATTCAAAGTAGAAAGGGCAAATGCGGTCGTCTGATAATGTAAATAATTTTGTTCAGGATCGTGGATGTCTGAGATCGATCTTTCCCACGCTGGATCGATAAACAGACCTGAATCAGCTTGTTGAGCGTCCAGAAAATAGTCTGACTCCCGGATCTGATCTAATTTGGATAACTCACCGATCAATTCCATGGTCATGATTGCAAAAGATGAGCTCATCAGTGTGCGTTGTCGGTAATCTTTTTGCAGGTAAAAGCCATGTCCCTCAGCCTTGATCGATAGAATATAATCTATGATCTGTTGTTTGTTCATTTTTTGCATGCAAATAATAACCAGTCATTTTCTTGAGGAATCACTTCAACTTCGCGGAAGACCTCCCCTAATGCTGCTTCCAGGATAGCCTTGGAATACAAAAACAGATGATAGGGATCCTGGAGTTGTAATGAATAAATTTTTAATGGGTTTCTGTTCTCAACAGCTGGAGTACTGCCCACAAATACACCGCCATCTTTCAAGACCCGATGCACCTCCCGGATCAATTTGTCACCATTCTCTTTGGTAAAATGTTCAATGGCTTCCATACTTACCACCGTATCAAAAGAGTCGCTCTCCATTGAAAGGTCTGTCGCATCCATTTGAATAAAATCAATGTTGTCCAGACCATATCTTTCACGAGCAATGGAGAGAGCTTGATCTGAGTAATCAACTGCAGTGACATGGGTGGCGACCTTAGCCATGGCATGGGAGGTCCAACCGGTACCACAACAAAGATCCAGTACCTTTTTATCTTTGGAATGTTGCACGGCAAAGTCACGCCGCCTATTGAATACCTGTTGCCATGGATTGTCATGCCATTCCTCAGCATCAGGATCTGCTCTTTCATTCATGTGCAATACATCAGCACCAATTTTATATTTCAGGATGACCAGGAGTAGACCAACATTTTCCCCGAGCCTGGCCAGCACTGGAATTCGTTTCCATAGCTTATTTTTCTTGCGCATATAGCTCCTAATAATAGATATTTTCGCTACGTATCAGCCTGTAGTATTCATCACTTTGTTTTATACCACTTGGTATTAATAATTAAAGGTAAACAGATTCGTAAACATTCTTCCCATCTTGCTAGCTACCCTTGGAAAAAATCCCTTTAAGTAATGGATCGGGAAGTCTTTCATCAGATCCCTATCAAATGCTGTCCTCTGTTTAAATTTATAATTCACTAGTTCCTGGCTACTGGAGTTGTAAAAGTAGCGGGCTTTGATATCATATCCTGGCATGTATAACAGTCCAATTTCATCCTCATATTCATAGGATTTATCTGTTAATACTTCCTCATAAAGTGGACTATCGGGGATCCCCACAAAAACGCCGTATGAATGGGAGTATGGCTTAAGTTTGGACATTAGATCTCTGGTTAACCTATAATCTTCAAAGGTCTCACCCGGGATACCCGTGATAAGGCTACAGTAGACTCTAATCTTATATTTGTGAAACAAATTCACCGCATTTTCAATTTGCTCGACGGTTATACCCTTTTTTAATTTGTCCAGAATTCTCTGACTCCCACTTTCCACTCCTAAATAAACTGCTTTGCATCTGGCTTCACTCATTAATTGAACCAGATCTTCCGAGATCCGATCAACCCTCGTTTCGCAAGCCCAACTTACAGGGATCTTTTGTTCAATCATTTGATGGCAGAATTCTTTGGTTCTCTTCACATTGAGCGTAAAATGATCTTCTCTAAAATAGATCCCCTTCGCATCATAATTATCGATCAAAAATTGAATTTCAGAAATAATTCGCTCTGTGTTGTAATACCGGTAGCTTTTTCCCCAGACACTATTTACTGAGCAAAATGTGCACTTGAATGGACATCCGCGACTGGTATTCATCGTAAAAACTGGTTCCACATCCATCCAGTTACATGAAAAATCATAGGGCAGCTTGTTGAAAATGTCCCATGGTTGAAAAGGCAGCGAGTCTAATTCATAGGTACTCTCACTATTGATAACTCGTTCATTTGTTTGTCCTCCAACTATTTCAAGAATTGCCAGTTCTCCTTCTCCCTGAACAATGTGATCCACGAAGTCAGGAATGGTATCAAGGGCGACTGAAGTATGGGGACCTCCGACAATGATCTTACCCTGCCAGGAACCCTTGGTGCGGAGGGTATTGATTTCATTGAACATTCTCAATGTATCACGATAACAGATGGTATTCGCATAAATCGCCACAATATCTATAGCATTACTCTGCAGGTAGTCCTCTTCGATAAAGTTGGATGGTTCCAGATAGTTATCGATGAAAAATATTTCATGCCCAGCATCCCGAACGATGGACATGAGGCATCCCATGCCCAGGGGCGGTCGTTTTTCACTGGTAAAAAAAGGGCTCAGTTCAGGTTCAGCTGAGGTAGTAAATAGGATATTCATAAAGATATTACCCGATATTTTAGGATTTTAATCAGATTGACCATTGCCAACACACTCTGGCTCACCAGTATACCCGGCCACTGATACCAACGTACATAGCGTTGGTATATTTTAAAAAGTCCCTGTGCTTTTCGCTTAATCTTTTTGAGGCCAAATTCACCCCCCATAGATGCTGATACTTTGTGGTAAATTTTACTCTCAGGTACAAACATCAGATGATACCCGGCTTTACGACAGCGTAACGAAAGATCCACATCTTCACCATACATATCAAAAACTGGATCAAAGCCCGCCAACTCGTTTACCAGTTTAGTAGGCATCATCAAACAGCAGCCTGTGATATAATCTGTGCGTACGGCTTGTGAGCCAACTGTGGTAACTAAATCTCGAATATGCTTATGGGCCACTGTTCCAGTCCATAGATTCACCACACCCCCACCGTACCATACCTGATCAGGTTCTGCCGCATAACACATTAAGGGAGCGACCATGCCCACATGCTCCTGCTCACTAAAAGCAGCCACCAGCGGTTCCACAAAATCAGGTTCCACAGTGGTATCGTTATTAAGAAATACCACATATTCATATTTATGGGTGTGAGCCCATGCCAATCCGGCATTATTTCCGCCGCCATACAGTAAATTCTGTTCCAGTTCCAACAATTGTACGTCAGGATAGGCCTGTTGGATCATTGAAACTGAATCATCATCAGATCCATTATCGATCACCAGTACCCGGGCATTCTCATAGCTCAAACTTTGGAGCGAGTTGAGACACTCCAGAGTGTCCTCAGCCCCATTCCAATTGAGCACCAATATACAGACACCTGGTTTACTCATCCCGGAGGACTTTCAGCATTTGTGAGCAAAATTTTCCAATCGAGAATTGGGCTTTGGACGATCTGACCTGATCAGACATGGCCGTCCGATCATTGCCCCTAAAAAACTTCAAAACAGCATCACCCAGTGCCCGGGGATCCTCAGGGGCCACCAGATAACCGGTTTTACCCTCTTCGATGTACTCACCCAGACCCCCGACCCGGGTAGCGATGACGGGTCGATCCATCTGGAAGGCGATTCCAATGATACCGCTTTGAGTAGCGGTTCGATATGGTAATACAAGAACATCGCAGGCAGCAAAATACAGGGGTAGCTCATCATCCGGGATAAACTCGTTGCGGTAAACTACCTGGGAGGCTATTCCAGTGCTGCTGATCAGATCCAGGTATTTTTGCTCATCCTCATAAGCCTCACCCAAAATATACGCCTTGAAGTTGTCCAGGTCAGCTTGGATGAGTCCCAAAGCGTTGATCAGGATATCCAAGCCTTTGTAGGGTCTGATCAGGCCAAAGAACAGGATAACCGGCTGATCCGATAAGCCCAATTTCTCCCGGGCTGTTTGCTGAGTGTAACTGGAATGATAGATCTCGTAAAGGGGATGAAACAAGGTGGCAACCGCGGCTTGCGGTGCCTGTGCCAGAACATCTTCACTAACGGCTTTTGACATGGTAAATACCTGATCTGCGTGAGCGAGGACCCTGTGAGCCATCCAGGAATCAAGCCTGGATTCCTCATGAGGTATGAGATTATCAACCAATACAGCAACCCGCACCCCTGCGCGCGATAACTGTCGGCTAATAACATTGATCAATGGTGCAAAAAAGGGGTTCCAATATCTGAACAGGACCCAATCCGATTCAAAGGCCTTGACCCGTTGCACGACTTTAAACCAGGTCAAGGGGTTGATGGAATCCAGAATTCTTTCCGATGGAAATTCAGAGGCAAGTTGCCCCACCTTATATTCAGTTTTTCCGGGAAAGAGTAGTTGCGGGTATTGACGGGAATAATTAATAAACTGAACGCTGTGATCCCGGCTTAACTCTTCGTAGATCAAAGCGCTTAAATCTGAAATGCCACCGCGATACGGTGGCCCAACACTGATCAAAGAGAGTCGCACACTAAAACCGGATCAGTCGTCATCACGGATGACGGGATTCTCCTTATGGAGGGAGCTGGTGATCAATTCGCCCAAAAGCCCCATGGATACAAATTGGCCGCCAATAATGGTCAACAGAATGCCGATGAAAAACATGGGTCGATTGTTGATCCATTGACCCGTACCAAAAAAGTATTGTTGAAGCCATTGAACGGTTAAAAACCCGAGAATTCCAAAACCCAGGAGAAACAACAGCATACCAGCCAGACCAAAGAAGTGCATAGGCTTACGCATGTACTTGCCCAGGAACATGACCGTGAACAGATCCAAATAACCGGTGAATAGCCGGCCGATCCCATATTTTGATGCACCATACTTCCGGGCGCGATGCTGGACCACTTTTTCAGTACAGCTAAAGCCTTTCTGCTTTGCCAAAACCGGAATGTAGCGATGCATCTCACCATAAAGATCCACATTCTTCACCACTTTGCGGGTGTAGGCTTTCAATCCACAATTAAAATCATGGATGGGGATCCCGGAAAGCCTGGCAACGGTAAAGTTGTACAATTTTGATGGCCACCTTTTGCCGATGGGGTCATGGCGCACCTGTTTCCAGCCACTAACCATGTCCCAGCCTGTTTCAAGGACAGCAATAAGCGGAAGAATTTCTTCGGGATCATCCTGAAGGTCAGCATCCATGGTAATCACATAATCGCCCTTGCTGGCCTTAAATCCAGCATCCAAGGCGGCCGCTTTACCATGGTTCCTTTGAAAACTGATCACCCTTACCCGGTTGTCAGTCGCGGCCATTTCTCGAATCAATTCAAGAGATCTATCGGTTGAGCCATCATCAATAAAGATGAGCTCAAATTGATGGGGCGAAGCTGCCAGGGAGTGATCGATCTGGGATAGCAGTTCTACTAAAGATTCTGCTTCATTTAAAAGCGGAACCACAACACTTATCAGGCTCAATGGATCATCCTCATATTATATAAACTCTTCATGTGTCTTAGCGTAATTTTCCGGCTCGCATATAGTAAATATAGGCTTCATTCGACTTTCCAAGATACTCCAAAACATCCCCCATGTGCATTAAAACCTCAGGATTGTCAGGATTGATACTTAAGGATCGGTCAATAAATTCTCGTGCCAGCTGAACGTGACCCAGTTTAAAATAGATCCACCCCGCGGTATCCAGATAAGGACCGCTATCTGGATTTATGATCAAGGCTCGTTCCACAAATTCAGCAGCATGCCGAAGGGTATCTTCGCTCACTTCACCCTCTGTGAGCAAATAAGCATAATTATTCAGCGCCAGATCATCTTGAGGATCGAGAGCGATCAGGTGTAGATAGGTCTCTAACACCTCCTCCCGCTTCCCAAAGAGATCCAGTGTTCCTGCTATCATGTGCAAGGTCTGCTGGTCATCAGGACGGAGATCCAAAGCCGCTTCCATGGCATTCAATGCTTGCTGATAGTGAAGTGAGTCCCCGTGCTCGATGGAAATACTCTGTAAGATACTGCCCAGCAGTCGATGGAGGAAGAAATCATCGGGAAAGGCTGGGAGATAGCTTTCCAGTACGTCGCGTGCGGTTTCCACATCATCCACATCCAAATAGGTCCAAACCAACATGGAGACTGCATTGGATAGTTCAGGTCGGGTTTCCAGGATCTCTTTTAACATGCTGCGGGCAGTACTTGATTCACCGGCATCAATGAGCAGTTGGCTCAGTTTCAGTTTAAGCTCCCATGAATCTTGATCATTCTCCAGAACACCTGTGAGATAATCCACAGCCGCCATTTCACCGTGCATTACTTTCACCAGATCAGTTTTCATACTCTGTAGATCTATGGAATAGGGGGCTACTTCAATCAGGGAATCCATCAAGGCTTCTGCATCGAAAAACCGATTCATTCCCAGAAATAGTCTGATCTGCCGCCCGACCAGGTCAGTCTTGGTAGGCATGCGTTTGATGAGCATATCGTAGAGTGCGGTAATTCGCGGATAATCGTTGGCATTGAGATAGATGTTTTCTGCCCGTTGTAATGCAGACACACGATCTGTATCCAATTCCCAGAGCCGGATCAGAAATTCAGCTTCGCGAATGGTATCACCAAGCGCATGAAAAATCTGAGCAGATTGGAGCACGGCATAGTCATTATTATAATCCACATCCAGAACCCGATCGAAATAGCTTAAGGCCAGGCTGTGTTCTCCTTCTGACTGAGCGATCTCACCCAGTAATTCGAGCGATTTCAAGTTGTGGGGTTGCAGCTTGATAACTTCAAGTAGAGCTGCTTTGGCAAGTGCTTTTTGATCCTGCCGAAAATACAACCTGGCTAATGAAAAGTGAATATCAGCGGCACCAGGATCAAATGAAACGGCTCTTTGATAGGCAATGATAGCCTGTTCTATTTCCCCACTTGATTCGAGGTCCATGCCATCCATAAATGCATCTATGGCGCGGGTGTCATAAGTGCGAAGTGTCTCCTGGGCATCCAATGAGCCAAGGCCAACAATCACGGCCATAATCGGAAATATCAATCTGATCTGTCTGTAACACATATGACTAGTGGACGTCAACCTCCGCAAGATGATCCATAAGTTCTGGAAGGGATTTTCCATGGTATTTCAGTTTGAAAGATAGTACAGTTCGGCGAGAACTGTAAAGCAAAATTCCCGCTGGATAAAAAGGCCTGCTCAACTTATCTGGACTGGCAGCAGGTTGTTCCTGGATCAAGGGACCGGCATTGGCCTGGTGATGTATCATGCGTGTTAAACTCTGGATTTGGGCACCATTCCTTTTTCATATTTTACGACTTGATTGCCACCTCGTCGTTTAGCCGTATACATGGCAGCATCTGCGGATTGGATCAAATCCGGCATGGTCTCACCATCTCGGGGGAATTCTGACAAACCGATACTAACCTTATTTTGGACCTTGATCTCATTCATCTCATAAGTGTGCTCGTTCACTGCGGTGCAAAGACGCCGGGCACTGGCCAGACAGGCTGCAGCATCAGTATTCACCATGATAATAACAAATTCTTCGCCCCCGTATCGTCCGGGAATATCACTGGTACGAATGGATTCGCGAATGATCTGGGAGGTCTCACGCAACACGAAATCGCCCATAAGGTGGCCGTAAGTGTCGTTCACTAATTTGAATTTATCCAAATCAAGAAATAGCACGACCAATGAATTCTGGTACCGACCCGCTCTGGCCAATTCTTCCTCGAAGCGCTGTTTCAGGGCGCGTAGGTTATACAAGTGGGTCAGTGTATCAATGGTGGCATAATTATTCAAGCGTTCATATAAGCTGAACCTGGTGAGGGCCGCACCCAGGCTTTGACTGATCATTTCAAAAATACCGATCTCACTCTGTTTAACCGGGTATTCTGTGAGTGATTCGAGGACCAGCACACCGGGTGCATTCTTGACCTTAGCCAAGGGAAAGACCAGGACCTGATCATATAGATAGCCTTGATAGTCCCCCGTTCGATAGATCCCTTCCACCTGAGCTTTATGACTTTTTTTATAGACAAAGTGTTGACCTGTCAAAATGGATCTGCTCACCAGAGAATTGAACAGGGGGTAACTCATCCCCTGCTGCAAACCAGTTTCATCGCCTTCTATGGAATCAACAATGAAATATTCAGGTGTATCCTCGGGGTGCAGGATCAATACTGCCCGGTCAAAATGCAGGAAGTATTTGCCAAATCGAGAGATCTCATACAAGAAATCAGTTTTTGTTGCAGCAATATTTAAATGCGTATTCACTTCGAGCATCACTGAGAGATGGTCACTTCTTTCCTTAAATTTTTCCAGCAGTTTGGATGTGATCGAATTCAGGCCAACACTTTCGGCAATCTTATCGAAAAGACTCAGGTTCAGGTCCTCACGTTCGAGACTTATAGGAATGATGGTAAGCAGAAACCCAGCTAAGCCATCCTGACCACCCATGGGTGAGATCAGGGAATATTCAGAAAGTTCACTGGGATCACGAGAGAAAATGGCGGCATTTGCCTGGTTTAAAATAAATTCGCTTGTGAATGTTTCCCGGGTATGGAGTGCTTCGATGGCCGGAACTTCAGCCCTGATGGAATCGAAGACATGATCTTGGTTCGTAGGGAGATCTTGAAGGACAAAACCTGCATGGGGATCGAGAACATAAAAATACACATTGATATCGGGATAGGAGAAAACCAGGATCTCCATGAGATTATTTACCTGGCTTTTAAAAAATGGTTTTGTTTCCAGATTTGCAAGATCGATATCAGTTAGTGCCATAATCCAACCCACCCTTATTCACTTTTACCAGCATTCAACTCAGTGAGATGACTGCCCGAATATTCTTAACGACACGCCATTTCAGCCGATTTAAGCTATAGACTTAAAGTTAAGGATGAGGAGGACCAAAATCAATTGATACTCCTGATACTCCCAGGATTAATAACGGGGTGATTTTTAGGCTATTTGGGGAGAAATGCACTTTATTTGGTACCACTGACAAGCTGTAATGAACTGCCTTTTGAGTTAATGGTAGAGTTATTCAGTTCCAGTGTATCGGCACCGCTGCCCTGCAGACTGTCCAACTGACTGGTTATGGCTTCAGTGGGGTGGGTCTGAGCTTTTTGTTCCCCGCTAAAATTGCGCTGGCCCTGAGGAGAGCGCGGAGAGATGGGATCAATCCAGATATTCATACCAAGGGCAACAATCAGCCCGGCGGCAATGGCCGATCCAGCGATCCTGGTATAAGAGGAAGCATAAATTTTGTACCAGAAAGGTTCCTGGTTTATTGCTTTGATGTGATGGAGGAGGTTTGAGGTAAAGTCTTGGTTGCTTGATACGGGGGGTAGTTTGTGGAGTTGATCCAGCATTTTATTTAAATCCTGGTAAAGTTGGTGACATGGAGAACAAACAGTGAGGTGGGCATCGATCCGGGCTCGTATTTCTGAGCTAAGCGAGTTGTCCTGGTATTTCGTAAATTGTTCAGAAATATAGATACATTCGTTATTCTGCATGTTTAAACTTCCTTGATGTGTGTTGCTGCTGCGATAGCGATTTTGGCTATGGCTACTCCCTGAGGTAACTTAAAGTTTCCTGTAATTTCAAACGTGCTCTATTGACACGCGATTTGACAGTTCCCATTGGAATGTCGAGTATTGTACTAATGTCTTCGTAGGAAAGTTCCTGGATATCTCGCAAAATAATGATGGTTTTAAAAGGCTCAGCCAGCTCTTTAATGGCCTTCATAATCTCCTCACCGGCATAAGTATTAAAAACAATACCTTCCGTATCTTTGCCCGGATCGACCGGTGTAAATTCATTGTCATCAAAAGACAACTGTGACATGGTGAAGGTCTTGCGCCGTTTACGCTTTCGCAATTCAGAGCGGGCCAGATTTCCTGCGATCGTATATATCCAGGTAGAGAACTTTGCGATCTCGCGATAAGCATGTTTATTCTTGTAAACCTTCAGAAAGGTTTCCTGTACCAGGTCCTCGGCATCGGTCATATCATTCAGAAAGCGGTAAACAAAATTGATCAAACGATCTTTATAACGATCCACCAATTTCACAAAAGCCTGTTCCTGGCCTCCCTGAAATTCGGCGATTAACTGTTCATCTGTTTTTTTATCAGTCATCCCTATACCACTTTTGAGACCCAGCTCGAAAAGGCTGCCAACATATCCAGTGACCCCAATCTAAACTGCAGGTCTAGAATTGCCAGCTCGCGGGTGGCTTTTTGTAACTCAGCCATTGAATACTTGCCAGAAACTGACTGCAGATCTTTAAGAAAATAGTACGAGGTTATCCCCTGGCCAATGGCTTTCCGGGCATCTGGTGTCTCACGCAAAGCCATGAGCTGGATCAGGCGATTGTACAGCACAGCAACCAGATATGGCAAGCCTTCCTTACCTTGATGATGGATCTCAACCAGGGTATGAATGGCTGTTTCACGATCCCGATTCGAAAGGGCTTCCACGAATTGACCCACCTGGGCATTTTCAACTGCTCCAGCCACCTGGTTGACCAACTCACGTCCGATGGTTTGGGCCGGATCGTTGAGAAACAAGGCCAATTTTTCTAATTCATTGTCGATGATAGCCAATTCGCCCCGGCTCAGTTCGATGAGTCGATAAATAGCTGATTCATCAAGATCCAGTCCATATTGGCTGGCCATATTGGTCACAAAACCAGGCAGGGCTCTCGTTTCGGGGCTATGTAGAGCTACAACCTGGGCCATATCCTGAACAGCTGTCAACCATTTTGCCTTCCGGTAATCACTGACAGAGTAGTGGGCCAGGACAATCGTATCTGGAGCTAATTTTTCCAACAACTTTGCTAAATTGGTTTTTACCGTCACCCCGGCATCTTGAATTTCATGGAGGACGACGAGGCTGGCAGAGGAGAAAAGGCTCCCGCCCCCAATTAATGAGCTTACATCAGCGGCAGCTTTCAGATCCACTCCCCAGCGCTGAACATATTCTGCATTATCGCCAAAACGGCTTCGGAAAGCAGATCTGAGTTCAGTGACAAATTGACGATACAGGTAAAAATCAGAGCCCTTAGCAAAATAGAAGGTCGCCAATTTACCCTGATGCAGGTCCGTAATTATTTGGGTGTATCCCGTGGATTGTTGGGTATAGGCGGCCATATCAGAAGTAGAAGAGACCCCATAATGCGATGCTAAAACAATACCAGGCAAAATAATGGAATTTCCCTTGTCTCAGAAGTTGAAGCAACCATTTCAAACTCAGCAAGCCCACGATAAAGGATGTGACGAAGCCGATACTCAGAATCAGAATCTGATCGGTAGAGATGCCAACTTCCAGTAAATCCTTAAACTCAAGCACGGTGGCAGCTACGATGAGAGGTAAGACCATGATAAAACTAAATCGAGCCGCTTGTTCCTGTTTTATACCCAGGGCCAGAGCCATGGTAATGGTCGATCCGGACCGGGAGATACCGGGGACCAGGGCCAGAGCCTGGGCCAGACCGATCAGTCCGGCTCGTTTTAGATCGAGGGGTCTATCATTTTTTGAATAATATTTAGTGGACAGCAGCATGGCGCCGGTAAACAGTAAGGCCACACTCACCATGGCCGGATCCGAGAACAGATCACTGATCTGATCCCTTAACAATAAGCCAACAATTCCGGCCGGAAGCATCCCAACGATCATCAGCACGGTCAGCTTGAAGTCAGCATTGGTGTTATACTCGACCTGCCAATACTGCGGTCTGAGAAGTCGCGGGAAAAAAACTGCTGCAAGGTTCATGATGTCGTGCCAGAAGATAACCAGCACAGCTAGAAATGTGCCGAGATGCACAATGAGTTCAAATGCGATGCTATTTGCGAAAGCATGTGAGCCCAGCAGGGCTTCTCCCAGTACGAGGTGACCTGAGCTGGAAACTGGTAAAAATTCGGTCAGACCCTGAATTACGGCTAAAATAGTAGCGCTAAAAGGACTCATGTCTGGATTCCAATCACTGACATCATCCGGCCAGTGATCCCCTGATCACGGCGATGGGAAAAAAATAGCGTATCATCACGATAGCTGCAATAAGGCAGGATCTCGATTTGATCAGCGGGTATACCATGGTGCATGGCGGTGTCCTTCAGATAACGATTATTGTCAAAATAAAACCGATCACCCCCAGCAGTTTTCAATAAATATTCCGTTTGAAATTTCTCGCTGAACTCGGGACCCACTTTAAAATTTTCAGGGCTCAGACCCGGTCCGATGACCATACTGATAGCTGCGGGTGTGATTGAGTAAGAATCCAGCATGCGTTCCAATGTTTTTCCCAGAATATCCAATTCTGATCCCTGCCATCCGGAATGAACCGCAGCCACTACCGGATATTCCTCAGACCAGATCAGAATGGGTGAACAATCTGCAGTCAGTACACTTAGGTAAATGCCTGGAGTCTCCGTAATAAGGGCGTCGCAGGCCGGGTATAGACCTGGCGTGGTTACGATCTCAACCTGATCCTGGCTGATCTGGATGGGCTGAGCCAGCTGAGATTCGTGGGCGTTGAACTGTGCCATGAACAGTTTTCGATTTGCCGCCACATGTTCAATTAAATCCCCTCGTGACGTAGACATGTTGAGCCCGTGAAAAGGAGTTGTACTTTGCCCTCCTTCGCGTGTAGAAAAACCAAGATCGATGGATTTCGGGTAAGCCAGATATTGCGGTTTAAGCACTCTTACTCGATCTCTGATGGTAACTCCGGCGCCAGGCTGTCCATGGAGAAGAAACCCAGGTTATCATAGTAACCTGCGAGCTCAAAGGCTTTGTCCACATAATCCATGAGGAACACCAGATCATTTTCTCTTCTTGTATTTCCACCCCACTGTACCTGATGTACCAATCCTTCATAAGTGGGAGAATTTATCAACGCCTTCCAAAGTTCGTTCCCGGAGTTACCAGCATATTGACTGGCATCCAGCACCATCCCCATGGCATCGAAACCCGTGAGGTCATACTGTTCCGGCCGGTGTTTGAATATCCGGATAAACTCCTCGGTAAAAGAGTTGCTGATCTCCTGGAAACCTAGTCGGTCTCCAGCTACCAGCGTCAGCTTTGGTAAATAACTGGCATTTTTTTTCAAGGTCTCACGATCAAGCCAATTTTCATCACCCAGCACATGGGTAATTAGATTATTATGGGCGATCTGGGCGGCGATATAGGTAATACTGCCGCTATGAATTGGGAAGAATATGGCGTCAATATGCGACAACTCAACTTTAAGTGAATCGCCACGTGTGGGACGGGATTTCTTGAGGATCGGTTGGAGTTGTTTTTCATAGATGTTAATGGAATCACCTTCTGTGATCAGACCAGTCAGTAGCGAATCCAATCGGAGAGAGTCCTGTTGCATCTTGAGGTACAATTCTTCCAGCCCCTGCTCGCGGATCCGGCGAAAATGAACTTTTGAAAGATCTGTTGGATCTCCAACGTACCAACCCTGATACTGGATCAAGCCGCCCAGTTCATCAATACGCGTGGCAAAATTATCGGCAAATTGCTGGCCATACTCCGTTGAGGGTGCGATGATGGCAAAAGTTTTCAGACCCAGGGTCTTTACAGCATATTCAGCCATGGCGGTGGCTTTTCGTTCCCGGGTGGCTCGGAATTGAAAAATGGCAGTTGATAGATCCGTGAGCTGATTTTCTGTGGCTGTGGGAGCAATAATTGGAATCCGGTGATCATCAAGCACAGCTGCAGTCCCTTTGATATTTTCGTTGGTCAAAGGGCCAATTTGGGCGATGATCCGGGGGTCATCTCTAATAATCCTGGCAATTTTAATACTTTCAGTCAGGCCACCACCGTTATCATAGATATGCAGATTGACTGCTTGACCAGAACTATCCATATAGGTCATGGCAGCATATCTGATCCCATCCAGGATCGGGGTTCCAATAGCGGTAAGTGCTCCTGATAAAGGCAGGACCACGGCAATATGAAGCGTGTCCGGGCGACTGTCAGTGAATTGAGCATACAGCTTCATCGCCCGTTTACGAAGCACATCCTCTTTAATATATGGCCGCAGATTGAACAGGACATTCAATGACTCTCCCTGTTCGCCATCCTTAAAAAATCGCTCAGCCACCAGCAGGGCCAGTAACTGTCCTGTTCGGTCAATGGACCTGCCTGCCAGCGTCTGCAGATCATCAGTATCACAGACGGTCCCAACTATTGATGCTGCATATTCGGCAGCAGCCTTGCGAATTTTTTTATTGTTCGAAGAAACAGCCGTCTTTGCAAAATACCAGGCGGCTTCCCGTGGATCACCCAGGTCCAGGTAGATCTCACCCCGCAGAAATTGAATATCATCGAGATAGTCACTAGTGGGAAAGGTAACTGGAAATTCGCCTGCCAGCATGAGGGCTCGCTGACTAAAACCCAGTTTATTGTAGCAGCGGATTCGCATATAGGATGAGGCCGACTGTTTTGAGCTCAGAGTTGCATCTTCATCAGCCAGTTCGGCAAATATCCGCAGGGCTTCCCAGTAAGAACCTTGATTATAAAGGCTCACCCCCTCCTTGAATTCAGGACGCGCGCTGAACAGGAACAGGGGGATAAGAAAAATTAACAGGTGATTCCGCATCGATTACTCCACCGTCACGCTTTTTGCCAGGTTTCTGGGCTGATCCACATTACAACCGCGTTCCACAGCCACGTAATAGGATAGGAGTTGGAG
>JAJRSW010000092.1 GCA_024278595.1 Fidelibacterota bacterium | reverse complement strand
CGGTGTGGATGATGATACCCACGAACAGGGAGCTGGTGACCAGGGGATGATGTTCGGCTATGCCACGGATGAGACCGCTGCGTACATGCCCATGCCCATTCATCTGGCCCACGCCCTGACCAAACGCCTGGCCGAAGTCCGCAAGGAAGGGATCATACCCTACTTGAGACCCGATGGAAAATCACAGGTCACGGTCCAGTATAACTCTGAGACCCACAGACCCGAGGCGGTTACAGCCGTGGTTATCTCCAATCAACATGAAGATGGTGTGGATGTTAAGGGTGAGATGTATAACGATGTTCTGGAGCATGTCATCAAAGCGGTGCTGCCCTCAGAATTGGTAAACTATAAGACATTGAAGACCTTTGTTAACCCCACCGGTCGGTTTGTGGTTGGTGGCCCCCTGGGTGATGCCGGGTTAACGGGTCGCAAGATCATTGTGGATACCTATGGCGGCTATGCCCCTCATGGTGGTGGCGCCTTCTCCGGGAAGGATCCCAGTAAGGTCGATCGTTCAGCGGCCTACATGGCGCGCTATATCGCCAAGAACATTGTGGCTGCCAAGGTTGCTCAACGTTGTACAGTTCAGTTGGCCTACGCCATTGGTGTGGCAGAGCCCATCTCCATCCTGGTTGATTCCCATGGTACATCGAAAAGCTCCAACAGTGAACTGGAAGCCATGGTCCGGGAAGTCTTCCCCCTAAAACCAGCTGAGATCATTGAACATCTCGATCTGAAACGTCCCCTGTACCAGAAGACGGCCTCTTATGGTCACTTTGGCCGGGATGAGTTCCCCTGGGAAAAAACAGATCTAACAGCAGAAGTAACGAAACAATTAAAGCAGTAAAAAAAAGTGTTAACCACAGAGTACGCCGAGAGCGCAAAGAATGATAAGGTCTCTGAGTGATTTTGATTACGTAGGAATCAAAATAGTATCGAAGAGAACGAGATGCTCGAAGAAATTAAATAAAAGGAATCCGTCAGGATAATTAAAGGATTTAAAAGTTATATGGAAACCCAATTAATAGATTACAAAGTCGCTGATATCAAGGAAGCCGCCTATGGCCGGGACGAGATGCACCTGGCTGAAAAGGAAATGCCCGGACTCATGGAGCTCCGGAAACGCTACGGTAAATCGAAACCTCTAACCGGCGCCCGCATCGCTGGCTGCATCCACATGACCATCCAGACCGCAGTGCTTATTGAAACACTGACCGAATTGGGTGCCCGGGTCCGCTGGTCCAGCTGCAATATCTTTTCCACCCAGGACCATGCCGCTGCTGCTATTGCTGAATCAGGTGTGCCAGTCTTTGCCTGGAAAGGTGAAACCGAAGCGGAGTACTGGTGGTGTATTGATCAGACCCTGGACTTTGATGGCAAAGGTCCCAACCTGCTCCTGGATGATGGTGGCGATCTGACTCAGGTCATCCTTGAGCAGCATCCAGAAATGCACGCAGAGATTAGAGGGGTCTCAGAAGAGACCACCACCGGGGTTCATCGTCTATATCAGTTGATGGAAGAGGGGGGTCTACCCTTTCCAGCCATCAATGTGAATGACTCGGTGACCAAGTCTAAATTTGATAATAAGTACGGCTGTCGTGAGTCCCTGGCTGATGGCATCAAACGCGGTACTGACATCATGCTGGCTGGCAAGAAGGTAGTGATCGCAGGGTATGGTGATGTTGGCAAGGGCTCAGCCCAATCTATGGCCGGTTACGGGGCGAAAGTATTTGTGACAGAGATTGACCCCATCTGTGCCTTGCAAGCTACCATGGAAGGTTTTCCAGTAGTTACCATGGAGGAGGCGGCCAGCTTTGGTGATATCTTTGTCACCACCACGGGTTGTAAGGATGTAATAACCGGCAAGCACATGGAGCAGATGAAAGACAATGCCATCATGGCCAATATCGGTCATTTTGATCATGAGATCGATGTGGCCTGGCTGGAGAATAATCCTGAGGTGACGGAACACAATATCAAACCCCAGGTCGATCGGTTTGATTTTCCTGATGGGAAGTCACTAATCCTGCTATCCCGCGGGAGACTGGTGAACCTGGGCAATGCCACGGGTCATTCCTCTTTTGTCATGTCCACCTCATTCACCAATCAGGTTCTGGCTCAGATGACCCTGTTTGAAGGTGATGTGGAGCCGGGTGTCCAGGTTTTATCCAAGGAACTGGATGAAGAAGTTGCTCGCTTGCATCTGGCTCATCTGGATGTCCATCTAACAGAACTGAGTGAAGACCAGGCAGAGTATCTGGGAATCCCTCAAAAGGGTCCCTTCAAACCGGAACATTATCGGTATTAATAAAGAGTCGAAAGTCTTAAAGTAGAAAGTCAAAGGTTGAGAACTGTTGAAACATATGCGGATAATTGGAATAATAGAGATATTCGGAATGAAAGTAAAACGAGGTCAGTATTTCTGCTAAACTGAGAGGAAAATTAGCCGGATTAATTCTGGTCATAATTTTTGGCGCACTGGTGATTCAGTGTGATTTTGGTTTACCCACCAAGGTTGTCATGCCGACCTGGCAGGTAACCCTGACCATTCCGCTGGTTTCTGAAAATTATCCCTTTGATGGACTGCTGGCTTCTGACACCACAGGCACCATCCAGGTCTATGGGGATTCAGTGGATACGAATAGCGACGGATCGATGGACATATTGCTCCCTGATACCCTCGCTGATTATCCCGGGGGATTGTATATAACTTTAGAAAACGATCTGCCCCCCATCACCTTACCTGAGGATATGTTTGTTATCCCCGGTCAGGACCCTATGAATCTGGGGGTTGGTCCCATTGATATTGCTTCCACCCTCCCGGCCGAATTGGATAATGGGATTCATGTACCCCCGCAAGATGAATCAATTTCTCTCACTGATCTGGGATTTACCATGGAAGATATTGTTGTGGATAGTATTCCCGATGCTAGCTGTGAGGATCAACAGGCTATCCGCTCTGAAACCATCGCTTTCACTTTTGGAAATGATCCCTCTGACCTGAACTTTGATGCTTTGGTGAAGATTCCGGGGTATACACATGTGATTACTGGTAGTATCCCCTCTAACGCAGATCAAGGGGGCTGTCTTGACTGTGTTGATCCGCCTATATTTATCTGTGATACATCATTAGCCTACACCATGGTTGGGACCCCCGCCATCGATTCAGACACCCTTCCGATCTTCCGGGAAGCCTTCGCTTTACTACCGGATCCAGCCACCCTTCCGGCTAATGCCCCCATTGAGAGTTTTGAATCCATCACTATTTCCTCTGGAACTATCCAATCGACCATTAACAGCAAAATGCCCCTTATTTTCTCAAATACAGGACTCATCGTCTATACTAAAAAAGCCAATGGTGATACGACCCACCTGCATAATCATTTCTTTGATCGGATCTCTCAAAATATGAGTGATGGTGAAGACAGTTTAAGAACCTCCTCGCTGGATGGTGTGACTGTTTATGATAGTCTCATCTTTGAATTTGGGGGCTATATAAATGCCACAGCTCCCGGGGACACTTTATACTTTCCACAGGGAGTGGATCCTTTTTTTCATTACAGCTTTTCCATGGATATCGATGGCTTTCAGAGTATGCAGGTCAACATGATCGATACCACCATGGTCTTTGCTCAAGAGATGAATACCAGCTCTACGGATGAATCCGGACAAGCCTTTAATGTGGAGATCGTATCAGCCAGTTTTAAAGATAATATTGCCAGTGAAGATACGAACCGTCTGTCCATATCTGTGGCAAACCGTATGGGTCTGGACATTTCAGCGATGAATATCAGGTTGCTTAATTTCTATGCCAGCCGGGATAGTCTTGTCGCTGGACTTTCTGAGGTTCTCGAGTTTACCCTGCCAAATGACAGCACGGCCGATACGACTGTGATCCTGAATGGGCATTTGATCAGCAACACTACCGGGGAGGATGTACCGCTGGATTCACTGATCTTTGAAACTGAAATTGTGTTTAGCAGTGATGGTGGCCCCATATCCATCCCCTATCCGCCACCGGATGAAATGGTTATGGATGTGGCGGTGGAGATGACCTCATTGAGCATTGAAGATCTCACGGGTTTTTTTGGAGTTAGTTTTGCGATCAGTAACCAGGAACAACCCCTCAGTTTGCCCGGGTTGGTAGGCGGAATCACTTTTGGGGAAGCGATCCTCTCCATCACCCTGGAAAATGAATTTGGGGTAGCTCCAGGCCTCGGCCTGCAGGTGAAAGGTTTTCGTGGTAATGATAGTGTAGTCGTTGAATTAGATCCGGACTCCGTAACCTTTGAATCAGGAGCGGCGGGAAGCCCGGCTATAACTGAGATTAGGATCAGCCGTGATTTTGTGCGCAAGAGTATCGATGGTAACGAATCCATTGTCCAACATTTTGAGACCGGAAATAATATCGTAGACCTCATGGCCATGATGCCGGACATTGTGTCAGTAGGGGGAGATGCCTTGATCTCACCAGCTGGGCTGAGTTCTATTACTGCTGGTGCTGAGATCACAGGAACCTGGCGATTTGAGATTCCCTTCCTGCTAAGTGTTGCCGAAGGTGGCGTGGAGTTCATGCCACCTACGTTTACCAAAATGGCCGCGTTGGATTCCAGTACAATTAAGAATCTGGTGGGGAGCAATGGGGTGCCGGATCAGTCGGATATGCTCATCAGCTCAGCCATCAACACGATCATTTTCAGTGATATTGGTCTGGGCTTTGGCCTGGAGATCCTGGTCTCAGACCTGCCCTATTTCCCCTTTTATAGCAGTGTTGAAAATCGAATGTTAGTCTCAGCAGATCTGGATCAGGATGGAAGTGCGGATACGTTGGAGTTGAACCTGGACACCTTGATCATGCATCCTACAGTGAAGACTCTTCAACTGCAGATCCCTGCCGGCACAACTGACCCCAGCACCGGTTTAGTTATTCCCGGGATGGAGGGCAGCGGTCAATATTCTTATTCTGCAGACTTTAATTTGGATGATGTAGCGGGCGACTCGACCTATGGAACGCTGGCTCACCACCAATATGCCTTCCTGGACACTTTTTTACTGGCCCGGTCTGACACTGCGTTCATTGATGTTGCCTCCGCACTCACATTTGCTGAACTGGCTGCTCCAACAGTTGCTGACAGCCTCTACAATTTAATACTTAGTGAGAATGGTAAAGAATTGCTGCTCATGATCGATGTCACTGACTTCGGTGAATTAGGCTGGCTAATTGAGCCCAAGGACCATTTTATTGCTACTAAATTTATATTGAGAGAAACTCCCAATCCGGCCTTGTTGCCGTTCTCGGCAGGAATCGATGTGACGGCTTACATGCAGTTTATCCTGAACTCCGGACCCATGTTCAACAGTTCTGAGGAAGACACCACCCAATGATCAGGCGCATCATAGGAATTGCTCTGCTGGCTTTATTTACGATCTCAGGTCATGGCCAGGCACATATTGACGCCCGGGGTCTAGGTTTATGCAATGCCTACACGGTGACATCAAGGGGTATCTCGGCTATCGGCTACAATCCAGCCAACCTGGGTTATACCGAGGATCTGGGTTTTAGCGCCGATATTTTGGACTTCAAGGTCTTTGCCAGTAATAATTTTATGTCCTTGGCCCTGTTCAATCAGTATTTCACCGGTGACCGTAATGGAGACCCCTTTGATTTGGAATCCGAAAGGCCCGGCACCGATCAGACCCATAAAGAATATTTACTTTCTCAGATTCCGAAAGACGGGTTTGCCGTGGATCTGGGTGTCAGTATTCCCATTCCGCTACTCAATATCTCATACGGGAATTATGCCTTTACCTCAGGTATGGAATACTATATGAGGAACTCTCTGCCCCTGGGTCTGTTTGAGATCGTCATGGAAGGTAACCAGGTTGGCCGATCCTTTGATCTGGCTCTGACACAGGATGTATTGCTGGTGACCAATTTTGGTTTCTCCTTTGCGATTCCATTTGAAAAATATAATATTGGTGCTACAGTTAAATATCTGGCGGGTATTGGTTTTGCTGGTGTGGATTCATCGGGAGGTACTTTCAGCACGCAGCCTACCGGTCTGGAATCAGATGGATTCTATCGCTATACGCGTGCTATTGGCGGAAATGGCCTGGCTGTAGATCTGGGGTTTAATACCCGCAAGATCGGGGATTGGCAGTATGGCTTTGCCATTAACAATGTGATTGGATTTATTAATTGGGGTAGTGACGATAATATGATCGCCAAGCAAATTGGTCTCATTGAAAGTCTAATCCCAGTTCGGGATATCTTACAAATATCGAGTGACAGTACCACCTTTTCAGCCAGTACCCTATATAGCATGGAGATGAAGAATGTAAATGTTAGTGGAGCATTTGCCAATTCAGATAGTCTGTTTCAACTCCAGGAGGAAACTGTGGCAACGCCGGACAGTATCAGGATGAATTATCCGGCCGTATTCAGATTAGGGGGCAGTTACCAGTATAAACAGGATTTCATTCTCATGGCTGATCTTTCTACTGGTTTGGATGACTACTACTTTGCCGATCGGTCCTGGCGGGTGGCAATTGCAGCTGAATGGATTCGCATTAAAATGATTCCCATTCGGTCCGGTATGGCTTTCGGGGGTCGTTATGGACGTGAGGCTTCCCTGGGGGCTGGGCTCCATCTCTTATGGTTTGATGCTGATGTTGCCATCAAACTCCTGGGAGGTGCTTCACTGGCTTCAGCAGAGGGTATTGAAATAGGGATGAGTTTTCAGTTTAAGCGCTAAGAATCATCTTTTTTCGGAGAGACCCACATGATCTTGACTGAACCACGGAAACGGGAAATTCTACAACTATTTCCATTTTTCCAGAACTTGTCCAACTCTTTCCAGCAAAAACTCATTCACAGTGCCGAACTGGCCAGGCTTCCTGCGGGCGCTTTTTATTTTGAAGAGGGTCATAGCTGCAGCCGGATCGCCCTGGTAGGCAGTGGAGTGGATCATCTCTGAACCCCGGATGGAAACCCTGGGTTCAGGGCTATTTCTTAGCGGTTTGGATAAATAGCCAGGTGCCAGCAATAAATAGTACCACATCACCAAACCACACGGCAATGGCCGGCTGCATGGAACTGTTGTAAGCGATCTTTTGTCCACCAATGATCAAGATGTAATAGATAAATAGCGCAACCACACTCTTCCCGACACCAACTGCCAGATTCTCACGCGGGCCCTGCAGGGCGAAACTGATGCCCAGAAAGATGACGATGAACCCCGTCATGACGAAAGCCAGTTTAAAATGATAATCCACGACCCAGCGATGGGGATTAAGACCCAGCATTTTTTTCTTTTCGATAAATTCTGCAAGTTGAAAGATATTCATCTCGTTAGGACGTATCTGTTCCTTACGAATATCAAATGGTGTGAGCGTGATTGGAAGCTCATCCTGGAGACTCATCTTAGAGAAGAGTAAACGTCCCTCAGCATTAAAGCGACGGTTAAGGCCGGTGCTATTGTCCCAGGCTTTCAATGAGTCATCCCACCGCAGAGTGGCATAGTCCCAGCGCTCGGTGATCCCTGAATCACGATAAGCCAGGATTGAGATATCTCTTCCGATATTTTTTTTCACATCATAGGATTTTATTACGATGATATTCCCGTTGAGATCCTGGCGGACCACTTCTTTCAGTTTCTTGGGGCTACGAACCGGTTTAAGGACATTCCTGGTGATCTCCTTTTGCTCATGGTTGAAGGGCATGACCACCAGATTCTGAAATACGAATTGAAATAGAGTGAAAAATATACCCAGCAGCAGGAGGGGGCGGGCAATGCGCATCAAGCTGATCCCGGAAGCGCGCATGGCGGCAATTTCATATTGCTTGTTCAAGGTCCCCAGTGAGAAAACTGTGGCCAACAACATGCTCATGGGCAGTGCCATATCAATGAAATAGGGCATACTGTACCAGTAATAGATCAGTACCAGGTCAGTCCCTGCACCTGCATCTACAAAATTATCGATCTTCTCTACAAAATCGGCGATGGTGAAGATGCCCACCAGACCTACCAGCACAGTCCACATGGTGGAGAAAAACGCCCTGATCAGATAACGATCGATGAGTGGAATGAAGCCCAAACTGATTCGCTGATTAGCGCTCCTGAACAAAAATGGATTCTATACGGGTAGCTGTGGCCGATGATATCACGTAGCGATGTACCTCAGTTAGAAACTGCTCATTCTTCTGGGGGATATGTCCCAGGCTTTCAATAAGATACCCGGCCAGGGTTTCATATTCACCAGGCGGAATGTCAAAATTATGCAGCTCATTCAGCAGGTCGATCTCAGCATTGCCCTTTACCAGCAGTCCATTGTCCAGTTTTTGCACCGGGGAATCCTCTTCATCGAAGGCATCGGTAAATTCTCCAAAAAGCTCCTCTGAAAGATCTTCGATAGTGACCAGGCCG
Source organism: Fidelibacterota bacterium (assembly GCA_024278595.1). Lineage (GTDB taxonomy): Bacteria > Fidelibacterota > UBA8477 > UBA8477 > JABMPR01 > JABMPR01. Next base: position 13,122 of record JAJRSW010000092.1, on the reverse strand, counting down.
GCAGTGCCGCCATATTCATCGATGACGATGGCAATGGATAAACTTTTGGCCTGCATTTCTCCCAGTAGTTCATCGGCTGCTTTGGTCTCAGGCACAAAATAGGCTTCACGCACCACGTCACGCAACTCCGTGGCCCCTCTGAAAATATCATGAAGAAAGATCAAGCCCTTGATATCGTCGATGGTCTCCTCATACACCGGGAGTTTAGAATAACCAGACTCCATAAAGGCCGCTTCCACTTCCTGCATACTGCTATGGATGGCAATGGCGGTCATATCAGGGCGGGGAGTCATAACCTCACTGATGGAAGTATTTTTGAAAGTGAAAATTCGGGCGATGGTCTGCCGCTCATGGACATCGACACCGCTTTCTTCTTTCGGGTCGTTGAACAGCAGGTGCAATTCTTCTGAGTCAAGATTGGTCTGGCTCTCAACTTCATCACTATGCAGGACCTTTTTTCGGTAAACTCCCAGGATGATGGTCAGGGGATAGAAGATCACTTCGGCGATACGCACAAACCGACCAAAGAACAACATGGAAGCGTTGGGGAATTCGCGAAAGAGCGTTTTGGGGATGACCTCACCAAAGATCAGGACATTCACTGAGATGATCAACAGGATCAGGCCCTCACTGGGGATGACCCTGATCAACATGACCGTGGCAAAAGAAGTCGTCATAATATTGGCGATATTATTGCCCACCAGGGTGGCGGTGAGGAATTTTTCCGGATCAGTATTGGCCTTGAGAGCTGAGCTTGAACCCCTGACAGCGCGACGTTGCCATACCTCGAGCTGCAGTCGGTTCGATGACAGCAGGGCGATCTCTGCTCCAGCGAAGATAAAACTGAGGATAAGCCCAATTACAGCGAGGAAGAGCTCTACCATAACAGGCGGGTGTCTGGTGGGTGGCAGGGAATCATAATTACGTTCAACATACCACTAATATAATTTGTTCCAAGTGGGAAGGTAAGGTTGCTCTTGGGTCCGGTTTGACAATTATAATAAACCATTAAAACGGTTTTAATCTCCTTAAGTATGTATAAACTTGAGACTTAAGTCGAGGGTTGCCGATCATCCAGAAACCAAGGAACCGTTTCAACGGTTTATTGCTTAGCGTTTAACGGCAGACAGTAATTATATGGTTTTATACCCCTGTGTGACGATTATCCTATACGCCATGCAAACGTGTTCAATTCCCCCTTCCTGCAATTCATTTTTTACTGAGACCTGGTCATCAGAGTTGAGCCCAAATAGACAATGTAAGTTACTCATTGGAGTCCTGGTTGTGGCTACAACCCTGAATGACAGATCAGTATTGGCAGAGTGGCTTCCGCGTTGTCACCAGATCCTTGATCTGGAAGCCATTGAAGAAACTATTTTGCAAACTTTACTTTTTGCTGGTTTCCCTAAAACCATCGAAGCCCTCAAACAGGTGAGGAAGCACTTGCCCCAGGCCGGTCCTGCAAAACACATTGAGGATCATGCGGCTGCCGGGACTAAAACAAGTCGGGTCATTTATGGGAAGCACCATGGGAGACTTATTGAGGTGCTGGACGAATTGCACCCAGACCTCACCCGCTGGATGATCGAAGATGGTTATGGTCGGATCTTGTCCCGGCCGGGTTTGGATCTGCAGGATCGAGAGCTCGCTGTTATGGCATCACTCATGGCCTCTGGGATGGTGAATCAGTACCGAGCTCATATTCGCGGTGCTTTGTTGGCCGGTGTTGACCGAGAGGATATCATTTGGTTTACAAACACCTTCCAATGTATTATTGCCGCCGACTTAAGACCTGACTTTGAAAATGTGACCAGACGAGTTTTGGCGACTCATGGAAAAACTACCGGGGAGTAGATGTTTAAATGATCTCAAATCTAGGAAAACTGTTAACTGAGCAACGCAATCCCAATAGTATGAATCTTGATTCATCCTCCATCAGACAGATCCTGGAGATCATAAACCAGGAAGATCAGATCATAGCGGATCGGGTTGCCGAACAAATGGATGATATTGAGCAAGCGACAGAGTTGGTGGATCAGGCCTTCCAGCAATCTGGACATTTGATCTATGTGGGTGCGGGGACCAGTGGTCGATTGGGTGTGTTGGATGCATCTGAGATACCGCCCACTTACAATGCCGATCCAGAACGGGTTCAGGGATTTATCGCCGGGGGTGACACCGCTTTGCGAACTGCTGTTGAAGGGGCTGAAGATTTCCCGGAAGATGGCCGTAAGCTCATGGATGAGATCGGGGTGACTGAAAAAGATGTGGTCATGGGCATCGCCACCAGTGGGGTGACACCCTATGTTCTGGGTTCACTGGAACGCGCCAAAGAGCTGGGTGCTTCGACGGTGTTCTTCACCTGTGCCGATCGTAACCACATAGATATCGATGTGGATGTCCTGATCTCGGTACCTGTTGGTCCCGAAGTGGTTACCGGATCAACTCGCATGAAATCAGGCACGGCAACCAAGCTGGTCCTCAACATGATCACCACCACGGCCATGATCAAACGAGGCAAAGTTTATGAGAACCTCATGGTTGACCTAAAGGCTACGAACGTAAAATTGGAGGATCGCGCCCGTCGTATCGTGTCCACCATCACCCGTTGCAGTTATGCCGAAGCCACCGAGCTGCTAGCCCGGTCAGATAACTTTGTAAAGGTGGCGCTAGTCATGCATAAAAGCGCTGCCTCAGCTGAAGAAAGCCGACTATATTTGGCACGCTTTTCGGGGAATATCCGCCAGGCTGTGGAAGAATTGGAGCGGAAACTTGATTCCTGACCACCCAGCGCACGAAGCACACAGATGATATACTTAAGACGTCAAACTATTAAAACACAGCATGAAGTGAGTTTTACACGATATGCGACTCAGTGATCTCTGTGGGAAAAAAACTAGAGGAATAATTAGATGAAGATCAACGAGTTTATTTTTAGAGAATATGACATTCGCGGAGAAGTGGCCGTTGACTTCCCGGAAGAAGTTGTGGCTGCCCTGGGAAAAGCTTTTGCCACTATTGTAAAACGCCGGGGGGGCAAAAAGATCACACTATCAGGTGATGTTCGCTTGACCACACCGCAGCTAAAAGAATATTTCAAGGCTGGTGCTCTTTCCACCGGTATCGATGTAATGGATATCGGGATTTTGCCCACACCAGGGAATTATTTTAGTGTTTTCCATTTTGAGAATGATGTTGACGGAGCCTGCCAGATAACCGGTTCCCATAATCCACCAGAGTTCAATGGCTTCAAACTGACCTATGACCAGTTGGCTTTCTTTGGTCAGGATATTCAGGATATGCTGGCTCTGATCAAAACGGATGATTTTGAAACAGGTACGGGTACCGCCAGCGATTATGATCTATTACCTGAATACATTGACAATGTTGTGCAGGGGATCGATCTAAAACGCCCCATGCGGATCGCCATAGATTCTGGAAATGCCGCTGCCGCTCTGTGTGCAGTGGAAGTGTACGAGCGGCTGGGTTGTGAGGTTACGGCGCTCTACTGTGATGTGGACGGGACCTTTCCCAACCACCATCCTGATCCAACTGTTCCAGCCAATCTGAAGGATCTACAGGATGAGATCAAACGGGGTGGTTATGATGTGGGACTGGCCTTTGATGGTGATGCTGACCGATTGGGCGTGATCGATGAAAAAGGCAATGTGGTCTGGGCTGATTATCAGATGATCCTGTTTGCTCAGGATGTGATCAAATCCAAGGATGACAAGATCATTTTTGACGTAAAATGCTCCCAGGCCCTGGAAGAAAAGATCACGGAGTTTGGTGGCACACCGGTCATGTACAAAACCGGTCATTCCCATATCAAATCCCACATGAAGACCCTGGGTTCACCTTTTTCCGGCGAGATGAGTGGACATCTTTTCTTTGCTGATAGATACTTTGGTTTTGATGATGCGATCTATAATGGTGGTCGCATGCTGGAACTGTTGTCAAAAACAGATCGACCCCTTTCAGAAATGGTGGATGAGCTACCCAAGTATTATTCAACACCTGAGATCAGGTTGACCTGTAATTCTGATTCTGAAAAATTTGAGATCGCTGAAAAAGCTGTGGATTATTTCAAAGCTAATTACGATTGTATTACCGTAGATGGCGTCCGGGTTCGTTTTGGTGATGGCTGGGGTCTGGTAAGGGCTTCTAACACTCAACCGGTCCTGGTGGTTCGGTTTGAAGCAAAGACCAAAGAGCGCATGGAAGAGATCCAAAAACTCATGATGGACAAGATCGGGGAATTTGGCGAGGTCCGCCTTGACGAAGGACATTGAACAACGGAAGCGTGACCATCTCAATCTAGCCCAGGATGAGGGATTGAAATTCTCCATCTCCGCAGGGTTTGACCAGTGGCGATTTGTTCACAACGCCCTGCCTGAATTGGATCTTCAGGAGATCGATACCAGCACGAGTTTGTTTGGTAAACAATTAAGTTTCCCCCTATTGATCAGCTCCATGAGTGGCGGTGTTCAAGAGAGTTTAGCCTTTAATGAAAGTCTGGCCAAAGCTGCTGAGCAGGTTGGGTGTGCCCTGGGTCTGGGGAGTATTCGAGCTGCTTTAGAAGATAGATCGGTGAGAGATAGTTTTCTCATTGCTCGAGAACAGGCACCGACTGCCGTTATTCTAGCGAATCTGGGTGTTGCCCAGATCATTGGACAGCGTGACCTGGATCCCACGATCACTTTTTGTGATGAGCTGGAGGCTGATGGCCTGATCATTCACCTGAATTCCCTGCAGGAGGCTTTCCAGCCGCAAGGCGACCCTCATTTTAGGGGTGCACTTAAAGCAATCAGACATTGGGTTCGGGAATTCCCCAGACCCATTATTGTGAAAGAAGTGGGACAGGGGCTCTCTGTCGATGCCATCCAACGTCTTGAAGATGTGGGCGTACAGACGGTGGATATAGCTGGTGCCGGAGGCAGTAATTGGGTTAGCATCGAAGGTGAACGTTTGCCTGAGAATCAACGAGTGTTAAAGCAGACAGCTCATGAGTTTGCCGATTGGGGTGAACCGACAGCAGAGGTGCTGAATAAGTTGAAAACGGATCTAACGGTGATAGCTAGTGGTGGTTTACGGCGTCCCCTGGATCTTGCTAAGGCTATTGCTTTGGGGGCTGATCTGGGAGGCATTGCAGGTCCCCTGGTAAAACAGGCCGTCCAAAGTGATGTGGAAGCCATTGTTGAGACACTGCTGGTGTGGAAGGAAACTTTAAAAATGGCCATGTTCGGTACAGGTGTAGCCACGATCCAAGATTTTATGGGGAACCACCAGTTGCTAAAAAAGGTCAGGTAAGACAACCTGGTTCTTAATAAGTTTAGCTATGAATAGTTAATAATAGGTGAAATTGGAAAAATGGATCAAGCGCTAAAACAAAAATTAAAACTATGGCAGGAAACAGTCCGTCATGATCTAACTCATCCAAAATTTCCTGCTGAACCAGCCTATCTTTTTGATCCGATGCGCTATGCCTTGAATGCGGAAGGAAAAATGCTGCGTCCGGTGCTTTGCCTGGCTGCTGCAGAAGCAGTTGGTGGGAAGTGGCAGGATGCTGTTCAGGTCAGTGTAGCCTTGGAAATTTTTCACACCTTTACCTTGATCCACGATGACATTATGGATGGAGATGAGCTCAGGCGTGGTTTCCCCACGGTTCATGCAGCCTATGATAGTGACCGCGCACTATTGAGCGGGGATACGCTGTTGATTTATGTGTATCAATTACTTTCAGATATTGATGACCTAAAATTTCCCCAACTCTTTAAAGCCTTTAATGATGGCGCCATGGATGTCTGCAAAGGTCAAGGCTGGGATATGCAGTTTGAGCAGAGCAAGGATGTTACACCGCAGCAATATGAGCTGATGATAGATCTAAAAACGGGGGCTCTGATCAAACTGGCCTGCCAAATGGGAGCCATCATCGGCGGTGGGAATGAACCGGCTATTGAAGCGCTCTCACGCTATGGACTGCTTTTGGGAAGAGCCTTTCAGATGCAGGATGATCTGTTGGAGGTCACCTCGTCAACTGAAACCATGGGAAAAAGTTTGGGTAGTGACGTGCTCAATGAAAAAAAGACCTGGATCTGGCTCGACCTGAAAAAAAATCTAACACCAGCAGAGCAAAGGGAGTGGAAGCGTATCCAGGACTCGCATCAACTCAGTGCAGCTCATCGAGACCTGGTCCGGAGCTGGATGATGGAACACGGCACCCTTAAACGAGCCGAAAATCTGGTTCAGGGCTGGATCAGTGCAGCTGATGTATTACTGAACAACACCCCACTTAAAAATACATCCATGCTAAAAGCGCTATCAGATATCATCTTGAAGCGCCAGAACTGATCCTTCTTTCAGCCGTTACCACTAAATCTTGACGGGATAGTAGGTGTGAATAAGAGAAATTCAGCGGGTCTGGTCAATCAAAATTGTGAAATATCACAAAAAGTCGCTTAGCTGACATCGGTGCTGGGAATGTTTGACATTGCCGGGGTCTCTGTCGTAAGTTTATCACGGTGCTATAATGATCGAATTAACAGTTAAGAATATCCTCTTTTTTTCCAAGGCTGCCACCCCTGGATACACCCTTTTTATGCATCCTGTGGGTGATGCATCACGCAGCCTGCCCATCGTGGTCGGACAATTTGAAGCTCAAGCCATTGCTTTAGCTCTGGAGCAGATCAGCCTGGAGCGCCCCATGACCCATGACCTTCTATCTAGCGTGATCAATACGCTTACGGGTGGGCTTGAGAGTGTGGCCATCGTTGATTTGAAGGAGGGCACCTTCTACGCGCGCCTGTATATTAGAAATGATCAGAAATTAGAGACCATGGACGCCCGACCCAGTGATGCTATTGCATTAGCCTTGCGTGCTGGTGTACCGATCATGGTAACATCAAAGATCTTTAATGAAGTTGCGGTAAACATGCCTCTATCCGGGCAGGGGACAAAAGAGAATGAACCCAGCTTTTCAGAGAATGTCAAGCAGATCACGAAACAGGCAGAAATTCGTTTCGATCTGGAGAAGGATCTAAGGGAAGCAGTCTCGCGTGAAGATTATGAGCAAGCTGCCAGGCTAAGAGATCGCTTACTCGCCTTATCTGACCATTAATCTGCCGGCTGACACCGGACACTGGTCGAATCTCGACAATATTTTAGTTGTACATTAAACGGCACAAGCTAGCCGTATGCGCCCACTATTCTCTCGGCGAAGGTAGCAGAAAGTAAAATATTACGAATAACATGGGCCGGATTTAATAGTACTGACGTTTCAACAAGTTCAGTGTTAGATCTGTCTGTGCTGGTGGCAGAGCACTTCCGCTGGTTCAGAAACTACTTACCGAAACCTGTTTCGCGGTATAGTTGAAATTTGAGTAACCCAAATATCCAATATGTACGGTAAGGATCAGAAAGATTTTAGGACAGTTCAGAAAGTTCGGATTCGATCTTTTCTAAAGTGTCCCCGGAAAGTGATCCGTTTGCAGCAGGCGGGTCTTTTTTGGCCAACAGCTTTTTGATCACAAATGCCAGTACTGCCAGACCAATCACAGCAAAACCAACGATCGACCAATAGGAGACAAGTCCAACTGTTTCGCTGGCTTTGGGAGCTGCCAGAATCCGGTTGCCATAGGGTTGTCCGGTACGTGTATCAATGCTATTCCTGAAATGATCCAGGACCTGATCCGTGGTTTTGCCTTCAATAAGCAGGCGCCGGATGGTGATCTTGGCATCCTCGGTCATCTGGTTTTTGCCATGCATGTAAACTGGACCGCCAAAACAACAGGTCGCCATGATGTTTTTTTCCAGGTAGATAGCCTGTTCCTTTTGGTCTGCAGTTAGCTTTTTATTGTAAAACTGATAATTCTGGGAGTAGCTGATCCCGACAAACACGAGCACTAGTATAAAGGTGATTTTTTTCATGATGGAAATCTAGTCAGAAAATTAAAGTTCTCAATGAAATTCATTGGAGCAACAGTGTTTGTCGAGCATTTTAAACCAATGAGGTATAATAAGTATAAATCAAATAAGGAGCGTCCATGTCTCTGGTCATAGTTGGTTCCATCGCCCTGGATACCATTGAAACAAGTACTCGCTCGGTCTCAGATGTTCCCGGTGGATCCACCAGCTACTGTGCCCTGGCCGCCAGTTATTTTTTCCCACCCCAAATCGTCGGGGTTGTTGGTGAAGATTTTCCAGAATCAGTGATTTCGTTGTTCAAAGATCATCATATCAAACTCGAAGGCTTGGTAATTGAAGCAGGGAAGACCTTTCGCTGGGGTGGTCGCTATGCTGAGAATTTTGATGACCGAACCACTCTGTTTACTGATCTGAATGTATTCGCAAATTTTAACCCAACCCTACCCGAAGCTTATAAAAGTGCCTCCCATGTACTGCTGGCGAATATCCATCCTGGTCTGCAACATCATGTCCTGGATCAACTGGATTCACAGGCTTTTGTGGTGCTTGATACGATGAACCTGTGGATCGATACGGCACATGATGAACTGATATCCCTGATGAAACGAATCAATATGCTGGTGATCAATGATGAAGAGTCCAGGATGCTCACCGGTGAGCGAAATTATGGAAAGGCGGCTCAGAAATTACGCGCTATGGGCCCGGAGTGGGTGGTGATCAAAAAAGGTCAACACGGGGCGCTACTTTTTCACGATGATCGACTATTCACTGTTCCCGGTCTGGTCTTGGATGAGGTGGTAGACCCTACTGGCGCTGGTGATACCTTTGTTGGTGCCCTGATCGGATATCTGGCTCAATCAAAAGACCTTTCTTTTGATAATATGAAATTGGCGCTGGTCTTCGGTTCTGTCCTGGCTTCTTTTTGTGTAGAAGCCCTGTCCGTGAATGGCATCAGCTATCTGGAGGAGTCAGACCTGGAAGCGCGCTATGATGAATTTGTTATCATGAGCCAATTTTAATGGCTGACATAACCAGCGAGTAATCTATGATTATTCGACCGTCACAGCGGATGAGCCTGCTGATCTTGGTTCTGTTTGCAGTATTTCTCATGAGCTCCTGTGACAAGGAGGCCAATGAGGAACCGGTGGTGGATCTGTGCAATACGCCTGATGCCCCTGGTGAGTTACTTGAGGCAACCAGCTTTTTTTCATATGCCCCAGGTGATATTGAAACAGTGCTTAGTATGTATGGTGCGCCTATTGGCCTTGATTTGAATTTAAACTATACAGTGGATACTTATCAGATTTCATATAACACTCTGGACATCAATGGAGAGCTCACAGGAGCTTCAGGGTTGATGCTTATCCCCCGGGGACTGGATACATTGGATCTTCTCAGCATTCAACATGGTACGGTCTTTAAACGTGAGCAAGTCGGGTCAACCCACCCCTATTTTTCACCGGATGGTCTCATCACCGCAATGAATGGCTATTTGGTGGTCGCCCCCGATTATCTCGGTTTAGGTGATTCTCAACTATTACATCCCTATCTCCACGCCGGGTTATCGGCGAATGCAGTTATGGATCTGATTCGGGCAGCCAGAATTTACGCCTGCCAAAATGAATTGATCATCAGTGACCGGCTTTTTATGGCCGGGTATTCTGAGGGGGGCTATGTGACCTTGGCGACTCAAAAGATCATGGAAACTGAACATGCCACTGAATTCCAATTGACTGGTGTAGCCCCCATGGCAGGCCCCCATGACCTGTTGGGGAGTACCCGGGAACTATTGAATCGTAGCTATTATATCAATCCAGCCTATTTAGCCTATATCGTGACCGCCTATGATGATATCTACGGTTGGGATCGCCTGGATGATATTTTTCAGCAGCCTTACGCCCAGCGGATTCCGGATCTATTTGATGGAACCAGGGATGGAACTCAGATCAACGCTAATCTCACAAGCAATCTGGATTCTCTGTTTGTCCCGGAGTTTAAACTTTCATTTTATGCTGGAGGGGAGGAACAGCTTGAAGCGGCTCTTATTGATAATTCACCTCTGGGTTGGGGGCCAATTGCACCGGTAAGACTTTTCCATGGAACTGCCGACAGTACCGTATTCTTCGAAAATTCTGAAGTAGCTTATGCGTCTATGCTGGCCAATGGTGGCTTAAGTGTGGATCTGGTGGCCCTGGCTGGCGCCGACCACGGAACGGCCGTATTCCCGGCCTATTATTTCGCCATGCAGTGGTTTGACAGTTTACGGACTGCCGATTGAGCACCTCGTAGAGACGTAGCACGCTACGTCTCTACGATAAGTTTGCCAGAACACCGGCATTTATTTCAGCCACTTTCTCCGATCCCCGCACATTGCGTTTTTCCAGTGCAGCGATACAAACTTCAGCCCCTGCTGGTCGTAGAATATCAACGATCGTGATCGCCTCGATCTCCTTAAATCGCTCTGCAAATGGGACCAGAACCTTGGGCATTATAACCTCCTCGCATTCTAACAGCAGCTAAAATATTATGCCCAATCGCACTAACGCCAACTGCTGTGATACTAGTTTCCGGGAGTTCTGAATGATCCCAGTGACCGTGGTTTTTTATATTTGCTAGCTTTAATTAATCTTCCCGAAGCATCGTAATGGTGGACCAATTTCGGTCTCTGCTGGTCGTTATATTCAAAAACGGTTCGTTTTATCAGCACCATTGCACGAGTTCGTTCCTCCTCTTCAAGCAGGAGGCCATTTCTATTGAATTTCCGGGTTATGAAAATATTTCGGTCAGCATCCAGAATCTCTTCCTGTTCCCGATAACCCTGTACGGGATGATAAGTATATCGATAAAATGCGATGAGTGAGTTATCAGGAAGATAATGCTCCTCATTGATGATGCGGATTTGGTCATTATAGATGGTTAGCCAGTAGTCACGTAAGCCGCCATCGGGATAAAAAAAGTTTCTCCGGGACTTATCCAGCCGGTGCTGATAGTCGAAGTAGAATTCTGTGGAGCTCTCGAGCTTGTTTGCCAGCCCCCAGGTTTCCTCAAGATATGGTTTCTGTTCGGCATCATAGTGGATGGTCAGTTTTTTTTCCAGGGTCCGGGAACGCGTAAACCATTTTTCATTCTGGCGTACCAGATGTCCCTTTTGATAGATCCATTCACGAGAAGTTCGAGGGGGTCCTGTCTGGAAGTACTCAGTATAGCGGTGCAGTTTTAAGTCGCCTGTGCGTGAATAGGTATAGTGACTTTCCTCCAGAACATGTTTTGTTGCATCGAGATGCTTCGCCGAGGTTATCTGCCCCTTATCATTCCGGCTCACTTTATAATAGTCACCCTGTACTGGATCGGTCTTTGAGATATGATCGAGGAATTTACGAGTTTGCAGATCACCTTGCTGGTAGAGATACACCTTCCCCCGGCTACAGCTGCCCAGGAACAGGATCAAAAGGATTACCTCGAAATAGCGGGTCATCACTTGGTAAACAGGTAAAAATAAATAGCTGAGCGGCGAGCATCTGTGAGATCAACGCCATCAGTCTTTGCAATTTCATCAGCGATATCATACAGCTTGTAACGGGCGGATTTTGGCAGGTCACGGTAAAAAGTCAGGACCTGTTCAATGGAAAACTTATCAATGGTGAGTAGCCGGGCCTGGTCGAGAGTGTTCCCCTGGCGGATCAATTTGACAGCCGCCAGATCGATGGAACGGGCCGATATTTTAGCGATGATTTGGGTGGAATCTGTGGGGATATCATCTGGTTTAATTTTTGGAGCTACTCGATTATTCTGAATTCTTTTTGCCAGGGCATAACGTTTCCGGGGGTCATCCAACTGCTTGCTTAACTTGATGATCTCCAGGGTGAGGACATCGATCCGCGCTCGGGAATCGGCTTGTTTTCTGCGTAATGAGACCAGGCGCAGGCTGTCAATTTTGGAAAAGTCGCGAACCGGAGTTTCTAGTCTTACCTCAATGTTGCGTGATCGATATTGATCTGATTGGAGTTGGGCCAGCATGTTATCCAGCTGGTCGATCTTAGCATGCAATTTATTCACCTCTAGCTGAGTCGACTGGGGATAACCCAGGATCGGAAAAATGAGCATGGTGAATATAATTAATGATTTGATAGTATAACCCCTGCGCGTGCTTTGCATGTTCCAGATCTCCTAATTGCTGAGCCATTAAGCTAACATACCATTCAAACTCGAAAAAGGGTGAAATGCACGATAGAAACTGGTTCTAAGCAGAAGCACATTGATTTCGGACACGCATTATCCGAATTAATCCGAATAATCTCGAAATGGGTGAAGTGTGGAAAGAAATCCTTACCCAAAGTGATGATTCCTGGTTAATAGATTAATAATATTGTCGGATCTCCCTTTGCCAACCTTTAATCTGTATCACCCCATGCAGGATCGTGGTTATCCCTATGTAAAGTGAATCTAGGCTTCTGACAGGACCTTCTCATACCAGAATTTCATTTCGCCATCATCAAGTTCATTCCTGACCAAAACATAGCCATTTTTTTGACCCAAACTGATCATGGCTGCGAATCGATGAAAGCTTGTGAAATAAATTTTATCCAACCCCATTTTCCGGGCTTCATTTTCCTGTTGGTCAAGCAGGCGTTGAGCAATACCCCTACGCCGATAGTCAGCATGCACACCACCTAACCAGGAGAAAAAGGTGCGGGTCCCGGGAATGGTATATCCCAGCTTGAAACCGATGGCCTGGTCGTTAACATAGGCAACTAGCAAAAGGGGGTGGTTATTCTGGACTTTGACCAGCTTGTCCGAGTTAACCCGATGGGTACCGAAGACCAGTTGCTCAAGCATGTTCACCAGCGCTCTTTCAACAGGCATGGATCTAATGATGACGCTATCTATGGTAAACTCCCTTGGGAAATAGTTGCTGATGTGAAAAAAGACTAACCCTACCAGTTTTTCCAGCTAAATGTAGACTTCAATTATGCGTAAACAAAAGCCAAGAATTCCTCAGGGAACGGAATGTCTGAATTGTGGAGCCCCACTGGAAGCCTTATTTTGTGCTCAATGCGGCTAGTGTCGTGTCAATCGTGTAGTGTGTAATAAGTCGCAGGAATTTTTGCGGATAACAAGGCAAATAAATATGAGTATAGCCATAGCTATGGTTGATTTATTTAACGCAGTTAGGCGCAAAAAGGACAAGACTTGGTTGCG
>JAJRSW010000091.1 GCA_024278595.1 Fidelibacterota bacterium | reverse complement strand
GACAAGTTTGTCGGGACTATGCAAAAAACTTGAAGTTTGACGACCTCGCAAAAAGGATTTGCAAAATCATGGAATAGACCCTATATACAATGAAGACAACTGCTTATATCAATTACACTGAAACCTATAAATAACAACACTCCGAGTCATTTCGACAGGTGGTCCCTGAGCTCTGTCGAAGGGCGGTCCCTGAGCTCTGTCGAAGGGCGGTTCCTGAGTTCTGTCGAAGGGCGGTTCCTGAGCACAGCCGACGGACTCAATGCAACGCTCTGCGAGTAGAAGATCCCGACAATTGTGTGGGGAGGGACTTTCTGCGGGGGCGTCAAGTTTGATAACCGGGAAAAGTATTTTGAATTTAGGTGCCGTTTGTGAGTACAATTAGTATTATATTTTTTGCACAAAAGCAAAATACGCTTTAGTCCCCATATTAGTGATTCAGAATAAAGGTTTTTTAAAATGCATATAATACGTGATTTTGACCCGGAAAAGGATACCAAAGCGGCTCACCGTATCTGGCGCGAGATCGATTGGATCGATGATGATAGTCAGGAAGAAAAACTCGATATTTTTCTAAGCGAAGGTAGGGCTTTAGTGGCTGAACTGGACCAGGTCGCCGAATGTCTCGTGACTTCAAAATCAGCTATTCTGCGCTATTTGAAGCAAGATCTTAATCTTTCTGTTGTTACTTCTGTAGGCACCAGTCGGATCGCCCGTAAACAAGGTCTGGCCAAAAAGCTCACTGCAAAATTGATTGCTGAAGATGCCGCAGCCGGAGCTATTGCAAGTACCTTGGGAATCTTTGAGCAGGGCTTTTATGATCAATTAGGCTATGGTACCGGGTGCTATGAACACTGGGTCGCTTTTGATCCCGCCGATCTTAAGCTTGATCAGATCATTAGACCACCCAAGCGTCTTGGCGAAGCTGATTGGGCGCTGATCCATTCCTCCTTACTCAACCGGCAGCCGCATCATGGCATGGTCTCGATCCTGCCTGAATGTACAACGCGTTCAGAATTGGTGTGGACTAAACATGGCTATGGTTTGGGGTACACAGATGGTCCGGAAGGACAATTGACCCATTTCTTTTGGGCGACCAATAAAGGTGAATATGGTCCTACGGTAATCCATGCCATGGCTTATCAGAACAAGCAACAGTTTTTAGAACTCATGGCCCTCATCAAAACCCTGGGTGATCAGATCAGGCTGATCAAAATGTGCGAACCGGCCGGGATTCAATTACAGGATCTGATCAGGAATCCCTTCAGAGGTCGCATCGTTACCGAAAAATCCAAATTTGAACACATCAATCGGGCCTCCGCCTACTGGCAGACCAGGATCTGTGATCTGAATGCCTGTCTTCAAGCCACGCACCTGAATGCAGCGACACTCAAGTTCAATCTTGAACTAAGTGACCCCATCGATCAGTATCTTGACCCGGATTCCCCATGGCAGGGTTGTGCTGGGGAATTCACGATCACACTGGGAGCTGAATCCAGTGCCAGTGAAGGCTTTGAACCGAACCGGGCTGTTTTGCAGTCCGGTATCGGTGCTTTTTCCCGCTTATGGCTGGGGGTTGGTTCTGCGACTGGATTGTCTGCAACAGATGATCTCAGCGGACCAGAAGCTCTATTGGAAGCTCTGGATGAGACCCTGTATCTGCCTGCGCCGCATCCTGGTTGGGATTATTAGGAGGTAACTGGATCTAGGCTCCAAGCTGGGGAGCTCGACCCAATAAGCGATGGATTGTGGCCAGTCATAGGGCCAAGGTCGCAATGTTCCAACAGGAGCAAAGCAGGTCAGCTTCCAGTTCCCCCCAAACTGCTATTTCATAAATTCAATAACTCATTGAACTCATAAACCCTTGAACCCATAAACTCTAAAGCTATATTTCCAGCACTTTTAACAGGCGAGAAACCAATACGGGAGTGCATCAATGCGGCGACAATACTTGTTTATCTGGGTAATTCTTCTGGTGATTCTACTGAATGCCTGCAGCTCGCAAAAAGTGGGTGTCTACGATGACCTGAACAAGAAAAAGATGGAAAAATCTTTTGATAAATATCTGGGAACTCCCTACAAATGGGGCGGTACTGAAGCGGGGAGAGGTGTTGATTGCTCAGGATTTACATCGGGTGTCTACCAGGATCAAGGCATCATTATCCCGCGTACATCGCGGATGCAATATACGGTAGGGGATGCAGTTTCCCGAAATGAACTCAAATATGGGGATTTGTTGTTTTTTGATACACTGGGCAAGGGTGTCAGTCATGTTGGGGTTTATACCAGTGGCAATAAAATGATCCACGCCAGCTCCACAAAGGGGGTCACGGAAGTGCCCGTGAGCACAGATTATTGGATGAAGCGCTATATTGGTGCCCGGCGCCTGACGGGTTCGGATCTCAGATCCGGTGAGGTCGGCGGCGAGTTTCACCTGTTACCCAAGGCCTATCCACTAAGGGTTCGGCGTCTCATAGATGTACCTACTGCTGATATCATTGAGAATCGCTTTATTGGTCTGGATATTCAAAATGATGCTGAAGGAAATCTCAGAGTGGCCGGTTCAGTGAGTATCTGGAATCGCTGGGAATGGGGCCTGGAGTTCCAGGTGAATCAATTCCTGGGTCACAACATCGATGAGTTCGGCTTCGAATTACCGTTCATAAATACCAAATTCCGCCTTTGGGAACAGAAAGGTAAATATATGCCTTCGCTGGCCATTGGTTCAGAAAGTAATAGTCGTATCTGGACCGTGACCACCGACACAAATGATGTCGAAATAGTTGAGAATCGCTGGAGTCCTCCGCGTAATGTTTATGTCGTAGCCTCCTATAAATATGACCAATTTAAAAAATTACGTCTGGGTCGCGGGCGCCTGAGTGCAGGATTTGCCCAGACTGATCTATTCGTCTACCATGACACCTCTGCCAGCTACGATGGCGCTAAAGATGCCTTCCTCTTTATGGGGCTGGAGCAGCAGGTCACTCGACGCCTCCTGGCCACCATTGAACTTGATCATTTGTTTTTGAAAGATGTGGGCGCCACTTTGAATGTGGGGATAAACTTTGCCCTGAACAATTCTTCCAGTATTGCCTATACCTGGCGGAATGTTGGCGCTAAAGAACGGTCCCTGGAACGAGCCATGCAGTTCAGCTATATACTGGAATATTAGTTGGGGTGGATGATAAATAGGAGGGAGATCGACCATGAGAAGCAATAATCCGGGAATGCACAGAGCTGGTGTTTTAATGCTGACTATATTTGGGCTGTTAGCATGTGAAGATGAGCTGGTCATCGACACCAATAAGAATACTTATTATGATGATATTGCAGATATCACCTACCTGAATGATCACTTCTTTTCCACCAATTATGATCTTTCAGGAAATGCCGGCTCACAGATCGATCTCCTTAAATTCACTGGAACTTCAGCTAGTATTTACCTGTCAGACAACTACGATCTGGAAATGAATGGGCAGGGATACCTGGCCATCACTCAGGATGGATCGGATCTTTACCTGCAATCAAGAGTTTCAGGACTCATCCTGAAGTGCTCACCCATTGGTGAAAGAGCTTATCTAAGAATGGATGACATTGCCGGAAATTGGCAATCAAGCGGACTGGCATACAACATGGATAATGATTCGCTGCTCGTGTTGTACCGTAACCTTCAGAATATGCAGCAGTACCGGCTTCGGTCACTTTCCAGGGAGCTATCTGCGGAGGCCAGTAGAGATGAAGTTTTTGAATTGGGCTTCATTGACACGCTCTACCATGGAGTGTATGCCATGGAATATCATGATTCCTCATTCTACCTGCTGGGTGTAGATACAACCAACTTGGACATCCTTATCCGAATGGACACTTACTTGGAAATTGTAGCCCTTGACACATTATCTGATTCTACTGTAGTGGGCCTCTGTTTTAAGGAGGATGACCTGTATCTGAGTTTCCGGGACAAACGAATTGAAAAGTGGTCATATTAACTCAGTGTAGTTGCACCTATGATTAGGGGTAAATAAATTGCCTTTAAATCCCTTCGAGAGCACTTTGGCCATACTCAGTGACCACTCAAGAGGGAGACCCGTAGTAAATTGTTCAACTGCCCAATACGCTTGAGATAGGTTCATCCAGTTCAAGAAAAAGGAGTATCCATGAAGTCTATATTTCGTTACCAAGGGTGGCATCTATTTGTGCTCATCCTGCTGTTGATGAGTTTAAAGGTGTTTCAGAATTCTCAGGGTCATGACATGGGGGGTGAGTTATGGGGAATTCGTTCGCAGGTCTGGTTTTGGCTTGCAGTTGCTGCACCGGTCTTCCATCAGATCTATGTCTGGTTGGTTTGGCGATTGGAGCTTTATCGGCACAGCTTCACGACTCGATTTGGACTGTCAAAGGCATTCAGGGCCTATGCCATTGGTTTTTCTATTCTGTTCGCCAGCCGCTTGATCATGATCATCCTGCTGGCCACCAGTAACCGGAATTCACTCTCCTTTGAACCGATTTATGCCTATGCCCTGGCAGCGTTGATCACACCCCTGGTGATCTATCTATTTTACTCAGTAAAAAAATATTTCACCGTGGAGAGGGCCTACGGGATCGACCATTTTGATGAGGACTATAGTGAGCCCTATGAAAAACGGGGTATTTTTAAATATACCAGCAATGGGATGTATGTTTTTGGGCTCATGATCCTCTATCTACCGGGACTGCTATTACTATCCAAACTGGCATTGGTCATCGCCTTGTTCAACCATCTTTATATCTGGGTCCACTATTACTGTACGGAATTACCGGATATGCGTAAAATATATGGACCGGCACTGGAAACTAAATCATAACAGGAGCAAATAATAATGCAACACGTGAACTGGCAATGCCCAAAATGTAAGAATACAGAGTATGAAACGGATCAGTTTGCTGCTACTGGAGGTGGATTCACCAAGATATTTGATATTCAGAATAAAAAGTTCAACACGGTCACCTGTAGCCGTTGTCGGTACACAGAGATCTACAAAGCGGGTAAATCAGGGACACTGGAAGACATCTTTGATTTCTTCACGACCTAAACTCTGGAATTTGGTGTAGGTCCTGACTGGCAACCTGCGTCCAGGCTTGGCCTCCAGAGGAGTCAGAAACCGTAACCAAAGAATGTGAACTAAACCATCTACCCCCGACGGGCACGATGCTTAAATAGAAATTGACTTTGAGTTGGTTCACGCACATGTTAACATCGCCTTGTGCTAGATGAAAGTATCACCATGAGAAAGCTAGAGAGCTATATAGCAACTCGTAAAACTCATGATTCTGATTTTGCTGAGGGCTACGAAGCTGGTTACCAGGAATTTCAAATTGGAGTTTTACTAAAAATGGCTAGGGAGGATGCAGGCCTTACACAGGAGCAACTCGCCAGGAGACTGCACACCAAAAAATCTGCCATATCTCGTATAGAAAACCATGCTGAAGATATCAAATTGTCAACTCTTGAAAAGTTTGTCACCGCTCTGGGCAAGTCTCTACGCATTGAGGTTGGATAACCCATGACCTTCCCCTGCAATAAGTAGGAATGCAAAACTGAAAATTGGCCTACTCACATGAGCATTGATCTAAGCAAAGTCTTCGATCTGAACCACAATATATTTATTGAAGCCTGCGCTGGTGCGGGCAAGACCTGGTTATTATCCAAACGCTATGCAGCCATTATGGATGATTTCGCCCGTCAACAGGCTGAAAATCCCCAGGCACCCCCAAAGGATGCATCCAATATTCTGGTCATCACCTTTACCCGGAAAGCAGCCGCGGAGATGTCCGGTCGGATCTATGCCGATTTGAATCAATTGCTCAATGACCAGACCCTGGAACATGTTCCAGCGGAATTCGGTCAGCACCTGCGTGAGGCTCCCCAAAGCTTTAAGATGCAGCTGCGGTCGACCTATTCCAGGAATGCCATCTCCACTATTGACTCTTTCTGTACCCAGATCCTCCGCGAGCAGGCAGAAAGATTGGATATTGATCCTGAGTTCCGCATCCAGGATGAAGCCGATACCCAGCGCATGGAGTTGGAAACCTGGGAAAGTTTCCTCCGTGGCAGGAGCCGCGAGCAGGATGAAGATTTAAAAATACTCCTGGATCATCTTTCAGAATATCATTTGAATCTCTATGTAAAGAAATTGCAGTCCCAGGCCCAGTTGATGACTGCCTGGCTTGAGCATCATGCTGACCACAGCCCTGAGGAATTACAGACAGAGTTCCGAGATACCCATCCGCTTCCCAGGGTAATGGAACAGGTGGAGCAGCAACTTATAGCCCTGGTGGATGATCTGCCTCCCGCATCGGACATCATCGATCCAGCTAATCAGCAGTACCGTAACTTTAGCGACCTGCTTACATTTCTCGGTTCTCCAATTGAGGACGATTATCAATACGGTCTGGAATTGCTGGAGTTTGTCCGCCGATTTACACTGACCGGGAAACAGGATAAGTATCTTTCCCGAATAACTATTAACTCCCAGGTCTGGCCTACAGAATGGGAGGGTGAGATTCGCTCCCGACTAAAATTGATCACATCGAATATGCAGGATCTGCTGCCTTACGAAACCTTAATGGAGGAAATCCCGGGCAAATGGGACCTGATCGCCTGTACAGTCCAACATCATCTGGCAAAATTTTTCCTAGCTTACTGGGCCGCCCTGAACAAACGACTCAAGCGGGAGGGCGTTCTAAGTTTTAATGAGGTCATCCTCCAGACCCGTGATCTGCTGAGAGACCCTGAAGTTGCCGCCCATTACGGCCAGCGCTATACCCATATACTTTTTGATGAATTTCAGGATACCAATGATCTGCGCTGGGATATCGTAAGACTTATTGCCCAGGGGGGCAAAGCCGACCTGAGAGATCGTGGTCTGTTCATTGTGGGCGATACCAAGCAATCAATTTATCGTTTTAACCAGGCTGATGTTCAGGTCATGAACCGGGTTGAAAAGAATATTGCTCAGGGTCGGGGATGGATCCTGTCTGCTGACGAAACCTATCGCTCCTCCCGAAAATTTGTTCATACCGTGATCAATCCCTTGATCAGTGCCACTTTTCCAAAAGCGTCTGAGAGTGAGGAGCTTCAGCTGTTTGAGACCGCGTTCAGCAAAACCACTGCGGCTATAAACAGCCCCTTAAGTGAAGCACAGCATGCAGTCTCCCGCTGTGTACTCAGTGTGGTTCTGGAAGATGGAAACTCCCCGGAAGCAGGCGCTGATATTATGCACACTGCTGATCTCACGAAAGATTGGTTGAACTGGATTGATGACCAGCAGCTCCCCACAGGACCTGGTCCGGCCATCGGAATTTTGCTGCGTAGCTTTACGCATATCCTGGCTTACATACGAATATTTACGGCACGAGGATTAGAGTTTGAAGTACTCTCCAGCAAAGGGCTGTTTAAACAGCAGGAAAGTTTTGATGTCTATCATCTTCTGAGTATTCTGGTGAACCCGCTGGATGATTTGGCGCTCATCGGTGTCTTACGGAGCCCCTTCTTTGTATTGACCGATGCTGAGATACAGAGACTTCGCGAACACGCAGGTGAGCGGGTGAATTCCGGATGGGTTTTCAAAAACCTTTTAAAAGAGCAACCAGAGATCGCTCACACCATAAATTCCTGGCAGCAGGAGAGCGCCCGTGAACCGGCGGATCGACTGATCACCTCCATTCTACTGGAAGGTGATCGACGTCTGGGTTGGATCTCGGAAACTGGTGGGGCTTTGAGGCTGGCCAACCTGGATCGACTCATTGATATGATCCACCAACTATCCCTGGATGGATTAGGTTTGCGGGAGATCCACGAATACTTCAAATACCAGATCCAACATGGGGATGCCTCTCAGGCAGAACTCCCCGGAGCGGCCCGCATTCAGATAATGTCCATCCATAAATCAAAGGGACTGGAATTCCCCGTGGTGCTCCTGCCCAATCTTCAGGCACCTCCCAAGCATGAGACTAGTGGGATCTACCTGGGTCGTATCAATGACCAGTGGCAGGCCGGAATCACCCTGGACAGCCTCCACGGCAGCCATAAGACCTGGATGTTCGAACAGATCAAGACTCGCACCCAGGCTGAAGAATTGGCAGAAGACAAGCGCTTGTTCTATGTAGCACTCACCCGGGCCAGATATGGTGTGGGATTTGTTGCCAGACTAACCCCCAATCGACAACCCAGTGTACACACCTGGTGGAAACGTTATCTGCAACCTGTGTTTGACCTGGAACTGGATAAGGATGATGCCAGTCAGGATCCTCGCTCACTTCAAAATGCCTGGCAGGCCCGTTCCACCCCCGAACTGATCTATGACCTAACCTTGGCGTCTGACCTTCTGGCTGAGGGTCAGCTAGCAGCAGCTATCTCAGACCATACCATCCCTGTCCTTGAACCATTCTCTGAACCCCTGATTTATGAGGAGGTATCACCCCATACCATCATGAGCTGGATGGATCGATCCAGCTATGAGGGGGCCGACGAAAGACAGAAAGGGGATGACCTGGGTTTGGAAACGGTGGCGCTGACCTTTGGACGCCTGCTTCATCGAGCCCTGGAGATGGAATGGTTCGATCCACAAGAACATGCCGAATCCATCCAACTTTTTCTGGAAGATGAGGGGGTCGTCAGTCCTGAGGATCAACAACCCTTAATAGTTGACCTTACCCAGTGTCTGACCACCTACCGGCAAAGTCAGCTGGCAGAAAAATTATCCAGGCTTGCTCCGGCAGACAAATTACCAGAAAGGCCCGTTTTTGGGTATTTGCAGAGTGAAACCCGGGTATTCAAAGTGTCCGGGATCATTGATCTGCTCTATCAGGACGGTGATGAATGGGTGGTGCTTGACTATAAGAGTGACAAAGAACTTCCTCAAAACCCGGAATTGAAACAGTACGCCTACTGGTATCAGATCCAGACCTATTTATGGATCTTGAAATTGCTGTATGGGATCAAAGCCCGCGGGGAACTTTATTTCAATCGGTTTGACCGGTCCATCCACATCGAGTTTGAAGAGACGCTCTATTTTTCCCGACTGGCCGGTCTTGAACAGGGACATGGATTAAGACCGGTATTGCCAGCCAGGATGGCAGTGTCACTGGAACTGCAAAAGATCCTTGAACGGCTTGACCCGAGCGCTGAGATCATCCTGATCGAACCCACCCGAAACACCGCTGAACGAGTCGCTCAATCTCTGGCAGCCTCAGGCTTGAACCACCCCCGGATCCAGATCTTGACCTTGAATGAGTTTAGAAAGTTCACCGAACCGACCGGCCGCAGACTGACACCTTATCTGGCTCGTTTGGGTGTCGCGCGTCAATTGGGTAAACGACCTCAATGGGGCGTTGTAAATCGTTTAGCAGACGCTTTTTACAAAGCCACCCAGGGCGAAATAATAAGGCCCGAAAAAGCAGCGAGTTATCACAAATTTTGCCAGTGGTGCGATCAGCAAAGTATTCTCCCACCTGGAAAAGAATGGGATGCCGGACAATTGTCCCCGAATTTAAAGGTCATTATCGACTCGATCCACTCAACTTCGGTTTCGGACTACAAATTCTTAAACGCTTTAGCCGGTCAACGTGATCTGGTGTTTCTGCATCCGCTGCAGGAAGGCCGTCCCAGTGCCGGGTTTAATATGAGCATTAGTGATTGGATGGCGCAGGATGTCATGCCCCGGAAAACTGCTGGACATACCTATATCCCCTGCTTTTCAACTCATGAAGAGGTGGTGCTGGTGGCCTCCCAGATCAGGGAACTGCTCAAGCAGGGGGTTGCTCCAGCCGAAATTCAAATAGCTGTATCATCCATGGAGCGCTATGTCCCGGCTATTGTACGTGTGTTTGGCCAGGTGGGAATTTCTGTACGGCTGAGCAAGCGCGAACCGATCATGGAGCGTCCCGTCACTCAGTTGGCGCTGGCGCTGATCCAGGGGCGTCTACTCCACCGCATGAGTTGGGATCAGGCTATGTCAGTGTGGCTCCATCCCCTCATTCTGCCGGCCGGTGCTGCGGGATTCACCAGGTTGAAGCTGGATATTGAAGTGCGCAAAATGGGCATTACCATTCTGGATGATTCGCTCCCGGAAAAACTTGCTCACCCCAGCTTGGATCAGGCAGCTAAAGACCTATTAAGCTTTGTTAATAACAGTTGGCAGGGGAGTCAACAAGGTGGCCTGGCAAAAGAAGCCGATTGGCTGCTTGAGACCCTGAAAGCCTTCCAGTTTACCAAGCGATTGGAACCTGGGAGTGTCGCCTCCAAGGCTTACACCTCCTTAAAAAACGCCATAGTTGGTATTAAAAATGACTGGGGTCGTTATCTCAGTCGTAAAGGCTCCCTGGGGGATCTGAAGCGTGAACTAAAAGAAAAACTCAAAGGGGTCGAAGTTGCCTCAACCCAGCAAGGTTTTGGGGTGGATGTGATCTCCCTCCTGGATACACTGAATCTAAAGAGTCTGCATCTGTTTGTGATGGGCTTGACCGAGGGACAGTTCCCTCTGTCACCGGAGAGTAATCCTTATTTAAAACAGGCAGCCTTGAATCCGTGGTTTCTCAATTTATTCCTGTTCAAACAGTGGTTGGAACGATCTGTGGATCACTTGCATTTGACTGCGCCGCTCCGTAATGCTGATGGTTCTTCGCTTCAGGAGAGCACCTTTTGCCAGTATTTAACCCAGCATTCATATCCCAAAATTGAGCTGATCAGTCCTGACCAGCAATTTGCCCGAATGGCTGGAAGAAAAGTCGCTGACCCAAGCTCAAAAAGACAGATCCGCCATAACGAATTATTATTGGGAACGGGGTCAGGGGAATGGTATGGGAGGCTAGAGCGACACGAACAACGCG
The DNA here is from genome assembly GCA_024278595.1 of Fidelibacterota bacterium. Lineage (GTDB taxonomy): Bacteria > Fidelibacterota > UBA8477 > UBA8477 > JABMPR01 > JABMPR01. The sequence continues at coordinate 21,633 of JAJRSW010000091.1, read as the reverse complement.
TATTTAACAATATTTCTGCCTCGGCTTTTGATGAGCTGGTCAAGTGTCCTCAGCGGTACTGGTATAGTCGTAAACTTCAGCTTGAACCGGCTGAGACTGACATCGCCCAAAGACAGGAAATAGAGGTTGGGAATCTGGTTCACAAACTCCTGGAAAATTTTGGTAAATTAGGTGGTTTTAAGCTGGTCATAGAGGATTTACAGGCTGCTCTAACTAAGCTGGAAAGCCTGGCTCACACGCTCCTGGAGGAAAACGAGATTGATCCAGAAGCTAATTTACTCGATCATAGATGGAATGAGTTGTACTTTAAGAATTTCCAGGATTCCCAACGCAATTTGTTGACAGCCATGCTTGAGGCGGAGCTTCCCGTTTTACGGGAATTTGGTGAACCAGGTCTCCATGAACAAAGCTTCGGATTTGAAAAAGATAAGGAATCCTGGCCTGCTTTTGAGATCAAAAGTGATACGCTAACACTTTCTCTCCGCGGTAAGATCGATCGGATTCTTATTGCTGGAGATCATGTTTGGGCGACTGATTATAAAACGGGAAACGTGGAACTCAAGGATAGTCGGGAATTTTGGACCAGTCAGATGTTGTTTTACTACCTCATCTTAAAATCACGTTTCCCGGAAAAGAGCGTCGTGCTGACCTATGAGCAGGTGAAGGCTTTTAAAGAGAATGCAGTGGGCTTCAAAGGCTATATCGGGGATATTGAGGCTGATAACCCGGTCATGATGACCAAGCCACGACGAGCCAAACCCTATGTCCCCATTGCTGAGAATGAGGAATGGTCGATCCAGCGGATCAAAGCTGAAACCCTGAAATATGCCCAGTATTTGGCTGACAACTCCTTTCCCCTGACCAGCCGGGATGAGTCAAAAGCCTGTGCGTATTGTCTATATGAACGGATTTGCCGGAAAACGGCACTGCCAAGATCTGGAGTTCAATCAGCTCCGTCTTGCTGAATGCCAGGCTTGACTTGACACTGGCATATCGTTCGCATCAGAAAGAAGAAAGGCGGACGTTAACCTTCGATCTCCGCAAGCTCACTACCCACGGCTTCCCATTGCTCCAATAGGGCGTCGATCTCAGTATCCAGTGCTGTAATAGCATCTGAGCATTCTGCCAACTTGCCTGGGTCTGAGGCGTTTGCAGGATCATGGAGTACTATATCAAGCTCAGATTTACTGGTCTCAGCTTTTTCAATATCCCGCTCCACTTTGGCAAGTGTTTTCCGCAGGGTCTTGAGTTGTTCACGGCGGATCTTATTACTGCTGGGCGATCGGGAGTCAGTTTTAACAGTGAGTTTTGATCTTGACCCTTGCCAGGTTGTGAGCTGAAATGTGTCTGCGAAGACCTTCACAGTTCCGTCACCCGTGAGATAGAGTATTTGATCACATAGCCGATCCATGAGAAATCGGTCGTGGGTAATTAATAATAAGGCCCCGCTATACTCAGCAAGACTTTCCTCCAGAACCTCCAAAGTAGGAATGTCCAGATCGTTGGTCGGCTCATCCAGGATCAGGATCTCAGCTGTTTCCAGCATGAGTTTGGCCAGCAGGACCCGCGCCCGTTCCCCTCCAGACAGCTGGGAGACAGGCAGATCTAATTGATCAATGTCAAACAGGAACTTCCGAGCCCAGGAGCTGATATGCAGTGGGTTCCCTTGGTAGATCACAGTATCTCCATCAGGGGCCAGAGCCCGTCTCAGTGTTTGATTCCCATCAGGTAATTCACGCCCCTGATCAAGGGTGATCATTCGGATTCCCTGGGCAATTTCGATCTCACCCTCATCAGGTTCAAGATTACCACGTAGAATGTTGATCAGGCTACTTTTGCCGCTACCATTGGCACCCATAATACCGACCTTCATCCCGGGAGATAAAAAGAGTTCCAGATCCTGAAAGAGTAGTTTATGCCCTCTGGTCTTACTTAAACCCCTGGCATGCAAGAGTTTTTTTGAGCGCCTACCGCTGGCTTTAAAATCAATGCCAGCCTCACTGGGTAGGTTATTTCGATGTCTCAGTTCAGCCAGATTATCAATCATTTCATGTGCTTTATCAATACGGTATTGAGCCTTGGTGGTCCGGGCTTTGGGACCCCTGCGTAGCCATTCAGTTTCCCGACGGACCTTGTTTGAGAGGGACAATTCTTCTGTACGCTGATCACTCAAATATTTTTCCCGGTCTTGAATGAACTGCGAATAATTACCACGCACTTTTAGGTAACCGTGCTTGTAGCGTCGGTCCAGATCCATGATATTGTTACAGGTATTTTCCAGAAAAAAGCGATCATGACTGATCAGGATGAATGCAAAGCGGGCATTTTGCAGTAGTGACTCCAACCACAGTATTCCTTCCAGATCCAGGTGGTTGGTGGGCTCATCCAGGAGAACCAGGTCACAGTCCTGGGCAAGGACGGCAGCAATAGCGACGCGTTTCTTCCAACCTCCGGATAACTTGGAAAAAGTCAGATCCAGATCTATAAATTGCACCTGCTCCTGAATTTCTCCCAGACGTTTTTTAATTTCCCAGTGTTCCAGATGTTTTGGAAAATGATCTATCAGGATCTGGTGGATTGTCGCGCCAGCCTCATAGACATCGATCTGGGGTAGATAGGTGACGGTCATTTTTGCAGTGATGGACAACTCACCCTGATCCACCTGTTCCAAACCGGCCAGGATCTTTAATAAAGTGGATTTCCCAGTACCATTGGGGCCGATCAAACCGATGCGATCACCCACGTGGAGGTTCACAGAAAGGTCTTTGAACAATAATGTATTACTATACGATTTGTGAATGTTCTGCGTTGAAATAAGTACTTTAGGGGCCATAGAAGTGAGCTGATTTCCGTTCTAATAAAGCTGATTAAGGCTGTGGTGAAAGTTAGTACGCTGATAAATATATAACTCAAACCCCATCTTAAAAGCGCGTGTCAGAAGGACCTGGCGTAATTTCTGGATTCGCAATTGGAGTGGATGGTCAATATCCAGCAGTATTCTTAAGACATCCAAATCGTGAATCTCGCCCAAGCTTTTCCCCAGTACATTGCTTTGAAGGACAGGATGATTAGGGTTGTCCAGGTCATCACCGAACATCCAGCGCAGTTGATACCAGAGCCGTTTGGTCTTTTTGCGCCAGGCATGCACCAGCTCGCTGCTCGGGTCACCCTGGGCACGTTTTAGCGCCTGATTGCCTAATTGGTAGGAGGTTTCGATGCTCATCAATATCTGATCTGGAGCAAGTTTCGAAGGGGTGGAATTCAGGAGTGATCTGCAGTCTTCAATATAGGTTTGGATCTTATCGAGGTCAGACTTTTCGGGGAACCCTTGTTTGAGAAATTGATTCTGCCTCAGGAAGTCTTCAAACACGGTATCACGATCCGAATTGTTCACTGATACTATTGCCTGATATGTGTCCAGGTTAACCTGGGCATCCCGGTAAGGTGCCAGCAGTCGACTGATAGCCTTCAGGCTGGTCTTCAACTCATTGGGATACTCGGGGCTTAAGGCCAGGAGTGCGCGAAGATATTTTGTCCGTTTACGGACCTCATGAATGGCTATGGCTGGCTCAGATTCCATACTTGAGAGAAGTTCATCCGTTTCACTCAGGAGTAAATTCATCTTTTTTGACAGAGATAGCATGACTCAATATAAGCAGGGACTTGAGCGATGCTATGCTAGGGATGAGGCTGGAACTGCCGGGCAATCAGGTTTGATCTAAAGCAAAGATGTAGCTTAATGATCGATGGTTCGGCTAGCTCAGATCCAAGGGGCCGGAGACCGAACCAGTCGAATTCCGGGAGCGTTCAGTACTACATTCAGCTACTTCAGGAATAATCATAGAAAACTCTGGATCTGGAATTACCTTTTCAGCATAACAAAATCAGGAGATGGGTCTATGAAAAAACTTTGGATGGCACTGGTGGTCATTGTCGTATTGGTTGGTATCATATTTGGGTGGTTGAAGCTTGGCTACCTGAAGGGTCCTCTGGCTGTCCACGAGGGTCAACTTACCATGTCCCAACTCACTGCTCCCGTTAATGTTTACACTGACGATTACGGCGTTCCCCATGTCTACGCTGAAAATGAGGAAGACCTGTTTTTCGCCACGGGCTACCTGCAGGCTTCCGAACGACTCTATAAAATGGATATCATTGCCCGGGCTGTTGAAGGGCGATTTGCCGAGGTTTTCGGTCCCGATCTCATCGAAGATGACAAATATTTGCGGGTGTGGGGTTTCTATCGGATCGCCCAAAATGTGGTCAACAATATGCCTCCGGAATCCCTGGAAATGTTGGAACGTAGTTGTGCAGGAATTAATTATTATATAGATACACATGCTGATGATCTTCCGGTCGAGTTTAAGATAGTGGGTCATGAACCCATCCGCTGGAAACCGGAGCATGTAGTTGGCTACGCTCGACTAATGGGACATGACTTGTGCCTGGCCTGGATGCCCGAAGTGATATTTGGTGGTGTGCTGGACAAATTGGGTGACGACAAGGCCCGCGAACTATATCCAGTATATCCTGACACCAAGCCCTATATCGTACCTCAAGCGCCTGAGAATTTCAGCGCGGTCGCCGAAAAAATATTTGTTAGCGAGCAGCGGATCAGAGCACTTACCAGTGCTGGCGGCTCCCATATTGGCAGCAATAGTTGGGTGCTGGGTGGCTCCATGACAAAAAGTGGGCAACCGATCCTGTCAAATGATCCACATCTGCAATTTTCGCAACCGGCTACCTGGTATGAGATGCATCTGGTCGGTGGACGTTTTGATGTTTCTGGTGTGACCTTCGCAGGTATCCCATTGGTAATATTGGGGCAGAATCAACATTACGCCTGGGGCTTCACCAATGTTATGGTAGATGATACTGACTTCTATGTTGAGGTAACTGATGCAGAACACCCCGACCAGTATTTCTATGATGGAAAATGGCTGGATATGACCATTCATGATGAGTTGATCCCAGTGAAGGGCGCTGATCCGGTTTTATTTAAAGTAAGAGAAACCCACCATGGCCCAATAATCAATGATGTGCACAAAGTGCTGAAAGAAAACGAATCGCCACCGATTGCCATGTCCTGGGTGGGGAATTATCTCAGCAATGAAGTTCAGGCATTTCTTGAGTTGAACCTGGCTACTAATTGGGATGAATTTTCAACCGCTGTGGCCAAATTCTGGATTCCCGGTCAAAACATGATCTATGCCGATCTGGAAGGTAATATTGGCTGGCGTCCTGCAGTTGCCTTACCGCTCCGTGCTCCTGGAACCGGACTGGTGCCATTGCCCGGCGATGATCCGCAATGGGATTGGCAGGGTTTTGTACCTTTTGATGAGATGCCCTACCAGTACAATCCGGATCAGGGATATATTGTCACAGCCAACAACAAGACCATCGGCGACGAATTCCCCTATTATATCAGTGCTTACTGGGAGCCGCCAGCTCGTGCAAATCGGATCAATGAGCTGCTCAGAGTCCCAGGCAAACTGTATACAGTCGAAGATATGCAGGAGATCCAGTTGGATTATCTCTCAGACCATGCGCGGGACCTGGTACCCATATTTGTGGACTTGCTGGAAGAGCTGGATCTAAAAGAACCTGGTTTGAGATCTGCCTATGAGGCTTTGAGGTCCTGGGATTATGTTATGGGTAAAGAGGCGGTGGCGGCAACGGTGTTCAACACGCTATGGGTGAAATTCGCCTATAATCTTTATGGTGATGAAATGGATCTCATCGGACCAGCGTTTAAGGATGGTTTTTTCAAGTTGGCCAACATAAGTATTCGCAATGCCATTTTTTTGTTAGAGCATATACCAGAATCTTCATGGTTCGATGATGTGTCAACCGAGAATATTATAGAAACACCTCTAATGATCCTGGAACGTTCACTCAAAGAGGCGGTAGCAGATCTTGAAGCCCGGTTCGGCAAAGATCCGCAGGATTGGAATTGGGGGCAGCTGCATACCTTGACCCATGAACACCCCATGGCAAAGATCAAGCTTCTGGATAAACTTTTAAACTTGAATGTGGGACCATTCCCGGCAGCCGGTTCCGGGACGACAGTCAACAATATGGAATATCGGATGTATGATCCGTATGATGTTGTGTTGGGGCCCTCGGTGCGTCATATATATGACTTTGCGGACTTTCAAAAAGGTGGGTTGAGTGTTTTACCCACTGGACAGTCTGGAAATCCACGCTCTCCTCATTATGCAGATCAAGCCCAGCTATATAATACCGGTCAGTATCGGGTCATGCCAATCGATGCCCAGACTATCAGGAATGCCGGTTATAAACATTTGGTGATGTCGCCCTAAAGTACTCTTGAAGGAAGTGGTAGGTGGGTTCATTCTTCGGGTTTTCGACTCTGTCGACCTCCCTGAGACAGGCCTTATTATTCACCTAGTCTGCAACCTGTTTGGCTCACCTCGGTCGCTGAAAACAGGTTTAATCTCGAAAATCATAATTAGATTCTCATCATGTTTGAACTGCTACTCATACTCTCCATCGTCGTCATCCTGCTCTACCATTTTTTTATCTGGAAACCACTGGATAGTTCAGTTCTCTATAAAAATCACGGCTATTTGCTGTTTGGTCATCGGGGTGCCTCTAAAAAAGAACCTGAAAATACCATTCCAGCTTTCAAGCAAGCCATTGTGGATGGCTGCAATGCCATTGAGTTGGATGTGTACCGAACCAAAGATGGCCATCTCATTGTCTTTCATGATGACACTCTGGAACGCACCACCAATGGAATCGGTCGCGTGGCAGATCATACCTTGATCCAGCTGCAAACCCTAAACGCTGCCGATCATTGGCCTGACAGAAATGAGAAGATCCCTACACTTAAAGCGGTTATTGATGCCCTGCCCAATGACATTGTTTTCAATTTTGAGATCAAGAATTTCTCGGTTTTCTCAGAACAAAGAACTGAGTTGGAGTTGGTTCGATTTATCCATGAAAATGGTCTCCGGGACCGGGTTATTCTCTCTTCCTTCAACCCCCTGAATATCTGGCGGGTAAAAATGTCCGATCCATATATATTTACTGCTTTACTGTGGTTTAATCCCAGTCTATTCTCACTCAGACATCCTCTGGGGGTTCACCTGTCGCATCCTGATATTTTTCACCCATTTGAAGAAAATGTGAATTGGGGCGTAAAATTCTGGTCCAGAGTAAAACATATTCCCATGCATGTTTGGGTGGTCAATGATGCAGCCAGGATCAAAGAGTTCGCGGCTGATCCCATGATCAAAGGGATCATGTCAGATGATACCCAGTTATTGGTGGAGACGGTTAGCCAACTGAAGAACCGATGACCCGTTTCAAATATCAGTTCAGCATTATTCCCATCCTGATGGTACTGTGCGGTAACCCTAATCTCTTGTTGGCGAAGAAGATTCAAATACCTTCCATCGAAACTTTTATATCTGACACCCTGCACATTCAGGTCCAGCAGGATTCAAGTCGGGACCTGTCTGTCAGCCGAATGCAGGTGATCGATTCCAGATCAGTCGCTGGTAATATTCTGGGGGTCCGCCAGACCAAAAGATACAGATACATACCGGTGGATCAATATCTGGCCATGGATCAGTCGTTTGAAAAACTTTTCAAAACTCAATTTCTGCTGGATTCACTGGCAGTATCCGGCACGCTTCATCTTTCCTTCCTCACGCTTTGGGCCGATAATCTTTCCACCAGGAAAAAAGGCTTAAGCCTCAACGCCTACACCACCTACCATGATACGCTGGGACGACCCGTGAGCGACTGGATCTGGGAATTGCGTGTCAAACGAGAAAAGCAGGAAGAAGAGTCTGAATATCTGAGCCGGGTGGTTCAGGAACTGCTCAAAGAACAATCCCGGGTTTTGGTTGAACAAAACTTTAACCCGGATTTCTATCCATATCTGTACCGCCGTCAACTCATGACCTGGTCTGAATTTATCTTTTTCAAGGACGGGTATGCTATTAACGCCCATGTCACTTTGGATTTTCCACCCGACCAGAAATCTGGTTGGCAACGGGGATCACCAGGTCTGTTCTATCGAAGATCAAACCTGCATGAGTCCATCGCCCTGGGCGGGAAGGATCGGCAGTGGTATCACCGAATATCGCAAAACTGGATCAGCAAATATTCTGGAACTTTCCGATTTGGTTTTAATAATTTTGAAGGCAGTCATTTTCAGCATCTGGATTACTGGAATCTCATCTATTTGAACGTATCCAGTCAGGCCAGTATTGAATTTCGCCCGGTCTATCACAAAGGACTCTACGGAGGAATCGGCGTCTACGCCGGCTACAGCTTTCTCCCGGATGTTATCCCCCAGGCGGAGATCGGTTTTCTCTTGAGTATGGGAGTATTGTTGCCATGATCCCGGCTCAGAACTCATTAGTTCTGGCAGCTCAAAACCAGCTAAAAGCCCTTGCCCGTCAGCTGGCTTCTGCGGGAATCCCAACCTGGAGATTGCTAAGTTTTTTCACTTCTCGCAAGGATGATCCTGAATTGGCGCGAGATTCTGGAACCAACACTGTGCTCAATATACCAGAGGTCAGGAACTCTTTACTTAAGAGAGTAATATTCAGCCTAATCTGTTTCCCCCTCGTATCTACAACACTGTTTGCCACTGACATCTCAGGATTCGTATACGATGTCCAAACCGGGGAAAGTATCATTGGCGTGAATGTGTTTATCCTGGAATCAGGACAGGGGGCCGCCTCGGATCTGGATGGGTTCTTTATTGTACGTAATGCAGGAATGGGTCTCATTGAGCTCACCTTTTCGCATATCGCTTATGAGGATACCTCGCTTCAAATCGAGCTTGGCAGTCAAAACCATTTTATAGCCAGTGTCACACTCCGGGCCCATGCCATCGATACCAAAGCCATCGAGGTTGTTGGACAAAGATCCACCATTATCAAAGATATGGATATCTCCAGTTTTCAAGTGGATCCGGTGATCCTTACCGAGATTCCGCAACTGAATAAGGATGTATTTAATCTGGTGAAATTCTCACCCAGTGTGACCACCTCAGACCCCATGTCACCCCAATATTATGTGCGGGGTAGTGATCCTGGCGAAAATCTGGTCCAGATGGATGGAATGACCATCTATAATCCACAGCACTTCATGGGCTCCAGTGCCATTTTTAATCCCTACGCCATCAAGAATGTGGAAATGTTGGTGGGCGGTTTTGATGCAGAATATGGCGGGCGTAATGCCTCCATTATGAACATTTCTACCCGGGAAGGACATAAGTCTGAAATCCATGGAGAATTTCGACCTTCAATTTCTGGTATCAGTGGCGCCATCGAGTTTCCGGCCGGTAGGAATGGCACAGCCATGCTGTCAGGTCGGACCTTTAGCGATATTGTACTATCGATCATGATGGGTTCTCCCAATCTGGTCATGGATTACAATGGAGCCTACCAGGTCTTACTTGGAAATACGCGTCTGAGGTTTTCCGGCTTTTTTGCACGGGACTATTTGGATTACAGTGTCGATAATCTGATGCTCTTCTTCCCTGAAGGTCTGTTTGATACATTTAGGGAAGGTTTTGTTACCAACACTACGAATCGGGCACTGGGGGTCAAATTCAATTCTGTACTATTACCAAACCTTACCCTGGAAGGTCAGGTGTACCATTCTGCCTCAACGGTGGACAACCTGACTTATTTTAATTATTCCATATCTGATACAGCAGAAAATGAGCTTGCCGCCCTGGATTACAAAACCCATATCGAGAACAGCATTTCAGAGAATACCGGGAAACTCAATCTGGCCTGGTACGCCTTCTGGAACCAAACGGTCAAACTGGGCTTTGAGGTGAATGACATCAATTTTGCCAATGAAGTTGGCCGATTCGATGCTGAACCGAATCCCAATCGAACAGGAACCCAGTTTCAAGCTCTCTTTGTTCAGGATAAGATTGAGCTGGGTCACCTCCAGGTCAAACTTGGTCTGCGGAGTTCAAGATCCCTGGCTCAGGGTGATTGGCACATGGAACCACGGGCATCTGCCAGCCTGAAGATCAATGGTGGTCACCTTTTTAAAGCTGCCTATGGGAAATATTACCAATACCTCACTACCATGGATTCCAAAGGTGATGAATTCGTCCAGTTCCTGGATTATTACCAGTCCCTGGATGATCGAGATCCTTTGAACTCCATCCACTATATCCTGGGTCTCTCAGGACCTTTGTTTGGGGAACTTGAATATGAAGTGAGTGCCTACTACAAAGATCTCAAACAATTGTATCGAGCAAGCTATGGCAGTACAATAACAGCCGGTGAGCGCTCCGCTCTCATCGAAGGTGGTTCTGGTGAATCGTATGGGTTTGAGCTCCTTTTAAAGGGGGAATTTGGGCGTCTGTCAGGTTGGTTGGGCTATAGTTATTCCAAAGGATTTCGTGAATATCCCTCCATTCTGGATGGCCAACGCAGTCTGTTCGATGCAGATCAACCCCACAATTTGAAGTCAATTCTGCTCTATAAGCTGACCCCGGATATCGTAGCCAGTTCAACTCTGCAGCTCACCTCTGGTTTCCCCCGAACCTGGGAGACTGGTATGCGTCTACAGGCGACCTATGATCCCTTAAGCAATAGTTTTGGATCATTTGCAACCTATATCACACCAGAGCGAAATAATGTGCGTTATCCCGCCAGATTGGCCTGGGATATTGGCTGGAAGAAAAAGATGCGCTCCGGTTTTGGGTTTTATCTGGCTGAGTATTTGGGTGGTGTGGATGCCTATATGACCATGACCATTCGGAATTTACTTTTTCTGCATCGAAATCCGAGCTACTACTTTTATTTCCCAGATTATGGCTATTATGGATTTCCAGCCAAATTTATCCCTTCAATTTCCTTTGGCTATAGCCTGCAGTTTTAGGAGACAATGGAATGAAAATACAAGTTTTCGTCATAACGCTTACTTCCCTGATCTTGATCTCAAGTTGTGATCTGCCCCATCAACCTGGTCCCATGCCCTCTGAGATCGTGGCAACAGAATTTGAGCCAGGGCTGAATATTCTTGGTGTGCTCCGCGCCGATGACCAGATCGGGACCTCCTTCATCAATATTAATAGAGCGTTGACCACTGAAGAGATCTATTCCGATTCCATTGAGAATTTTAACCCGGAGGTTAATTTTGTGAAAGTGAGTTCAAGCGGCTCAGGATCAGAATATATGTTCCGGCAAGCAGAAGATTCCAGCGATTGGGGCACCTACCGGGATACCAGCCTGAGTGTGAGGTCAGGGGAAAGCTATGATCTGGAGATCACAGCCCCTGGTTTTCCCAGTCTGACAGGGGAGACAACCATTCCCCAAAAACCTGAGCTTGTGGTGAATTCACTTTCATTAACTGCTGGTAACATCTCATTTCAATTTCAAAACCATCCAGGTGCTTTTGAGTACAAACTCTACTTGATTTTTTCAGAAGATGACCTGGAAAAGGTGATCAAACCATCCGATGGGGATATTATTGAAGTTGATTGGGCTTTTGATCCATCAATGGGGGACCCGCAGTACCTTATGTTGGCGGCCTTGGATGAAAATCTGACCCGCTATGGCAACAGTCCTATTTCTTTTATTCCCAACACTTATCACCCAGATGGTTCTACTGTTACCAATGGCTATGGGTGTTTTGGATCGGTGGCTGTTGCAATGATCGAACTGGAATCGGCTCAATAAATGATCCAGTCTCTGACCAGGCAGCAATGGGATCACCGTCTGATAGACCCCAGCAATAAATACGAGCATCCCCTTGCATTTCATCCTGTAGTTTCTAAAATTCAAGCCTATGAGAACACCTGAATTAAGCGAAACAAAAATAAGTTCTGAGACCATTTTCCAGGGGAAACTACTCCATGTAACGCGTGATGTAGTAGGCCTCCCAAATGGCAAGACCAGTGTCCGTGAAGGCATCCTGCATCCAGGGGCTGTGGTGATAATTCCCTTTCTGGATAAACAAACCCTGATCATGGAGCGCCAGTTTCGCTATTACCCCAACCAGGTGTTTTATGAATTACCGGCGGGAAAAACTGATCCAGGTGAAGATTTCTTGACCACAGGCAAGCGGGAACTTCTTGAGGAAACAGGTTATTTAGCAGATAAATGGACTTTTATTAGTCATCTGTATCCAGCTATTGGCTATGCCAATGAAAAAATGGCTATCTATGCCGCTCAAGACCTGACTATGAGGGGCATTGATCGGGATCAGGATGAATTCCTGGAAATAATTGAGCTGCCTCTGGATCAGGCTATGGAAATGTTGAGACGTGGTGAGATCACAGATGCTAAAACCATGGTGGGCTTATTCTGGGCAGAGAAGCTGGCTCGAGGAGCATGGGAACCCCATGCCTGAATTGGAGTATCTGTTGGCCTGTGCCGGATCTGAAATTTCAGAAGGTGCCGCCAAAAATGTGAATTTAGCTGGCGTGGAGATCACTATTTTCCATACTACTGAGGGATTTATCGCACGGTCAGGTGTTTGTAAGCACAATGCCTTCAAGCTTGAGCTTTGTGACATATCAGGCGATATTATCAGCTGTCCCCTCCATGGGTGGCAGTATCGTATTTCTACTGGTAAGGGAATCAAACCCAGTTGGACCTGCCTGGAAAGCTATTCTTTGGAACTCAGAGGTCAGGAAATCTGGGTACAGCCAGTGGCAGATGATTCAAACGAGGATGATTATGATACATCATCCTATCAGTGGTAAAAAAAAGGGAAGGTTACAATGGCAAAAGTAGCAGTTATTCTATCGGGTTCAGGTTTTCTGGATGGTGCTGAAATACAGGAAAGTGTGATCACCATGCTGACCCTGGACAAAGCGGGTGCAGAGTATCAATGTATGGCACCTGACATGGAACAGATGCATGTGGTCAATCACCTGACCGGTGAGGTCAGTGAGGGTGAACAGCGGAATGTGCTGGTCGAAGCTGCGCGGATAGCTCGTATGAAGGTCATCGATATTGCTGAAGCAAACCCCAGCGACTATGCTGCTGTCATTTTCCCTGGGGGGTTTGGTGCTGCCAAAAATCTCTCAGATTTCGCTATAAAAGGGGCAAATAGTACAGTCCAGAGTGATGTGTTGCAGTTTGCCCGCAGTTTTGCCGCCACGGGAAAACCCATGGGATATGTGTGTATTGCTCCGGCTATGATCCCTCATATTTATGGTGCTGGTGCAAAATTGACCATTGGTTCAGATACAGATACTGCGGCAGCTATCACAGAGATGGGTGGGGTCCATATCAATTGCCCCGTGGAAGAATTTGTGGTTGATGCAGAGCGCAAGATCGTATCTACACCGGCATATATGCTGGATGTACGCATCAGTGAGGCCGCTGTCGGAATTGAAAAACTAGTGCATAAAGTGTTGGAGATGATCGATGGAAAGTGATGTAAAATATTTAAAACAGGTCGCTCACTTCTCTGAGGATGCTGCCGCCATCAACTCGATGTTCAGCAGCGATCAGTTGAAAATGGATGTCCTGACCCTGAACACCCATCAATATATATCTCCAGTGGTTGAACCGCTCTCAGATATGATCTATTTTATTCTCAGAGGAGCAGGTGTTTTTGAGGTGGGGGACGAGGTACTGGTGCTCACACGAAACACATCAGTCCTGGTTGAGACGGGTGTGAGTGCTGGTGTTATCAATGAAAGTGACGAGCAACTGACTGTGCTCAGGATCCAGGCTCCGCCGGGGATTCATGGATAGTTGGAAAATAGAAAGTATAGGGTATTAAGGTATAAGGGGTGTGTCCTTTTGAAGAATGTCCAAGTTATGAAGAAGAGATCTGAAACTTTATTTGCGCCCATTTTTCCGTTGCCAACGGTGAATCTGTTTCCAGAGACCACCGCCAGCTATCATATATTTGAACCGCGCTATCTGGAGATGATCCAAAGTGTATTGGCCGGTGATGGTATGCTGGCCATGGGGACCCTGAAGCCAGGTTATGAGGACAACTACTATGGAACCCCTGATATTTATCCGGTGGGATGTCTGGGACAGATCCGCTCTTATGAGAAATTAGAGAACGGGAATATTAATATTGTCATTGAAGGTCTGTTTCGGGTCGGGTTTGGTCAGATAGTCAAGGATAACCCCTATCGAGTTGCCGAATTAGAGGAACTGCCTGAGTATGATCACGCTGAAGATTTTAAGGATGAACGTGAGGATCTCCTCCTGCGTTTAAATTATCTGGTAGAGCACTCAAACGATGATCTGGACTTCAGTCCCCTGCTTGGTAGTGAAGAGTCCTTCATTAGTCTGGTGAATCTGGTCGCTCGTACCCTACCATTAAATAACAGAGAACATTATCGACTACTGGCCATGGACTCTGTTCGCCATCGGGCAGGTCAGATCCTGTGGTATATAGATGACCAGATCGAAACCATCGAATTGCTCAAACGGGTCGACCCCAAAATATCGGATGATATCTCGCTTAATTGATACTCACTAATAATGTTTCGATAGTCTCTTGATTCATTCGACCAGCACCCATCAATATCACGCCTGATTGTGCTTCCTCAGAAACATACGGGTTAATCAAAGGATCGATCAGGGCTGGCATTTCTTTCACAGATGAGCTTCTGTGCACCATTATTTACCGTGATATAAACCTGCCAAACAGTAGTCCTTTACAAGGTAAGTAAATGACTTTGTCAGATAAGCTTATTATTCCCAAGTGATGACATCCTAAAAAATATGCACTGGCATGTGGTTTGCAATTGGGGGGGCAATGGAATTGATAATATCTATTAACCGATCAAATACACAAGGATGCCATCATGGAGTGTTTTTCTCTATTACGCAAAGATATCCCAGCCCTGATTGATCATTTGGGGGTTTTTGGCCAGGTCATCGCTCCCCATCGGAAGGGGGATGCCTCGTACTCTTTTGAGACTGTAACAGACAGTAGTAAGGTTGTCCTGGATTACAACCGCACCTTATTACCACTAAAGAAGAATTTTTTTCCACCCGTTGAGAAGCTTATGGATTTCTCATTGAAGGATCTGAGTTACACAACGGTTGAGGTTCCTTTGGAACCTAAAGTGTTTTTTGCTGTGCATAGTTATGAGATGCAATCCATTCTCAGGCTGGATCATAGTATGTTATCTGGCAATGTGGAGTCAAATTATCTCAACCGACGTCAAAAATCGCGATTTGTTGGTATCTCATTTATTCCTGATGAATTTCACTTCTCCGAAAGCGTGGGTATAACCATCGAAGAGCTGGAAGGATTCGATCTTTATCTTAACGAAGTGGAGGATGACTTTCAAGTATATGTCATAACGAAAAAGGGGCGTTCCCTGATCCAGGGTTTTAATAAACTGAGAACAACTGAGCCTGAGATCGTAGCAGAACGTAAATTTAAAACCAAGATCCGCTATCACTACAATCGGCTCCCGCGCGTATTTCAGTATGCCTATCATGCAGATGTCTGGGCCGAGGTCGCATCACGCTGTGTGGGTTGTGGGTCCTGTAATCTCACCTGCCCCACCTGTTTCTGCTTCGATGTGAACGATGAAGTGACCGTTACCGCAGAGAGCGGGATGCGGGAACGCACCTGGGATAGTTGCATGTTGGTCACCTTTGCCCAGGTTGCCGGTGGTGAGAATTTCAGGGAGCATACCGTCAATCGTACCCGACATCGCCTTTACCGAAAGTTTAAATACATCACTGATGAAGAGGGCCTGCCCTGGTGTGTTGGTTGTGGACGCTGCACAGCTTTCTGTCCGGCAGGGATCTCATTGCCGGAAATCGTGAATGATCTTATTCGCGAAGATGAAAAAGCTCGGCACCATCAACGGGTACTGGTTTAGGGGAGCGGAGGTCATTTATGAAACGTATTGAAGATGTTAAACTACATGAAGCTCAGGATCTCTATTATCCAACCATGTGCCAGGTGACTCAAGCCAGGCAGCTTACTGAAATGGAGAAGTGGTACGAATTGGAAATGCCTGACGGACAGGATCTGGGACATAGCCCAGGACAATTTGTAGAAGTATCGGCTTTTGGAATCGGTGAAGCACCCATTTCCATCTCCAGTTCGCCCAGCGGAACGGGCCGGTTTGAACTATGTATCCGCCAGATCGGCACATTGACCAATGTACTTAAAAAATATGAAGCAGGAGATTTGATCGGGATCAGAGGGCCGTTTGGCAAAGGATATCCGATTGAAAAATTTCTGGGTAAGGATATTCTGATCATAGCTGGCGGGATCGGTCTGGTTCCACTACGGTCACTGATCAACTATGTCCTTGACCATCGTCGGGATTTTGGTCGCTTGATCATTTTATACGGCGCAAAAACGCCAGCAGAGTTGCTCTTCAAGGAAGAGATCGCAGATTGGACCACTCGGGATGATGTGGAATTTTATATGACTGTAGATCAAGGAGCTGAAAACTGGACGGGTAACATCGGTGTCATCACCACCTTGATCCCGGGCTTGGATCTAAATCTGAATGCCACCATGGCGGCCATTACCGGACCGCCCGTCATGTACAAATTTGTGATCATGTCACTGAAGTCCAAACAACTGGCTGATGATCATATCTATGTTTCCCTGGAACGACGGATGAAATGCGGGGTCGGCAAATGTGGTCACTGTCAGATCAACGGTGTTTACTGCTGCCAGGATGGCCCGGTTTTTAACTACTCCGCTATCAAACCATTAGAGGAGGCGCTCTAATGAAACCACAAGTTGCTTTTTTCGATTTCACTAGCTGTGAAGGATGCCAGCTAAATAAACTCAATCTGGAAAATGACCTGCTGGATATTCTGAAACACATCGATATCGTTGAATTCCGGGAAGCCATGGATGATAAGGCGGATTTCTATGACATCGCTTTTATTGAAGGATCTATCTCCTCACCCTCTTGTGTCGAACGGATCCATGATATCCGCCGGCGCTGCACAACCCTGGTGGCGATTGGCTCATGTGCCGTAAATGGTGGTGTCAATGCCATGAAGAACCTGCATCCCATCGATGAGGTGCGTGAAACGGTCTATGGTAAGGATAAATATCTGTTTGCCACCCTACCGGCCATGGCGGTCTCCGCAGTGGTCAAAGTGGACTATGAAGTACGGGGCTGTCCCATGACCCAGCAGGATTTTCTCAAACTACTTATTTCGCTGGTACTTGGAAAGGAACCGCCAAAGTATGGATCACCAGTTTGTGTTGAATGCAAATTAAAAGAAAATGAATGCCTGTACAATCGAGGTATGGTTTGTCTGGGGCCCATCACCCGGGCGGGATGTGATGCGATCTGTCCCAGTTTTGGCCAATTCTGCACCGGTTGCCGGGGACTGTTAGACAATTCGAATCTGGATGGCATGCTGGAATTAATGACCAGTCATGGCATTAGTCTGGATGAAGCTAAAAAACGCATGCTGTTATATAATTCAAATGAGGTTCAACTATGAATCGTGATCTAAACATCAAAGTCCATCATCTGACCCGTGTAGAAGGTCATGGAAATATTGTGGTGAACATGAAGGATGGTGTGCTTGAAAAGGCTCATTTAAGTATTGTAGAACCCCCCCGTTTCTTTGAAGCAATGATGAAGGGCCGCAGCTTTCATGAAGCAGCCATTATCACCTCCAGGATCTGTGGCATTTGTTCGTTGGGACACCAGCTCACTTCCCTGGTAACTACCGAAGCTGCTCTGGGACTGGAGATCTCTGAACAAACCAGACTGCTGCGAAAATTGTTGGTGCATGGTGCGACACTCCAGTCAAATGTTCTGCATGCCTATTTCCTGGCAGCCCCTGATTTTCTGGGTGCCGGAAGTGTTTTCCCCCTTATCGCAACTCATAAGGACGTGGTTCTGAGAGCCCTGCGTATGAAGCGGGTGGCCAATGATATTGGAGATATTGTCTCTGGCCGGGCCGTTCATCCCATTACGCCCGTCCCCGGTGGCTTTACGCGGATCCCTGAAAAAGCGGAACTGCTTGAGATCAAACGCAAACTTCTGGAGGAAGCCTTGCCGGATGGTCTGGAAACAGTTGAGACCATGAAAGCCCTGGCTGGTGCTATTCCACAGTTTGAGAGGGAAACTGAATATATCTCCCTGAAACATCCCGATGAATATGCACTCTACGAAGGCGCTATATTCTCATCAGATAGTGGCTTGATTCCAGTAGAAAATTACCTGGATGTGACCAATGAATACATCGTTGACCATAGCACTTCAAAACATGCGAAATACAATCGTAATTCCTATTTTGTCGGAGCTCTGGCACGTTGGAACAACAATAATTCTCAACTGGGTGATGAGGCGCAGGCTGCTGCCGAAGCTATGGGTTTAAAACCAAATTGCTACAATCCCTACATGAATACCATAGCTCAGGTTGTGGAAGCCGTTCACTGTATCCTGGATAGTGTTCGGATCATTGATAAATTGATCGATAATGGTCTCAAAAATGAGAAACCTAATCAGACACCCACGTGCTATGGTCGGGGTATCGGTTCAAATGAAGTTCCCCGGGGCATTCTTTTTCACGATTATACTTATGACAATAAGGGCAATATTGTGGCAGCCAACTGTATCATTCCCACGGGTCAAAACCTGGCCAATATCGACGATGACATGGTCAAGCTGGTTCCAGAGATCATCAACAAGAGTAAGGCTGAAATCACGCTTGCCCTGGAAATGTTGGTCAGAGCCTACGATCCCTGCATCTCTTGTTCGGTCCACCTGCTTGAAGTTGATTTTATCGAGTAATCCAGATGGCAGCATTAACAGTCATTGGTGTTGGTAACAGACTTCGCGGTGATGATGCCGTAGGTCCACTGCTCATCGATGCCCTTGCGACCCTGCCTGATCTTGATCTGGAATTAGTGGATGCCGGCAGTGATGTACTTGGTATCCTGGAATATTTTGAGGGTCGTAAGCATGTGTTGGTTGTGGATGCCTGCTGCATGGGCAAAGAATCAGGAACACTGGTGAGTTTTGACCCTGCCCAGGCAGAATTGATCTTGGATAAGGATCCAATGTCATTACATGGATTAGGCTTGGCGGAAGCATTGGGTATGGCCGATTCGTTGCAAATGCTCCCGGGCAACCTGAAAATCATTGGCATTGAACCAGATTCCATTCAATTTAACAGCACACTATCACCACCTGTTCAGCGGGCTTTGAAACTAGCCATTGAAAAAGTTCAAGCAGAAGTTCAGCAATTATCTGTAAGGGAAGAAAATTAGTTTTAAATTGAAAGGTGTTCACACCGAGGAGGAAAAACCCAAAATGGCAAAAAAAGTACTGATTATAGATGATGACTTCGATCTGGTTGAAGCTATGCGAATTACACTGGAAGCAGCCGGGTTTGATGTGATCGATGCCCAGGATGGTGAAAAAGGATTGGAAAAGATCAGGGCTGAAGCTCCTGATCTGGTTTTGTTGGATGTTATGATGACCTCCATGGATGAGGGCTTTCATGTGGCCTATAAGATCCGGAGTGATGCTACCATCAAGGATACGCCCATTGTGATGCTTACTGCAGTAGGAAATCAGACTGGCTTCCAGTTCGATCCCGGGAAAGATGCAGACTTTCTGCCAGTTGATGCCTTCCTTGAAAAGCCAGTGAACCCTAAAAAGCTGGTAGATGTCGTCCGTGAGAACATCAAGGTCTGAGACTGTGGATGGAGCCATCTTAAACCGGCTCAGAAAATGACCCTGTTTCCCGATACACCTGCGTTTTCAACCGCATCCATGCTCCGGCGGGTTCAATGGTTGATTCGCTTACGCTGGTTTGCAGTGGTGGGTTTATTTGCCGGCGCAGCGTTGATGAAAATCATTGAGCTGGGACCAGCGGACAGCATTTTTTGGATGGGTATAGCCGGTGGAATTCTGGTCCTATTGAATGTGGTGTACCGTGTTGTGCCTGCTATGAGAGTGCAATTCGGCATGTCCCCACTGGTCACTCTCCTCAATATCCAAATGGTCATGGACCTGCTTGTTCTAACCTTCCTGGTGTATATCACCGGTTCTGAAGAGAGCCCGCTCTCTTTTTTCTATGTGTTTCACATTATTTTAGCCAGCATCATTTTCCCAGGCGGTTTTTCTTATCTGTATTCACTACTGGGGATCGCGCTGTATTCAGGATTATTGGCTCTGGAACACTCCATTTACCTGGATCATATCTGTTTTTTCCATGAAATTCACCTGGCTGGTGATATCCGAGTTGTGATCGCAATTTGGTTTATTTTTGTGATAACCATGATCGTTTCGGCCTACCTGGCTCAAAATGTGACGGAAAGACATCGTCGAGTTCGCGCAAAACTGGAAATTACCAACCGAAAATTACAGGAAGTCAATGAGACCAAGACCACCTTCTTTCGCTATGCCAGCCATGAAATGAAGGCTCCCATTGCCACCATCCAATCAACGCTCCTGGTGGTGGAAACGGTCCTGGGTGAAGCGGTGGATGAACGGGTGAAAGATATGATCCGGCGGGCCATTGGTCGCACCTCAGAAGTGATCGAGATGCTCAAAGATCTGGCAGACCTCACCTATGGAAATTTGCAAGAACAACAAGAGTTTGAAAATCTCGATCTGCAGCTCCTCTTAAAAGAGCTTGTGATTGAAGCTCAGCCCAATGCCGATCGCAAAGCCCAAACGCTGGTAATGAAATCCAGTGATCAGACCTTTCTATATGATGGTGATGTGATCGCTCTTAAAAAGATATTTTCGAACCTTATCTCCAATGCGATTCGTTATACTCAGGAAGGTGGAACGATCAAGATCAAGTTGAAGCAGATCAATTCACACTTCCAGGTGACGGTTACAGATAACGGACCCGGGATCCCTGAATCTGAACAGGTAAATATTTTTAAAGAATTTTACCGAACACCCTCTGCCAGAAAACAGATCTCTGAGGGGACCGGTCTCGGTCTGGCAATTGTCATGCGTATGGTCGAATTGCATGATGGTAGTCTTCAGATCAAGAGTCGAGAGGGTCAAGGGAGCAAATTTAAAGTCATTTTACCAATTGAGGAAAATTTGTGAAGAAGGAATCCATAGGCGGTATCATTGTTGATGAAAATCTGACCCTTGTGCGGGTATTCGATCTATTGGATGAGCCGGATCGGGCTGGGGCTGCCTTGGAAGAATTTTGTTTCTATGGCCAGACGATCAATTTTATCGCTGAGAATATTGACAGCCAGGGCAAGGCAAACCTGTCAGTCACCCTGCATCAGGGAGAGTCTGATCTATTTGAAAAAGCCATAGCGGCCATTGAAAACCTACATGCTGAGATATCGGTTGAAATTATCAACGATGTCTGTTTGGTCACCGTTTATGGGCCTCATTTCAAGGATCGTTGTGGGCTGGCGGCCACTTATTTCCGCTCTCTGGGTCTCAAGGGAATCAATATCCTGTCTATTTCTACCTCCATCAGTTCTATTTCTGCCATCATTGAAAAGAAACATCTTGCAGATGCCATTAAAGCCCTCAAGGGTGTGTTTGATGTCCCGTAACAATCCCCTTTAACCTGAATAATTCATAGCCACTAAGTCACGAAGACCCGAAGTTTTAAAAAATATATGCTTATCAAAAATTATCACTCACAGAGGCAAATAATTCTGTTTAAAATGACCTTGTTCATAACTTTAATAATCTTC
>JAJRSW010000090.1 GCA_024278595.1 Fidelibacterota bacterium | reverse complement strand
GAGCTCAGGGACCACCCTTCGACAGAGCTCAGGGACCACCCTTCGACAGAGCTCAGGGACCACCCTTCGACAGAGCTCAGGGACCACCCTTCGACAGAGCTCAGGGACCACCCTTCGACAGAGCTCAGGGGCCACCCTTCGACAGAGCTCAGGGACCACCCTTCGACAGAGCTCAGGGACCACCCTTCGACAGAGCTCAGGGACCACCCTTCGGCTGAGCTCAGGGACCACCCTTCGACAGAGCTCAGGGGCCACTTGCCGAAATGACGCACAGTATTGTTATTTATAGGTTTAGGTGTATTTGTCATAAATGACTGGTCTAACCTCACTGATCTGATCCTGACGGTCCTCAGGCAACTCAGCAATATATTCTTTTACAGTTCTGGCAATTGACCGCATAACATCACTCCCTTATCTATGCCCCCACCTAAAGGTTTAAAGTTTCGTAAGCTTATCGTGCTTCCAATCTTCAATACTGCGCCTAAATTTGTCACCATTATGCGGCGCAGAAACTATTGTTTATATCCTGGTTTAATAAAATCCTGGGCTGGAAGCCATAAATGAAAATAAAACGGCGCCTGTATCTATTCCTGCTTGCAGCTATCTGGGTATTGCTATCCGGTCGGCTCATATACCAGAGCTATTTTAAAACAGGGTCTTCCACATATCTCTCTCTCGAAACCGGTCTGCACGAGTTACCCAGTGAATCGGAATGGATGAATATCTATCATGATGGCCGGAAAATGGGCCATACAGTGTACACCATTGACAATAAAGGGGAGGCGGGGTATAGCATCAGGAGCACTACCCAGTTGAATGTTGTTTTTGGTGGGTTAAGATCAGAGATCCATCTGGAGAACAAGGCTGTCATGGATACCCTGTTCCGCTTGAACGCCTTTAGTTTCTGGATGAGATCTGATCAGTATTCCACTTACATCATCGGGGACAAACAGGGTACCACCATGAACCTGAGTATTATCCAGGGGCAGGACACCAGCCACTCAGAGATCGAAGTGCCAGAGGACCTGTACGCCTATACCGCCATCCAACCCATGGTGGCCAGCAAGGGGATCCTTCAAGGCGAGACTATCCGGGTACCAGCCTATGATCCCATGTCAAATGAACTGGCTGATGTGACCATTAGCCATGAAGGCAAAGAACTGGTGAAGGTCGGCGCAGAAAAACTGGTCCTTAACAAACTGCGTATCGAGTTTAAGGGTATTCCCTCCATCATGTGGCTGGATGACAACGGGATCACCTACAAAGAAGCAACCATTATGGGAATGACCATGGAGCGGACAAGCCCTGAGCTGGCCATGGCAAAGATCGAATCGGCAGAGGTTGATCTGCTAAATGGTTTTGCGGTAATTCCTTCACATCCGATTTATCGGCCGGAACAGGTTAAGGCATTGACCCTGGAAATTGAAGGTCTTGATGCTGACATCCTGGCCAATCTGGAGAGCAACCGACAGACCATCTTAAGTAGGGATCCAGTCAAATTGCGTCTGTCACCCACAAGCTCTCCGGTGGATCCAAAGCTTATCAATAAACATCTAAAGCCTTCAGAAATGATCCAAAGTGATCACGATCAGATCAAAGAGCAAGTTGCCAGGATCCTGAAGCAGCCAAAGAGTCTTGAAGAGACCAGTGAGGTGCTGACCAAATGGGTCTTTGAATATCTGGAAAAACGACCCGTAGCCAGCATCTCGGGTGCGGTTGATATTCTGAATACTGGAGTAGGTGACTGTACAGAGCACACGACCTTATACACAGCCCTGAGCCGGGCGGCCGGCATTCCAACCAAAATACACATCGGTCTGGTATATTTACAGGGTCGCTTCCTGTTCCACGCCTGGCCAGTGGTGGCCATCCAGGGGCAGTGGGTGGATGTGGATCCGAGTTTAAATCAGTATCCGGCAGACGTGACCCATATCGCTTTTCTTGAGGGTGATTTTGACAATCTCACAAATCTTATTCCAGTGTTGGGTAATATTGAAATAAATATCCTGGAGCAGCGCTATTAGCCCGTTCTTATCTATGACCTGCCACAGCTTATCGATAGAATAAAATATAACCAATATGTTCCTGATTGACGGTCCCTACAGCTCTGATTTTTTAAAGCAAACGATTTTAAAGTTTGATATACCCATAATAGAGACTCCAGCAGCCAGGCAACAGCTTGCCGGATTAAAACTCAATTTTATTGATGAACGATCGGCCCGGGAAAGATTAAACAAACAACCCGACACGCTGGTCTATACGAATTCTGAGAATGCTTTGGGGTGGCTATACGATAATCTTCCTGAAAGCGACCTGGTCCACACTATCCTGAGCGTAAAGCACAAGGTCAAGTTTCGGCAGATTTTAAGCGAACAGGACCCCCAGTTTTATTTTAAAGCGTATGATCCCCTGAGACTTAAAGAGATCAATCCAGAACAGATCCCCTTTCCTGTGATCCTCAAACCAGCAGTTGGTTTTTTTAGCCTGGGGGTTCAACAGATTGATAGTGCGCGAAACTGGGTCAAGGCTCTGGCTGAGATCGACCAAACCATTAGTGCCAGCCAGGGACTTTATCCTCCAGGCGTGCTGGACAATTCTTCCTTTATTATTGAGGAGGTGATCCCTGGTGATGAGTTTGCCATCGACTGTTATTTTGATGCAGCCGGCAAGGTGGTGATCTTGAATCTCATGCAACATCTCTTCGCTTCTTCAGCCGCAGTAAATGATCGGGTTTATATTACCTCCGGGCGGTTGGTAGAGCAAAATCTGCCCCGGATCCAAAACTACCTGAACAGCTTGGGAGGCTTGTTTAAACTTAGTAATTTCCCGGCTCATATAGAAATACGGATCAACAATAATCAGCTGAATGTCATCGAGATCAACCCCCTGCGATTTGGCGGCTGGTGTTCAACGCCGGACATTGCCCAGTATGTCTGGGATATGAACATCTACGAAGTATTAATTAATAAACATGAACCAGACTGGCAAACACTTGTCCGCTCAAACCCGGATAAGACTTATGCTTTGGTTGTTTTGGATAACAGTACGGGTCATAGCGGGCGAGAGATAAAAAGTTTTAATTATAAAGCCCTGCTCAAACAGGTGAGTACACCGTTGGAGTTAAGAAAAACAAACTACCAGAAATTCCCCGTATTTGGATTCCTCATGTGTTCAGTTCCTGCTGATGATCCTAGTGAGCTCTACGCCTTGCTTCACTCAGACCTTATGGAGTACATCACCACTTAAAGCACAAGCTGTTATTGGGGGTAGTACTCCAGCAATATCTGCCGTTGGATATTTAGCTGTTCAGCAAGATCAAGCTTTAAGAGCTTCTGCTTTTGCTCCAGAAGGTCCAGTATCCGTACTTCCGCTAACCGGGCCTTTGGATGAACGATCTGTAACTCAAGACTCAGCTGGTAATGATGCAAGGTTTCGTCCAATAAGCGGGTTTTTTCCGGAACATCAGAGCTGTCTACGGAATTATACGCAAGGAGGAGTGAGTCAGCCCGCTGGAAAGCAGTTCGCCAGGAATCCACAGAATACCACAAATCGCCTGTTTCAGTCAGAAAGTTGAATGCCACGGGGTGAATGGAATTGCCTTTAAAATTACGTCCAAATACCTGAAATGATACTTGCTGCTCCTGGGTGGGGACCGGTGCAGCACTTAAAATACCCAGCATCTCATCCCAGGCAGCTTTGAGTGGTTCACCGTTCTGAAATATTTCAAAACTGGTCCCATCAAAGAAGTGACTACCGAAACCGTCATCCAGTTGAAACTGCACCCTATCGTTCAGGTCAAGGTATTTGAGGGAATCAGGGATTACTGGCGTCGCTGTCGGTAAGCCGCGATCAAAATAGGTCAGGATCGCCTGAAAATACACCTCCGCCTCCAGTTTATTATAAGCTCTTGATCTCAGCCTTCGTTCTCCGGCTGGATTTGTAAAAAAACCGCCCTCACCGATCACACCAGGCATCAGTTCAATGGTATTTCTCAGGATGGAAGTCCCGGAGCTGTAGATCAGATGATCACTGTAAACGGCACCGGCGGAGGGCTGTTCGAAGACCATCTGTTTCCGCATTTCAGCCAGCAGAATATGACCAAAATCCACTGAAGCCGGGTTTTTCGAGGCGGGACCAAAAAAGTAGACGATGGGGAGATCTATGTCTGGATCATTACCCGAGCCATTATGGTGGATCGAAACCAGCAGATCACTTTGGTGCCTTTTAGCCAGGGTGGCTCTTCCGCCCAGACTGATATCCCGGTCTCCAGCCCGGGTTAACAGCACATCTGCCCCAGCCCGGGTTAGTTTCTTGGTCAGGTATTTTGCCACGCGCAGATTGATCCATTCTTCCCGTTCACCAGCGGGACCGACTCTGAAATTATCGTAAGCCCGGGTTGCTCCATGACCGGGATCGATGGTAATGTTTAGCCCCTGCAGGGGTTTGTCATGGTTGGCCAGGAAGTCAGTTCCGCCACAGCTTACCAGGAACAGCAGGCTAAAGATCACTGGAAAAATATGTTTCAACATTGGATCCTCACAAAGTGATTAGGGGCCGACTAATATACAGGCCTGAAATATGGTTTTAAAGTCATACAGAAGTATAAAAAAATCCCTGATAAATAATCATCAGGGATTGGAAATGCAGGAGCTGTAAATTTGATTCTTAGATCAACGCCAGTGCTTGCTCCAGGTCGGCCTGCAGGTCGGCCAGATCTTCAGTGCCCACAGCAAACCGTACGAGTCCATCGGTGATATCCGCTGCCAGACGTTTGTCCTTTGGGATATTATGGTGGGTCATGGAAGCGGGGTGCTGGATCAATGATTCATAGCCGCCCAATGATACCGCCAACTGGGGAATCTTAACATTATTTAGAATCGTTTTACCAGCCTCGACACCGCCCTTGACC
Source organism: Fidelibacterota bacterium (assembly GCA_024278595.1). Taxonomy (GTDB): domain Bacteria; phylum Fidelibacterota; class UBA8477; order UBA8477; family JABMPR01; genus JABMPR01. The sequence goes on along the minus strand of JAJRSW010000090.1, from coordinate 9,182 downwards.
TCGAAACTGATCATGGAGCCAAAGCCCAGCATTTGCTGTTTGGCGAGATCATGCTGGGGGTGAGATTTCAAACCGGGATAACGGACCCATTCGATCCTGGGGTGAGCTTCCAGATATTCAGCTAATTTCTGAGCGTTCTGCTCACCGCGTTCAACCCGGAGTGACAGGGTTCTCATGCCACGCAGGACCAACCAGCTTTGATGGGGATCCATGGTACCGCCAGTGCTGTTGATCACACTTTTAAGTCGAACGAACTCGTCTTCAGTTCTGGTGATCAGGACACCGCCGACCACATCAGTATGGCCATTGATATACTTGGTAATACTATGCAGAGATACATCTGCACCCAGTTTTAAAGGGTTCTGAAGGACGGGACTCATGAAGGTATTGTCAACCACCAGAACGGCACCATGTTCATGAGCGATCTTTGCACAAGCAGCTATATCGGTCAGTTTGATCGTGGGGTTGGCCGGCGTTTCGATGAAGAGTAATGTAGTGTCTGGACGCATGGCATTCCGGACCTGATCAAGATCGGCTGTGTCTACAAATGAAGATTCCACACCGAAGCGACTGAATTCGTTCTCCATAACCATTCTCGAAGAGCCATAAACAGCATCAGTGCCGACCATGTGAGAACCAGCACTCAAATAGGTCATATATATAGCACATACTGCAGCCATGCCGGAGGCTGTTGCAATACCGCCAAAGCCCTGTTCCAGTTCGGTAACGGCTTCTTCGAAGGTATTGATAGTGGGATTGCCGATGCGGGTGTAGATATACCCCTTTTCCTCACCACTAAAACACCGGGCACCGTGATCGGCATCCCGAAATTTGAAGGTAGAAGTCTGGTAAATAGGCACACCAACACTGCCGTGAACCGTGTCTGGATTCTTACCGGCGTGGGTAACGCGGGTATTGATACCTTTACCCTTTAAATCTAAACTCATACTGAATTCCCTCTATTGATTGTTAAAAGATCTGATAAAATTGAATATCCCGTTTCAATGCTGCCGGCACCCGGACCACTGATGGTCACATCGCCCAGCAGGTCTGTAGAAAAAGTAAGGGCATTTCCCGTGTCCATGATATGTGACAAAGGGTCACTTAAGGGAAGCTGCTCAGGCTGGACGCTGGCAAGCACCTGATCCCCATCCATGGTCAGGCTCGCCACTAGCTTCCAGCGCTTATCTGCTTGTTTGGCTGCTTGTATTTTTGCGCTGGTAATGCTGCTTATCCCGCTACGCTGGACATCTTGCAGTCTGAGCGGAATATCCATGAGAATGTTAGCCAGAATCACCAGTTTAGCCTGAGCATCAAAACCTTCAATGTCAGCCGTTTTATCTGCTTCCAAATAGCCCCTGTTTTCAGCAGTCTCCAGTGCCTGCTCATACCTGGCGCCGGATTCCATTTCACTGAGAATAAAATTAGTCGTGCCGTTCAGAATACCGCGAATACCGTGAATCCTGATACCGGCCAGCGATTGTTGAAAGAGACTGATCACTGGTGTTCCGCTGAGCACAGTGGCTTCGTTCAAAAAAGCCAATCCAGATTGTTCTGCAAGTGATTTTGTGTTTTGGTAATTCAGCGCGGCTGGGCCCTTATTGCCGGTAATAATATGTTTCCCGGACTCAAAGGCTGCCTGGCAGTATGTCAGTGCCGGCTCAGCCGTTTTGAGGTCAGTCGGTGTTAACTCGATGACGATGGTTGCATTGGAATTCCTGATCACTGCCTCAGAATCCCATGTTTGCAGGTGATCGGTAAAGGGAGCCCTGGACGTGCCCAGCTCCACTAATTTGGAGAGTGATAATCCCTCTGGATCATACATGCTTCCCCGGGAAGGGCTGGTAACTGCCACGATATCAAAATCAAAGGCGTGCTCTTTCAGAAGATCAGCTCTCCTGGAATACAGGATCTGGCAAAGCCCTTGGGCAACAGTTCCAAAACCGACTAAAGCCAGTCTGTGTTTGAGGGGAGGCAAGCAGGAATTCCTAGACCAGGTTACCGGATTCCCCTGACGTTCGGCCAGGTAATCGGGTTTCATGCTTCAGGGTTGAAAGCACCACCATGGTCTTGAGATGCTGTACCTCTGGAAGGGCGGTCAATTTGTGTAGTACGAAATTTTCATAATCTGGAATATCATGACTGGCAACTTTTAATAAAAAATCGGCACCACCCGTGATATGGTGGCACTCCATGACTTCATCAAGCTTGGTAATGGCATTCATAAATCGCTCCACACCCTCACGACCATGACGTACCAAGGTTACCTCGACAAAAGTAAAACAGGTCAAGCCCAGCTTGGAAGGGTCAGCCAGGGCTACATAGCCCTGAATAATGCCACTGCGCTCCAACTTCTTTACCCGCTCCAGGGTCGGTGGTGGTGACATTTTAATTTGACGTGCCAGCTCGACATTTGATATTCTGCCATTTTTTTGAAGAATGGATAATATCTTTTCATCAATTTTGTCAATATTCATATTTGCCTAACAATCATTAGATATATTACCATAAAGCATCGCTAATATAATGATGACTCTGTGATATTCAATTGATTTAAGTGCTTACTTCAAGTGGTAAAAGCGGCTCGAGATAGGTGGATCAAGCCAGATGCGGCTGTTTTAAAGTGGACTCGAGCCCACGCTAGGTCTTTATTCTCTAGGAAAATCGACTAAATTACCATTCAATACCGATTTTTTAATTTGAGAAACTCGGACAAAAAATTAGCCGGTAGAGAGGACTTTCATGAAACAATATCAGCTTGGACGACACACATGGATGATTGGATTATTTCTTTTGGTTTCAATGCTTAATGCCTAGGGAATCACTCAACACTATGCCCAGGGCAAGTTGTTCCTGGCTAACGGCTTGACCATAGAGGGTAAAGATCTGCGAATGACCATGGAAACGGCCACCATTGATATATCAGGACAGGACCAGGTGCTGCTGCTTACCGATGTTGTTCAGATCATGGCTAAACAGGGCAAGGGAAAGCGCTTTGGACAGAACTGTGCCGGGAGCTGCGTGGGGGTCTATTTGGGACTAATGCTTGCCTCTGGGGGAACCACTGTCGATGCAGACGGGAATGAAACAGACATCAACCTGGTTAGTGCCGTTATGGAATTGGCCATTTTTGGTGGCGTATCCTATGGGATCGGATATCTGGTTGGTCGACTTAGTGATAGCTGGCAGGTTGTATATCTTAATCGGGGGTAAAGGAAAAACCCACAATTGAAAACAAAACTACTTTTTCTGTGTACCGGTAATTCCTGTCGTTCACAAATTGGTGAAGGCTTACTGCGGCACCTGGCCAGTGATCAATTTGAAGTTTTTTCGGCCGGGGTTGAGCCCAGCCGGGTCCATCCTATGTCCATCATCGTGATGCAGGAAGTAGGCATAGATATTAGGGCTCAACATTCCGATGATGTACGGGATTACCTGGATTCCGGGATCGATATGGTGATCTCTGTTTGTGATCATGCCGCCCAGACTTGTCCGGCTTTCCCCGGTGATGTCCAACGGATCCACTGGAGCATCAAAGACCCTTTTCACGGGTGGGATGTGGATGAAACCAAACTTCCTGATTACCGCAGGACTCGGGACGACCTGAAGATCCGAATTCAGAAATTTCTAGCCCAAACGGAGGTTAAATCTCCGCTTGGGTGATACTTCTTTCGTGATATATCGTACCCCCATGGACTCACCCGTGGGTCCCATTTATCCTGCCATTTACAAAGGGATGCTGGTCTCTTTATATTTAGGATTCCAGGCTGAGGATAAATCCACTGTGTATCTGGCAAAATCGTATCCCCATGAACCGAATTCCCTGTCACCGGGTTGTTGCTGCAGATGGTAATTTAGGGGGCTATACGGGTGGTTTGGATATCAAACATAAACTGCTGGATCTTGAGCAACAGAAATTTACACCAACCCTGTTTTGAAGAATAAATGAGTCAGATTTATACTCGGTTGGGATTTGAATCCCAAGCTGGAAATATCACAATAAGTTCGAAGCCAATTAAGCCAGGGCTGATTTCTCACCCAGCTCCAGAGTCATTTTCTTTGGGTAAGTGATGTAGAATATGATCCGGCATTCTCAGGTAAACTCACCTGACTTTTAATACCATTTGTACTTCAAATGTGCGCTTTAAGTTCAAAATATTTTTTTCAATTTAGAAGCTTCATATTTGAAGCATAGCGGTAGCTATGGTGAGAATATTAAGTGCACTAAAATGGGAAAAGATGCTGAAATTAAGTGCAGGTTTGAAGTATAGATGGTATAACACAGTTCTTTGTTAGGTGGATACCCGCATTACACCAAATAACTATCAAGCACTGTTAAAGGATAGGTCTCCTAGACAAAAATTCTAAAGTGTATCAAGAGTATTCTTGATGGTCTTGAGTGAATGACTACCCTTATGTGAAAATAAAATACTCAGAATAATGTACGCATTATACCTGGGAGCGAGTCATTCATCCTATCAATATGGCCACGATTAGTACTAAATTATTTAAGCAACACAAATTTGTGATACTCCATTACTTCATTTACTTCAATACTCACCAAATAAATACCACTACTTAGTTTGTGTCCAAGATCAGATTGTCCATTCCACAAAGTGATATTGCTTCCTGAGCCACTTGTATGCCAGACAGCTTTACCTCTGATGTTGTGAATTCTTACAATAGTTTCTACAGCAATAGGAGTATTGAAAGAAATAACTATGTTCCCGTTCGATGGGTTTGGATAGACAGCTTCTATTAATTTGTTAGAATAAGCTATAGTAGAATGAGTGTTTATAGAAACTGGTGGTAGGGAAAAAGATGATATATTACACCACGATTTTAAATTTTCAGTCCAAAATGTATAAATTAGATCACCATTAATGAATACTTTCGGTGTCCAACGATCATTTTCTGACAGCGTTGATGTAATTCTGTATGGCTCTGTTAGCGGTTCAAAATCGATACTGAACTGTTGTCCATAAAGATCAACATTCATGTCCCATGCATATTTCGTTGCCATCACTAGAAGGAATTGCCCTTCCTCGTTGTTATCGATGTCAAAATTCCAAAATATGCAGTTCTCAGGATCTAATCTTATAGGGTCTGACAATAGAACGCCTGACACACTAACACGTCTTGTGAAAAGGTGCCATTCGGAGGAGCTATCCTCCACCCATAAAACTTGAAAATCTCCAGAATGAAGAGAAATAGATTTATGGAAATAGATTTCTGCAATATTAGTGTCCGAGTGAATTTCAAAAGGGTTTCCTTCAAGAATTCCATTGTCCATAACAATCTGCCCTTGTAATGAATTATCATTTTCAGCCCATGTGATAAGAGAAACACCCGCTAATGTGGAATGACTTAACCCACTTACCGAGTTAATTGTAACATCCTCAGCACTAGCAACTGGACCAACAATGTCAGACATATCAGTATCTACCTGACGACTGAATACCGCTTCCTCATAAAAACTAGACTCACCCTCGGTCGATATCCATGCAGCTTGAAACAGATCACCAGAAATGTGTACTATACTTGGGCGTGAGTTCTGCATGTAACCAGACAATGGAGCTAAAGTGAATAATTCGGATATGTCACCACTCTCATTGTGAAGAAAAAAACCATCTATAACACTGAAATTCCCAGGTTCCCGGTAATTGTATGTAACTAATAGATTAGCAGTACCACTAACTATATTTGGTGCAATGAGTTGAACAGGTGAATTCACTACCGTAGAAAAGGAAATTGCTGGAACCATGAATTCTGAAAATGTTCCATAAATCAAATCACCCGTTGCTATTGTGGAGTAGACCATATGGATCGAACCACTATTCCCAAAAGCAATATCCAATCCAGAGATTTCTTGTGTGATTAAGGTGTCTTCAATAAAATATTGTCCTATGGAGGCTACTGGTAAAAATACAGTGGCCTGTATCAGTAGAAAAAATGTACTCATTCGGCTGTGAATAGACATTATTACGCTAAAGAATAATTATTGTTAAATAACGGTTTGTAAATCTGACAGTTCTGATAATACATCATTTCATCAGAAGGATTTTATTTGTTCTGTTTCCTCCTGTCGTATGCAGATGAACTAAATAGATACCACTCTCAACGCTCTTACCTGCAGAATCTGTTGCATCCCAAAATAAACTATGGCTTCTAGATGAGTTCGAGGTTAATTCTCCAGAATCTAAAGTAAGAATTGTCCTACCAAGTATATCAGTGATATATAAATGATACTTATAATTGGGGGGTATTTCATATGCAATGAGCACTTGATTGTTAAATGGATTTGGAAATGATTTATCTAATTGGAGTGAATAGTGTTCCGTAAGTCCGTTCCCATCCATTTGAACATCTTTGTTAATCTGATTAAAATGGCTACACTTTTGATTGGTCTTTTCAGACTCATTCCCTGCTAAATCAACTGCTGCTAGCTTATAGCAAACTGTTGGATCAAACTTCCCTGACGAGCATGTTATTTCTGTATCAGTAAATGTAGTATTATTACTGGAGACGGTTGTAAGGAGTGAGAAACTTCCACCATCTGTGTTTCTATATATTACATAGTGATCTAAATCAGTTTCATTGTTAGGAGACCAACTCAAAACTGGATTCTGACCATTAACAGAATTAATTACAAAATCAGAGGGGACATTAGGGAATAGTCCTTCTAGGGCTGATAAGGCATTCAACCTTCCGAATCCTAGATGATCATTCCGTCCATTACTATCATAACTATAGTTACCAATTTTATCTGAACTTTGGGTAAGCACACTGTAAACGTTTGCATATGGCTCAATTGCCAGTACTAGGCTAGCAACACCCGATACCATAGGTGCACCAAAACTTGTCCCACTCTTGTTATAAACATAATCACCAGTTGTACTACATGATGAATTTACTTCAGCCAATGCGAATCCAGTCGCTGGAGCACTCATTGTTATGTATGAGCCATAATTGTAATCAACTTTAAAAATTTCAGAGCCTTGACTATCAAGCATAGTCTCTGAAACAGCTATCACACCATCATAAGCTGCAGGATACGGGGTAAAGGGAACTGAAGCAGGATCACAATCGGGTATATTAGGAAGATCACTGTTGATAGATTTGTTTCCTGCAGCTGCAACAACAACCGTCCCAATCGCTAAGGCATTTTGAATTTCTGACTCGATCTCTGGAAAGTTCATATGAACTTTTCCCCAAGCACCCCATGAAGACCATGAACCAGAAGGGCAGGACCCAGTTAAGTCAATTACCTCCCCAGATATTTGAACTGGTCGTGTAAAAGTAATACTAAAATTGATAACATCATTGTATCGACTAGCAGATAATATTTGTTGGACTGTATATTGATCAGAATTGTTATCAACGCCATATAGTTTCAAACCTGAGTTCCATCCAATACCAGCAATGCCAAGATTATTATTTGGGTTGGCAGCAGCTATACCAGCAACTCTAGCAGAATGATAGTGACCTTCTTCAGCTAAAATATGGGTTACTTTTGAGCTGTAATCCTCGTGATTGTCATAAGCACCCCATTCAATAACACCTATAGTTATGGAGGAAGAGCCATGTGTTATGTCCCATGCATCTTCAATGTTTATAGCAGAATAATACCAACGTGGATCACCGTTAGAATCAAAATAATCAGGGTCATTTGGTTGTTCGAGATTCACTAGTGAGACTGGCATATGAGCATACTCAATATTCGATAAATCCTCTAGGTCAGAACAAACACTTGAGAGGGGCAATGGGTTTATAAATTTAAATATGAATAGTTGTGAGTTATTTATGATACTTACAGTTTGCCCCGTGATTTTATGAATAGCAACTGTATCTTCAGCAGTAATGTCTGGAATCATTTTTACGATGCTTGTTAATCCATAATCCTTATCAAGATCATTCAATTCATTCTTTACATCCGAATAAGAACTGCCAATATCTCCCAGGTCGTAAAAGCGCTCAGTCGATGTGATTGACACTACGGGTGAAGAAAACTTGATTACCACAGCATCACAATAGAGAATAGAGTCGAGCATATAAAAATTCCCCTCAGATTTCATCTCATCGTCAATCCTCGGGACAAGTGCCCCTGCGAAACAAATATTCAAAATTGGTTGATAAACTAAAAAGAGGAAGAGGATACTTAGAAAAGTCCATTTGCGTAGCATAGATGATTTCCGATTTTCTTGACGCAATCTTGATGAAACGAGCATAATTCTCTCCTGAATTTGTTTGATATAATTGTTCACATAAGAAATGAAGCGCCTGATACATTGAAACCATATAGAGAATCTAGAGACGCTACAAAATCTATACTAAAATTCAACATTCACATATGCTCAATGAAGAGAGTGGCTATGGTATTTACTCAACCCTTACATATGACTGGTAGAATAATGTATTGAGTGTGTTAAATCAATACCAAACTATTCCACACGTACCGCGCTTGAGCGGCGTCCGGACGATTTACCCTTTTGTGAAAACACTGTATCCCGAGACATCATTTTCGCAAACCAATCCCTTTTAGTGAGTCCGAAGCAGCATGTTATATGCCCATTTCATTTAAATGTTATTCAGTATGTATAGTAATATCTAACTTTTCAATAAAATCTGAATATGCCAATATTATATTTTTAAAATGAGTCATGAAAAATGGTTAGACTCCCAGAGAACCAAACGATAAGGCCAATAATGCCTTCAATTAAATACAAGAAATGCCATTTCCAGTTTACATAATTGATTAGGGATAAACTCGCTGATATTCCGGCCAGGATGAGAATAAAATTAAATGCTGTTACCCATGGTCCAGGATTGGTATTCAGCGTGTATTGAGCTGCATACAGTGAGAAATAAAATGCAATTACTATAAATATACCATGAGAGCTATTAATTACCCTTGAATATAATGGTTTTGATTTTCCTGCCATGAAATAAGCAATTGAAATACTTACGCAAGGTATTGTGATAATAATTAAAGTTACAATATGATTGATTATTGAATCCAAAAACTATTCCTTTTGTGCATATAACGTCTTGCGCTTGAGCGGCTTCCGTATGATTTTTCGCTTTGCATTTTTACTGTATGCCCCAACATCATTTCAGCTAAGTAATTCATTTGTTTGGGTCCGCTTGAAGCAGCTTGTTATTCGGCTTTTATCCTCTTGCAT
>JAJRSW010000089.1 GCA_024278595.1 Fidelibacterota bacterium | reverse complement strand
GTAATAAGTCGCAGGAATTTTTGTGGATAACAAGGCAAATAAATATGAGTATAGCCATAGCTATGGTTGATTTATTTAACGCAGTTAGGCGCAAAAAGGACAAGACTTGGTTGCGACAGTACAAGGTTGACTCGACACTAGTTGAATGATACAAGAAGAAACACTGCGTTTCGAGCCACCGGGGTCGTTCTTCAGCTTGTAAGCAACCAGCTCGGTACTAAATTCTGTGTAAGTTTTACGAATATCATCAAAAGTGTTAACTGTAGGGAGAATTCATTTCCAGTGAGAGAGCACCAGCATATCGAATGGAAAACATCCTGGCGGGATGAGTATCTGAAATGGATCTGTGGTTTTGCTAACGCAGATGGCGGTACTCTTGTCATTGGTCGTGATGATGACGGGAATATTGTCGGTGTTGCTGACGCGGCAAAACTACTAAAGGATATTCCTAATAAAGTTCGTGATATTCTTGGAATCATTGTAGATGTAAATCTGGCTGAGAAAGATGGCAAAGAATTCCCGGAGATTTTAGTTGACTCATATTCATACCCCGTGAGCTACAAAGGACAATACCATTACCGTAGTGGTGCTACTAAACAGGAACTAAAAGGGGCTGCGCTTGATCAGTTCCTGCTTCGGAAGCGAGGTTTACACTGGGATGGAGTACCATTACCACAGATAAAGTTCTCCGATCTTGATACGACTGTTCTGAGTGAGTTCCGTCGTAACGCAACTAAGAGCCAGCGTCTGTCCAGTGAGATTCTGGATGAGGGCGATGCTGGTCTAATTGAAAAATTGCACTTAACCGCAGGTGAATATCTCAAGCGTGCAGCAGCTCTATTATTTCACAATGACCCGGAGCGCTATGTTACGGGTGCCTATATAAAAGTGGGTTACTTTGAAAGTGGCGCAGATCTTCGTCATCACGATGAGATACATGGATCCTTGTTTACCCATGCAGATGTGACCATCGAAATCCTGAAGGCTAAATATCTCAAAGCACTCATATCTTATGAAGGTTTACAGCGAGTAGAAACTTATCCCATGCCTGAAGAAGCCCTGCGTGAGGCAATCCTAAATGCTATAGCCCATAGAGATTATAGCACGGGTACTCCAATTCAGATTCGGGTCTATCCTGATAAATTGATGATCTGGAACTCGGGACAGTTACCAGAAGGCTGGACGGTTAATAAATTGCTGGCAGCTCATTCATCTCAACCATTCAATCCAGATATCGCGAATGCATTCTTCCGTGCCGGTATGATTGAAGCCTGGGGGCGGGGGATTGAGCGGATTATGGATGCCTGTAAAGCTGCAAATGTTCCTGAACCAGAGTTTGAGTTTGAGCCAGGTGGATTGTGGGTGATATTTCATTATCCTGAAGATCACAAGAGTTCACAAGGTACTGGGGCGACTACCCAAGAAACTACCCAAGAAACTACCCAAGAAAAGATCTTGGATTTATTGAAGGCAAAACCAACAATTACTCGTAAGGAAATTGCTGACAAGATTGGATTGACCACAGATGGGATTAAGTACCACCTGACCAAAATGCGAACTGCTGGTATTATTATACGGGTTGGATCGAGGAAAGCTGGCCATTGGGAAGTACTGAAATAATACTCACTCAGAGTTGCAATTAACATAATAAATACTTAGATCGGAATACACATACATGATCACCGGAGAACTACGCAACCAAGTCGATAAAATCTGGGAATCCTTCTGGACCGGCGGCATCGCTAACCCCTTAACCGTTATTGAACAATTCACCTATCTGCTGTTTATCCGCCGCCTGGATGAACGCCAGCTCCTGGAAGAAAATAAAGCCAATATTACCGGCGTAGCCATGGGCGAGACCTACTACACCACCAAACAAAACCGCTTCCGCTGGAACTCTTTCAAGCATGCCGATCCCGAAGTCATGTTTCAATTGTTTACCATTCCCCAGGTTGATGCAGACAATTTGACAGTCTTTGAACACATGAAAAGCATTGGTGACAAAGCCGGTGTCTTTGCCAAATATATGCGCGGAGCCACCTTCATGATCCCTACTCCCAGACTCCTGGATCAGGTGGTGCAGATGATCGACAAGATCAAAATGGATGACCGGGATACCAAGGGCGACCTCTATGAATACCTGCTTTCAAAAATAGCATCATCAGGTAAAAACGGGCAGTTCCGCACGCCCCGGCATATTATCAAGATGATGGTGGATATGACCAGACCACAGCAGGATGATACTATCTGTGATCCGGCCTGTGGTACGGCTGGGTTTCTGGTGGGTGCCCGCAACTATATCGATGAAAATCACCAGGACTGGTTTCATAACAAAGACTTCAGGGAGCATTTCAATACGGATATGTATACCGGGATTGAATTTGATGCCACCATGCTCCGGATCGGGGCCATGAATCTCCAACTCCACGGGATCGAAAAACCCAACTTGATTGGTAAGGATTCCCTGTCGGAGGGCAATGCTGATATTCGGGAGCAGTTTACCCTGGTCCTGGCCAATCCACCTTTCAAGGGCAGTCTGGACTATGACAGTGTGGATGCCTCAATCCTGCAAACGGTGAAGACCAAGAAAACCGAACTGCTGTTCCTGGGATTGATGCTCCGGATGCTGAAAACCGGCGGTCGCTGTGCCGTGATTGTCCCGGATGGCGTATTGTTTGGATCTTCCAAGGCCCATAAGCAGATCAGAGAAGAATTGGTGGACCATCAGAAACTGGAAGCGGTGATCTCCATGCCTTCTGGTGTATTTAAGCCATACGCCGGGGTGAGTACCGCCGTATTACTATTTACCAAGACCAATAGTGGGGGAACGGATCAGGTCTGGTTCTATGATATGCAGAATGATGGTTTCTCATTAGATGACAAGCGTGCTGAGGTAGAGGGCAGTAATATCCCGGATATTGTGGAACGTTTTGGCAATTTGACGGATGAAGCCGGGCGGAAACGGACGGAGCAGAGCTTCCTGGTGCCCGTAGCTGAGATCAAAGCCAATGACTGGGACCTGAGTATCAACCGCTATAAAGAAATCGTTTATGAGGAAGTAAAGTACGATCCACCAGCCCAGATTATTGCAGATATCAAGCAGCTAGATAGTGAACGGGCGGATGCTCTAAAGATGCTTGAAGAAATGCTGAAATAATGCTCACGTTCAATAGAATACTCAAGGGATGCCTTTTCACCGATGGGGACTGGATTGAAAGTAAAGATCAAGATCCACAGGGTAATATCAGGTTGATTCAACTTGCAGACATTGGCGATGGCGAATTTGTTAATAAATCTGCTAGGTTTTTAAACCAGGAAACGGCAACGGCTTTGAAGTGTACCTACCTAAGAGCTGGTGATGTTATCGTTGCGAGAATGCCAGACCCACTTGGCAGAGCCTGTCTGTTCCCTTTAGATGGTGAAAATAAATATGTGACTGCGGTAGATGTCTGCATCATCCGAAATGGCAAAAATGCTTACAATCGATATCTCATGTATGCTTTAAATAGTCCAAACATAAGACATGATATTGCAAGGCAAAGTACGGGTACTACCAGGAAAAGGATCACAAGGAAAAGATTAGGGGAATTACAAATACCCCTTCCACCCCTGGAGGAGCAGCAGCAGATCGCTGCCATCCTGGATGTTGCCGACGAGCTGCGCCAGAAGGACAAAGCCCTTATCTCTAAGTATGATGAACTCACCCAATCCCTCTTCCTGGATATGTTTGGGGATCCGGTGACCAATCCAATGGGGTGGGATGAGCTGCGACTAGAAAGCGTATGTACCAAGATAACTGATGGGACACATCATTCTCCAGAGCCTCAGAACTCAGGATACCCTTATGTGACAGCGAAACATGTAAAACCATTCAATTTAGACTTTGATAAGAAACCCACTTATATTGATAAAACATCACACAATGAAATATATAAAAGATGCACTCCTGAATTCGGAGATGTTCTTTACATCAAAGATGGTGCAACAACTGGAATAGCTTGTATAAACACATTTGATGAACCAATAAGCATGCTGTCCAGTTTAGCATTGTTGAAATTGAAATCTGATATTATTAGTAATCACTATCTTTGCCATTGGCTGAACCACGGTGGAGTTAAAGAAAAGCTGATTTCTCAGTTTATGTCGGGTGCCGCAATAAAAAGATATACTTTAAAAAAGATAAGCTCATTCGTTCTTACAGTACCACCATTTGAGCTGCAAAACATGTTTTCTGAACAAATCCAAGCTATCGAGGATCAGAAAGCCATTGCTCAGAAAAGCCTCAATAAATCAGAAGAGCTTTTCAATAGCTTATTGCAAAAGGCTTTTAAGGGGGAGCTGACAGAGGGCAACAGAGAGAGGGAATAACCAGGAATCCCGCAGGGATGGAATGTTATTACTACGGGTGCAACCCGTAGATATAGGATAACCCCGTAAGCCAAACTCTGAAGGAGTTTAACAATGTCCACCTACACCCAAATATTATATCAGATTGTATTTTCTACAAAAGATAGAACAAAATGTTTAAAAAAGGGAAACCGGGAACAACTATTCAAATATATCTGGGGTATCTGCAATAATAAAAACTGTCACCTCTATCGGATAAACGGTGTGGAAGATCATATTCACATCATCACCCACCTTCACCCAAGTGTTGCCTTGTCTGATCTTGTAAAAGATATTAAGACCTCAAGCTCAACCTGGATCAAGCAGGAGAAAATCTTTCCCACATTTGATTACTGGCAGATCGGTTATGCTGCTTTTACATATTCCCTTGATGCAAAAGATGATTTAATTGAATATGTTAAAAACCAGGAAAGACATCATCAGCAAAAATCCTATATTGTGGAACTTAAACAACTACTTAGAGAACATAATATTGAATATGATGAGAAATACTTACAATAGAGTGGTTCAACCCCTTCAGGGTTGGGTTCTGTGGAGTATCCACAACCATGGATTGCATCCATGGTGATTTTGTTATTCCCCTCCGGGGAAAGGAGTTTGGAAAATGACTAAACTGGAACCCGGGAATGATAACCGCAACAAACTGGTTCTCTTTCAGTCCAAAGAAATTCGCCGTACGTGGTTTGAGGAGGAGTGGTATTATTCTGTCGTTGATATTGTTGGTGCACTCTCAGATAGCCCTACTCCTCGCCAATATTGGGGGAAGGTCAAGGAAAGAGAGTTTACCAAAATCCAACTGTCCCCAATATGGGTACGGTTGAAATTACGAGCAGAAGATGGAAAAATGAGACAAACAGATTGTGTAAATACCAAAAGTGCTCTGCGTCTGATCCAGTCCATTCCATCAAAAAAAGCCGAACCCTTTAAACGTTGGTTGGCGAATTGAGTGCTGACTTGACCTCAATCTCTATCGAAACTAACACAAAGGATGATCAGGATATTTAAGTTTGTGGATAATGAGATGATAGTTGGCGTATGAAGTATAGAATCTATATCGATGAGGTTGGGAATCATGATCTGGGTAGTTCAGATGTACCGGGAAATCGATATCTTAGTCTCACTGGAGTAATTGTTGAGCTTGAACATGTCAGAAATGTGTTGCATCCAGAAATGGAAATACTGAAGTCTTCCTTTTTTGGCTCACATCCGGATGAACCGCTAATTCTTCACCGAAAAGAATTAGTGAACGCAAGATATCCATTCAGCGCTTTACGTGATGCTGCTGTAAAACAGGCCTTTGACGAGCAACTTATTGAAAAAATGGAGCAGTGGGAATACAAAGTGATTACGGTTTGCCTGGACAAAAAGAACCACCTTGAAACTTATAAAACATGGAGATATGATCCCTATCATTATTGTTTGGCCATGATGATTGAAAGATATCTGTTCTTTTTGGAGCAGAATAATACTATTGGTGATGTCATGGTAGAATCTAGAGGTGGAAAAGAGGATAGAAGACTGAAGCAATCGTTCACAACATTGTGGGAACAGGGTACTGATTTTGTGGAAGCAGACAGATTCCAAGCTTGTTTAACCAGTAAGCAGCTTAAGGTTAAGCCCAAAGCGAATAACATCTCAGGGTTACAGCTGGCCGACATGCTGGCACATCCTAGTCGAAATGAAATATTAAGAAAAGAAGGTAGACTTGAAAAACCGTTAGCCCCATTTGCAACAAAAGTTGTTAGGATACTCAAGGGAAAGTATTATAGATCAGATACTCAGATCTATGGAAAGAAATTCATATGAAAACGGCCCCGAGGGGCCGCGATGGTAAACCATCCACCTCCAAATAATTGGATTGGCTTAATTTATGACAAATTGCATAGAAAACAACCCGAGAAATGGCAAACACTCGTCAAAGAATAAATCAGCTGCTGTTTTCTCGCAGGTATACGAGTCAACAAGTGTAACATGTCTAGGAAGTACCATGGTTCAAACCATAAAAAAACGCTGCGTCTCCTCGAGACCTAAATTAGGTCTATGTCAAACTTCAGTTTCATAAAACAGGAATTTCCCGATCTCTATCAGGATGCGGCAGAAGCTGAAGCCCTGGCTCTGATCTCACCCAAGGTCTCAAGAAATCAGAAGCCCTCTTCAATAGCCTGCTCCAAAGAGCATTTAAAGGGGAGCTGACAGAGGGCAACAGAGAGAGGGAATAACCAGGAATCCCGCAGGGATGACACACAATAGCAACGGATGCAACCCGTTGCATTGAATAACCCAATGGCCCAAAACTCTGAAGGAGTTTAATAAGAGACTGCGGGAAAGGATTACGGAAGAGTAATTCAACCCCTTCGGGGTTGGTTGGATTCGGGGTTTTAGCACCACGGATTACATCCGTGGTGAGTTGTATTCTTCCCCTTCGGGGAAAGGAGTCCGAGATGCACAAGGAAAGGAATCCCGCAGGGATGACACACAATAGCAACGGGTGCAACCCGTTGCTATGAATAACCCAATGGCCCAAAACTCTGAAGGAGTTTAATAAGAGACTGCGGGAAAGGATTACGGAAGAGTAATTCAACCCCTTCGGGGTTGGTTGGATTCGGGGTTTTAGCACCACGGATTACATCCGTGGTGAATAGCGTTTTCCCCCTTCGGGGAAATCATACGAACAGAGAATCGGGGTATCGTTCCCTTTCGGGGAAAAAATGCGTTGATGTGTAGGAGTATAGTTTCTCTTCATGGTAACAGCGTGTATATTAGAGAAACAAATAAAATCTCGGAAAACTGTACTTTACAAATAACCTGAAATCCCGCAGGTATGGAATGTTATTACTACGGGTGCAAGCCGTGGAAACGAGGAAACCCTAAAACATATGGAATCCCGAAGGGATGATACACAATAGCAACGGGTGCAACCCGTTGCATTGAATAACCCAGCGGCCGAAAACTCCGAAGGAGTTTAACAAAGGATTGCGGGAAAGGATTACGGAAGAGTAATTCAACCCCTTCAGGGTTGGTTGAAACTGAGGTTCTCAACCACGGATTGCACCCGTGGTTATTCACATTATTCCCCTTCGGGGAAAGGAGTCCGAGATGCACAAGGAAAGGAATCCCGCAGGGATGAAATGTTATTACTACGGGTGCAACCCGTAGAAACAAGGACAACTTAAAACACATCAAACTCCGAAGGAGTTTAACAATGTCCACCTACACCCAAATATTATATCAAATCGTTTTTTCTACCAAAAAACGTAAAAAATGCCTTACAGAACAAAACCGTGAACAATTATTCAAATATATCTGGGGAATATGCAAGAATAAAAACTGTCACCTCTATCGTATAAATGGCGTGGAGGATCATCTTCACATCATCACCCATCTCCATCCAAGTGTTGCCTTATCTGACCTCGTAAAAGATATTAAAACCTCAACCTCGGCCTGGATCAAGCAGGAGAACATATTTCCGGCATTCGATTTTTGGCAGGTAGGATACGCCGCATTTACTTATTCCCAGGAGGCCAAAGAAAATCTGATTGAATATGTTAAAAACCAGGACCGGCATCACCATAGGACACCCTTTATTGATGAACTTAAAAAACTCCTTAGAGAACATGATATTGAATATGATGAAAAATATTTGCTTTAGAGTAGTTCAACCCCTTCAGGGTTGTTTGGGTCCGGGGTTTTAACACCACGGATTACATCCGTGGTGAATATTGTTTTTCCCCTTCGGGGAATGATTACGGGCGGTATGCGGTGTGTTATTCTCCTTCGGGGAAATAGGAATGGAGGGTATATTGAGAGAAGATTAAGGATCAGGAGTTTGTCAAATCCCAACTGTCCCCAAATTGGGTACGGTTGAAATTAGGGCAAATAACTTGGTAGGGATGATATGAGTAAAACAAAAGTTGAAAAAACAAACAAAATTGTACTTTTCAAAAGCAAGCAAATACGTCGTGCCTGGTACATGGATAAGTGGTTTTACTCATTGGTAGATGTTATCGGAGCATTGACAGATAGTACAAATCCTACGGACTATTTAAAAAAGATCAGAAAACGAGATCAAGAGTTGGCAAGCTACCTGGGGACAAATTGTCCCCAGGTGGAAATGCTTACTGCGTCAGGTAAAGCCAGAAAAACTCTCGCTGGCAACGCAAAAGATATTTTTAGATTAATTCAATCCATCCCATCTAAAAAAGCAGAACCTTTTAAACGTTGGCTGGCACAGGTCGGGCAGGATCGTCTTGATGAAATAGAAAATCCCGAACTGGCTCAAGAACGCATGAAATGGATTTATGAGAAAAAGGGCTATCCCAAGGATTGGATTGATAAGAGGTTGCGGGGAATTGCCATTCGCCAAAATCTCACAGATGAATGGAAAGCACGGGGAATTGAAGCACAAAGAGATTATGCCATACTGACTGCTGAAATATCCAAAGCTACATTTGGGATGACACCGGGTGAGTACAGGAAGTATAAATACCTGCCTGAAAAGTCAAAAGCCAACTTACGGGATCACATGGATGATTTGGAGCTCATCTTTGCCATGCTGGGTGAAAGTGTCACCACTGAAATATCCCAAAAGGAGCAACCGGAAAGCTTTGATGAAAACAAACAAGTAGCCCAGCGAGGCGGAAATGTTGCCGGAAATGCTCGCAAAGATACTGAAAAGGAACTCGGTCGAGCAGTGTCAACAAAACAGAATTTCATCAATCAAAAAGATCAGAAAAAACTAAATGAATAGCCTCCGCACGTCAGAGTATCAAACCCTTGAACGTCCCATGGGTAAAACCCTCATGATCAATCATAAACTCTGCGGCTTTGCGCCTTTGCGAGATCTAATATAGACCCATGTCCAATTTCAATTTCATACAGCAGGAATTCCCCGATCTCTATCAGGATGCTGTAGAAGCTGAAGCACTCACCCTAATCTCACCAAAAGCTTCGGCTATCCTATCCAGATCCGCCCTGGAAGTCACCGTGCGTTGGTTGTTCGAAAACGACCCTGATCTTACACAACCTTGGGACAATACGCTCAATGCTCTGATCCATGAACACTCCTTCAGACAACTCATTGATCCTACCATGTTTCGGGAGCTTGACCTGATCAGACGTATTGGAAATAGTGCCGCTCATGGGAAGCAGGTCACTCCACATGAATCTCTGGTTGCACTAAAGAATCTGTTTCGAATCATGAGTTTTATGGCGGTCCATTATGCCCGGCAAGTACCCACCATTCCAACCTTTGATGAATCACTCATCCCGGATGTTCAAGCGGTTGAAAAGTCCAAAGCAGAATTAGAACAACTCGTTGATGATCTCGGTCGAAAACAGGAAGAATCTAAGCTTAAAACACTTGAACTAAGCAAACAAGCTGAACAAATCCAGACCCTGCGGGAAACGCTCGATAAAGAACGCCAGATTTATCAGCAGCGGAAAGTAGAACGCCAGCGAGCTGCTCAATCTCAAAAAGTCATACCCATTCTCATATCAGAAGCTCAGACCCGTAAACTGTATATTGATCAGGCTCTCAAAGAAGCGGGCTGGGATAATCTCAGGGACGAACGTGAACTGGAATATGAAGTAACGGGCATGCCTATGAGCACCAACCCATCAGGGATAGGATACGCTGATTATGTTCTCTGGGGAGATGATGGTCTACCCCTGGCTGTCATTGAAGCGAAGAAGACCATGGTGGATGCTCGTAAGGGGCGACACCAGGCTGAACTCTATGCAAATTGTATCGAACAAATGCATGGTCAGCGCCCCATCATCTTCTACACCAATGGCTTTGAATCCTACATCTGGGATGATCGTTTCTATACGGATCGGGAAGTCCAGGGCTTCTATACCAAAGATGAGCTGCAACTTCTCATCAACAGACGGAAAACCCGCCAGGACTTACGCAAGTTTAAGGTAAATACTAATATCGTTGAGCGCCAGTATCAGTTAGAAGCTATCCAGCGTGTATCAGAAAACTTTATCATTGATTGTCCTGATGGTGCAATGTCCGGGAAAGCTAGAAAAAGTTTGTTGGTCATGGCCACCGGAACCGGTAAGACCAGAATCTCTATCGCTATTGTGGATATGCTCACTAAGAGTAATTGGGTAAAGCGGGTGTTGTTCCTGGCAGATCGTAATGCGCTGGTCTCACAAGCCAAGAATGCCTTTGCCCAGCATCTACCCCATCTTTCATCCATTGATCTCACCCGGGAAAAAGAGGACAACGGCACTCGCCTGGTCTTCTCCACCTATCCCACTATCATGAACAAGATTGATGGTATCCGACAAAAGGAAGCCCGTTTCTATGGCGTGGGACATTTTGATCTGGTGATCATTGATGAAGCCCACCGTTCGGTGTATCAGAAATACAAAGCCATCTTTGATTACTTCGATAGTCTCCTGATCGGTTTAACAGCCACCCCCAAAAAGGATATTGATCACAACACCTACTCGCTATTTGAGATAGAAGATGATAATCCCACAGCGGCCTATGAATTGGATGAAGCGGTGGAAGAACAGTATCTGGTTCCACCCAAGGCTATCTCAGTTCCCCTGAAATTCCAGCGGGAAGGGATTAAATACTCCCAGCTCTCTGACAAAGAGAAACAGGAGTATGAAGAAAAGTTCGGTGATCCCACGACGGGGGAGGCTCCCGATGAGATTGGATCTGAAGCACTCAATCGTTGGTTATTCAATACGGATACAGTGGATAAGGTCCTGGATCATGTGATGACGGACGGGGTCAAGGTTGAGGGGGGCGATAAGCTGGGTAAGACCATCATCTTTGCCAAGAATCATAAACATGCGGTTTTTATCGAGGAACGCTTTAATAAGAATTATCCGGAGTATAACGGCAAATTCCTGAGGGTGATTGATAATTACGAAACCAAGGCTCAGGATCTGCTGGAAACCTTTGTGAATCATCATGTTGAGCATGATCCTCAGATCGCAGTTTCAGTGGATATGATGGATACCGGTGTGGATGCACCCAGGGTAGTGAATCTGGTCTTCTTCAAGCTGGTGAAATCTCCATCCAAGTTTTGGCAGATGATTGGTCGCGGAACCCGTCTGTGTCCCAATCTGTTTGCTCCCGGTGAAGATAAATCCCATTTCCTGATCTTTGATTATTGTCAGAACTTTGAGTTCTTTGATGCTAATCCTGATGGCATCGTTGCTAGCTCTATCAAGAGTCTTACTCAGCAGATCTTTGAGGGGAAGCTGGAAGTTGCCCTGTTGCTCAGGGATGAAAAGCACTCCAGTGGAGATGATCTTGAGCTCCAGAAGCAGTATATCGATGAATTACATGCCACCGTAGCCAATCTTGATCAGGATCGCTTTGTGGTCAGGAAAGAATTGCGTTATGTAACCGCATATTGTCATCGTTCCCGCTGGGAGAATATCTCACGGGGGGATTGGAGTGATATAAATGAGCATCTGGCTCACCTGGATGTTCCCGATACAGGTGATGATGAGTTAGCACGGCGGTTTGATGTCCTTATGGTGCGTTTTCAACTGACACTCCTGGGGGGCTTCAAATCATTTGAGAAGTATGTACTCAAGGTGTCTTCCACTGCCCGGGCTTTAATGAAGAAACAGAATATCCCGGCGGTCGGTGCTCATGTGAAGCTGTTGACAGATCTTCAGTCTGAGGTGTTCTGGAAAGCTGTAAACGTTAAATGCCTGGATGATATTCGTAAGAATCTCAGGGAATTAATCAAGTTCCTGGATCGGGATCAGCAGGAAAATGTCTATACTCATTTTGAGGATGAGTTAAATAAAGATGACATTCAGCCCCGGGATGTGATCGAAACCCATGTGAACCTGCAGAGTTATCGGGACCGGGTAGAATCCTACATTCGCAAGCATAAGTACCATGAGACCATTAAAAAACTGAGAAATAATATTCCCATCACAGGGGATGACCTGAAGGAACTGGAGCAGATCCTGTTTGATGGAGATGAACGGGGAACCAAGGCTGATTTTATCAAGGAATATGGGGGTCAACCCCTGGGGTATTTCATCCGTAGTCTCATTGGTCTGGACAGAAAGGCCGCGAACGAGGCCTTTGCTTCATTTATCCAACGTGGGAATTTGAAAGCCGATCAGATGACCTTCATCAAACAGATCATCGCTCATCTGACCATCAACGGAACCGTGGGTATGACGCTCTTATTCGAGCCGCCCTTCACAGATATCCATTATATGGGTTTGACGGGTGTCTTTGATGATGCTGATGTGATTAAAGTGAAGAAGATTATTGAGCAGATTAATCAAAATGCGGTGGCTGCTTAGACCTTTCTGCCAAGGATCGTTTGAACAACCTTCTCACTATCGTTCGAAAAGACGATTCCCTTCACCCCCCAAACACAAAAACAAAAAGGCCCGTTTTCACGAACCTTTTTCTTTTTGTGGCCAAGGACGGAATTGGCTGAGCCTCAGTTACGATTCAACACTACATTCACACCAACAATGAAAAGCGGCACAGAGCTGCAAGTAAGCTTAATAATGTATGGTAGCAGATCTAACCTGAATAATTCATAGCCACTAAGTCACGAAGGCACAAAGTTTTAAAAAATATATGCTTAGCAAAAATTATCACTCACAGATGCAAGTAATTCTGTTTAAAATGAACCTGTTCATAACTTTAATAATCTTCGTG
>JAJRSW010000088.1 GCA_024278595.1 Fidelibacterota bacterium | reverse complement strand
CGATGAGGCCAATGGGAACTACCAGCCCGAACCGGATGATAAAAAACTGAAGCTTGACATCTGGTAAAAACAGATAATCCAGCAGGAAAAACAAGCCGTAGATGACCATACCCAGGATGATGGCAGGTCGAGTTCGTGTCAGGGTGTTGGTGAAATAGTAATCAATAAAAGCAGCTTCGGTCGCTTGCGGAAAGCTCAAAGACAAACGATCAGTCGACTTTGCCCCCGGGATATTCCCCCCAAGGATCAGCCTTGTTTTCTGCCACAGGTTCAACTTTTCACCAGGTCCGATCCCGTTTCAGACGTTTGATCTCCCGCCTGAACGCTTTGAAAGCAAATCTGGATCTTAATAACTTATGCATATATCCCCGATAGCGAACGGGCTGCAACCTCATCAAGTTAACAGGCAAGCGCTGAGTTAAGCCTCAAAATAGGTCTTACCAGTAGCGTTCCAAATGAATCTGACCCGGTGTTCTCTTACTATGTTCGGTGAAGCCGTCAGATTCTAAAGTGGTAACCATGGTATCGATCATGCTGGGGTTTCCACATAAGAAGATATGCGTATTTTCAGGTTTCGGATCCAACCCTGATTTGGACTGGATGATCCCTTCTGTCCAAAGCTGCTGGATGTACCCACTGGCACCACCCCAGCTAATGTGCTCCTTGTCAGGCCTTGTGATGGCAGGAATATAGGTAAAATTATCACAAACATTTGCGATGGTATTTAATTCTGACCGATACCCAAGATCCCAACTATGTCTGGCACCATGCACAATTATATATTTTCTTGGGGAATTGCATGGCATGTTGGCACGTAACATACTCATATAGGGAGCCAGACCCGTTCCGGTCCCCAGCATGACAATATTTGATCCAGGATCGACCATATCCAGGGTGAACAGACCGGTAAATTTTGGGGAGAGATAGATTCGATCGCCCTGTTCCAGGGCAAAGATGCGGGGGGTTAAAGCTCCCGAGCTCACCATGGTGATATAGAATTCTATATATTCTTTGGTGACTGCCGCAGAGGACACTGAATAAGCTCTTCGGATGAGTTTATCGGGCTGTTTCAGCTCTGGTTCGGGATCTGCAAAGATATTACGACGCGCGGTTCCTGGCAGCCCCAACACGCTAAATTGACCTGATTTAAAATCCGGGAGTTCCCAACCGTCAGGAACAAGTCTAAGAATTATTAGGCCTGGTGAGACCTCGATCTTTTGTGAAACCACGGCATTTAGATTTAGCATAGCCATCATCATTCCTTTCTATCTTCAAATACGCCTCTACAGCCTTTGCTTATGTATCAAATGTCAAGGGTGCAGGATCCTGCGAGAGCACTTCGCTGGACTCAGAGTGATACCTCAGATGACATCGCCTTTCAACATACCAATATACCAACCATTTTTCTATCCCTATACCCAGTTAATAATTTTAAAAATTCCCCCTTGCCCGTCATCTACCTGCTAGCTCCCAAGCAGACTCTTTAACTGATCAGCATTTTTCAATGCCTGTCCCCGGGCATGATTATTAAATGAGATATAGGTGGTCTTGGCCTGGCGAGCCATAGCAGAGATGCGGGGTAGCCACGCTTCCAGTTCTTCCGGACTATACTCATAATCATAGCGACTCACATTGTCACCGGTCCACCAATTCTTGGAATTACGACCGTGAAATCGCAGGTAGGCCAATTCAGAGGTAACTGCTTCATACTCCGGCATACCCCCGGAAACTCCTGGAGCATCGATCATGGTGATTCCCCACGCCCCCTGCTTCAATGCTTTAAATACGGACTCTCGAATCCAATGGGGATGTCGAAATTCCACAACCAGAGGCAAAGTAGCCAGATCTTCCAGCAGCTGAAGCAGATATTTCCGGTGCTCCGGTGTAAAACCAAAGGAAAATGGAAATTGCAGGAGTACAGCAGCTAAATGATCATCCTGTTGCAAAACCTCGACTGCCTGCCTGAAATCCAGACGGGCCTGCTGAAAATTAACCCGGTCATGGGTGAGGGAGCGGTGGGCTTTAATGGCATATTTCAGTGGATGCTCCAAATATTTTTCAAGCTGTTTTGCTGCTGGCATGCGATAGTAGCTAAAATTTAACTCGCAGAAATCATAGTGTTCCGCATAGTAAGCCAGCCAGTGTTCCTTAGATAGTGAAGGTGGATAAAAAACGCCCTGCCAATCAGCATAAGAAAAACCTGAAGTTCCGATCATGATCCGCGTTTTCGGGTCAGAAGACATCTGCTTGAATTCCTACTTTTAAATTTACACCCTACCCATATCGACAATAGTTAACCTGAATAACTCATAGCCACTAAGTCACGAAGGCCCAAAGTTCTAAAATATATATGTTTATCAAAAATCATCACTCACCGATGCAAATAATTCTGTTTAAAATGACCTTGTTCATAACTTTAATAATCTTCATGGCTTAGTGTCTTTGTGGCAATAATTCATGAAGAATGCAGGTTAAATTAGTAATAAATAAATACGCATGCCATGAAAATACAGGCTAAATATGGTATTGAACAGTGGCCTATCTGTGATGCTACTCACAATAAAGATCAATTACCTGCCCAGTCCCGGTGGGTCGACTCGTTATTTATTTTTAATTCATATCACTGTATCTATTGCGTTTACAGTAGCACCCCTCCCCTGCCACTTTAATATCAAAACCCAATAGCTTCTGCGGCGCTGTTAATTTCGCGAAAATTTCTATATAGAACCACTATGCCCGGTTTAGATTCAAGCGTAAAGAGAGGGGATATTCTATTGGATATACTCATCTTAATGGAAGGACAGTTACCTGAGAAATTCAGGATATTATTGTAAATTAGACAACGAGTATCAAAATGCCGAGGGTCCGATGATTCAAAAATCACCACCTAGAAAAATACAATTAATTGTGTCGATCATTGCACTGATCGCCCTAAACGCCTGTGATCTCATGCAGGAGCCAAAAATCCCAACCTGGACCAACAAAGTGGAATTTCCACTGATCAAAGCCAGTGTCAACCTGGAATCACTTAAAGATCAGGATAATATCCAGGAACAATTATATGGAAACGGCGATACTATTTTTGCCTATTCAGATACATCAGAAATGGAATCACAAGCTGTGGGCGACCAATTGGCCTTTGGTGATATTAACCAGTCCTTTGCCCAGTCAGTCGATGATGTGACGGTTACCGGTTCGACCATCAACCAATCCAGTGGCTTTGATGCTGTCGGCGTCGATCCCATTGAAGAGATCATCAATTCTGAGTTAGGACCCATAGAACTTGCGGATCTCGATCCCACAGTCACCACCCCCATCCTGCTCAACGAGATCGTACCCAGTGTGAACGACCTGATCGGTCAAACCACAGAGGTACCGCCCGGGGAGCTGGAGCCCATCAATAAACCCTTTACTTTTACTGATTTTTCTTCTGCAGTATTCTCAAGTGGCACACTGGACATCACCATCAACAACGATATGGTGATCGCCTTGGGTCAGCCCATCAACGTCCAGCTGCAAGATGTGGCTGGGAACGACATCAGTGGCGGACTGGTCGTATGGAATGATACGATACCGCCAACTGAAAGCAGTACCCGCAGCCTCGATCTGGCCGGGATGACCTTACCCGGAGAGATCAATATCAATGTCACGGGCTCTTCGGTTGGATCAGAAGGAAATGCCATCCTGATTGATAATGCAGCCGCAAATTCAAGTTTTAACATTGAGATCTCAGGCTCAGGTCTGGTCGTGAGCAGCGCCACTGCCAAAGTTCCCTCCCAGAGTATTGACGAAGCAGGTAACATTGCTCTGGCAGACTCTGAGAACAAGATCCAGGAAGCGGTCATCAAATCAGGATCACTCTCCATCGAGATCATTAACACCATGGCAGTCGCTTCTGAATTGGTGATCGATATTGCTTCAATGGTTGATCCCTCCGCAGTGGCCTTCTCAACTACGGTTCAAATTCCTGCCAATCAAACGGTGGTAGATGTGAGTGACATTGCCAATTTTAGTCTGGTCATGGATATTGATCAACAAGAGGTGCTTTACACTTACCAAATCAACACCGAGGATACGGGTGACGACTTTGTGACCCTGAACCAGACTGATCAAGTTACAGTGACCATTGGCCTGTATGGTGAAAACCCCGGTGATGATCTATTCTTTAAGGGTATCACTGGAATCATCGAAGCCCAGCTCATCGAGGAGGCTGGTGATATAAGCATCGAATCCGACTCCAAATTGCTCAGTGCAGATATTTCAGCAGGATCGATCGCCATCACCATCGATAATCAGGTCAATCAGCCGGGTTATGCAGGACTGCCAGTTATCGTCCTAACCATCCCGGAATTGGTTGATATTAACTCCGACCCCCTGAGTGGCAGTTTAACTCTGGAGGCCAATCCCACAGAAAACGTGCTAAATTTTGACTTATCCGACTATACTCTGGTTTTCCCGGACACAGCTACCCAGGTTCTCACCTACACAACCTTGGTCACCACCCCATCCGGTGAATTGGGCAAGTACGGTCTGGAAGACTCCATCATTGTTGATATTGTTGTTTCCGACATGGAATTTGCCGCCGTCACCGGTTTCTTCTCTCAGGATGCGCTGGTTGACTCCAACGAGATCGTTCTGGAAGAAGCTACCAAACTCTATTTTGCTAATTTTGAAACGGGTGATTTTGAGTTGACCATGACCAATCGGATCGGTGTCCTGGCTGATGTTGAGTTCCAGATCGATGAATTTATTCATGTTATCACGCAAGAACCCCTGAGCATGTCTTTCAGGCTGTTAGAAACTACTGACCCCCAGATGACCTATCTGGATCTGTCGGAGTATCAACTCGCGTTTGATTCATCGGCTGTTACTACAGTTGCTGATCAGGCTATCCATTATGTGTCATCAGTCTCTTTACCCTCGGATGAAGCCATGACCCTGACCTTTGGTGATTCTATTATCATCGATGTTAACATTAGCAATCTGGCAATGTTAAATCTAAGGGGTATTATTGAACCTGACACACTGATCATTCCAGAATCTGAGCAACGCATCGAAATGCCTGATATGGTCTCAGACCTCATGTTCGAACAGGTCAATATTGATATTGATTTTAACAGTACCTTTACCATTCCTATCGAACTCACCCTGAACCTTTCAGCGACTGATTCTTTGGGGAATACTGTGGAGATCACTGAGACGCACAGTTTAACCCCCGATGATGATGTCATTCACGTGAATGCAGCCGATCTGCTGAATATTCATCCTGAGTTCATTGTTTCCAGTGGCCAGGCCATCATTAGCGATGGCGTCAATCCCAGTACTATCGCCAAGGGCCAGCAAATGGCTCCGGTCATGTACATCAATGTTCCCCTTTCACTTATCATTGAGAGCCCACCCTTCCTTGAAATGGATGTCACCAGTATGGACTCTCCCCTACCCGAGGATAAAACCATAACCTTAGAGGAATTTACCATTTTTGCTGATGTAACCAATATGTTCGAATTTGGGGCAACTGTGGTTGTTCTGGCCAGTAATGATAGCCTGGCATTTGACAGCCTATTGATTGCTGCCGGGAATGCGCCAATTCCTGATACTTTACTTACGCTGGAATTGCTTACGGAGGAGAACACAGATACAACACTCGCTCCCATACTCACAGAGATCAGCTTATCAAAGGATAAGTTGACCCTGCTTGAGGAGAAGTTGTTTCTCAAACCTGAAGTTCAACTGTTAGGGCGCACAGATGAGGCGACTGGAGAGAGCATGCCATCCAGATTTTTTACAACCGACTCCCTAACTATTCGAACCTGGGGTAGTGTTTCATTCACTATTAGTGGGGAGGAGCTATAATGAATACTCTAATAAAAATATTGTTCTTGTTGAGCCTGTCAGCATTATTGATGGCACAAGCAGGTAGCACGCAAACCAGTCCCGCTGATGTTGATTCAGTGGATGCTGTTGTGGAAACTCCAGATTCTATTGACACCTCAGATGCAGAAATGGCTCCCTCGGACGCTAGCGACCCTGAAATCGTGGTTTCCGATGCCCTGGATGCTGAAATGGCGCTCATGGATTCGGTGGCACTTGATAGCAGCGCCCTGGCCGCAACCGATTCTGGGGCAGTGCAGGAACCGGAGATGATCTGGGTCCAAAAAGATCCTGAACCAGTCCATATTTCTGGACTAATGAACCAGGGAGTACTTTACTATTGGTCCAATGATGGTCTGGAAGGACTCGGTCTAGACCAGCTCTCCTATGTTACCATCGAAGATCCCACCATGATCGCCATCAAAGCCAATGATTGTCTGGATATAGTCTGTCATTTGCTGGCCACCGATAGCAGTAGTATTAATTATGTCATGGTCACAGCGGATGACTCCAGTAATTCCAAAATCTATGATACCCTTACCAAGACGGTGGTGATCGAAGCCCAGGCTGATTCCATCGTCATGGCCTTCGATACCTATCTTCGTGATCTGGCTGGGATGGAATACCTGGTAGCAGCTGTGGAAGACACCACGATCATTGGTCCGGCTCTGACTCCTGAAGCGCCTGCTGATCTACCCCTGTATAGCGCCAGGGAACTGGCCTTGAGGGTCAAACAGAATCAGTTCAGATCCATGGAGGCATTGGCACTAAACCCAGCTAATCTGGCGCGGGAATATGATTCCTTCACCAGTTGGAACCTGCTGCCAGACTTCAAATTCAGTGTCCGAAATTCACTCCTCACACCAGGCTGGTATAAAGAATGGTGGACTGTCGGTGGAGTTTGGGATGAGTCCATGAAGAATGATTATCTCTCAACCATAATGGATCAGGATCTGGCCATAGACATCACTCCGGAATTTCAGAGTCTATTTGGATTCAGGATCGGTAGATTTGGTCTCAATATTTCTGGAATGTCACATATCCAGATGGTCCTGCCTGGTAATTTTATTGGACTACCCATGCAGGATATAGCACTGTACGATTCAACGCAGGCAAATCCTGAATATCTTGATTATTCAGGTCTCGCTATTGAAGCGATTCCCCTGGTCGTCAAATCCAGCCTCTCGTACGCTCAGCCAGTATCAACCCCCTATGGTGATTTAAAAGTGGGCATAGCCCTGAATATCTTTGAGGCAGCGGGCTATGTGAAGATGGTCAGCGATGACTTCAAGATCATCATGACTGAAGATTCGATCCATATAACCGCATCCGGTGAAGGTTGGGTCACCGATGCAGGCGCAGCTGGGCATCTGGATGATCTCAACATGGATGATTTTGAGGCCACCAACGCCCTGTCAGACCTCAGTCTAGGAATTGACCTGGGTGTGATAATGGATCTCCAGCCCTACCTCAAACAGGAAGTTGAAGTTCAGGCCACATTGCGAAATATTGGCGCTAAATACCAGTGGTCAAATCTCATCCACCAAGCCTGGACCTTTGAACAACACACGCCAGCGCCTGGAAATATTGAGACCGACTCAACTGAGAATGGTAATGGTATTGAGCAGTATCAGACCTCTACCACCACTGACCTTGAAACTGATGATAATTTTAGTATTGATGTGCCCACGGTCCTGAATCTGGCGGCCTATTACCAGCCGCTAGCCAAGGTCATGATCGGCGTCGGTATCGAAAAAGCGTTCATTGATGAAGGCCGGTTCGGATACAGTCCTGACCTGGAGCTTTCTTATCAACTCAATCTATATGCGGCCAAGTGGTTGGATTTCAGTTACTATAAACAAAATCGCTATGGTGAGCCTGTCCATACTTTTGGAAGCGGTCTTCATTTCGGATTCCTGGACACTGGATTCACCCTCTCTTTCTTTAATGGATTGAATTCCAATGCCAAGGGCATCGGTTTTGGATTAAGTAGTAGTCTACATTTCTAACAACTGATCTATTGACCAAAAAAAAGCCGGGATTAAAACCCGGCTTTTTTTGTTCAATTTAACCTGCTAGGGTCGGACATGCTGCCTCATTGAGTAAACAAAACCAACAGTAGCTGAACTGTAGATTTCATAATCATGGTCAAAGAGTGTGCGCTGATCCAACACTTCAACAAAACCTTTGAAATGACGCAGAGGTCGTTGGACGGGTGGTATCCGATTACTATACATCTTGTCACCTGACTCCAGGGTTTCTACGTACTGAAAGCGAACTCTATTTCTTAGATCTGGTCCAGTCAGCCGAGGATGAAAGCCTAACCTACCGATTACTGCTTCTGCTTCATCGGGAAGTTCATTGCTCACAATCACATTGATCCGATTGGCACCCAGCATTGCAAAGGCCAGTGGGTTGCCCCTGCCATAAAAGACCGTAGTAAAATCTGTCAATATTCGGACCGAATCTTCTGCTACCCATTCCAGGGATTGGATATCCAGCGCTGCACCACTACTGCCATAAGCCAGGGTCATGGCTGTGGCAAACCAACGTTCGCCACCCTCGGGTAGTTGGCGCTTTCTGAAGGCCACCCGGCGATCCACATTCAGATCAATATTTTTCTCGCTAAACTGAACGGAGTCACCCTGTTCCCAAGTGCCGTCCTCCAACCAGGTCCGCTGGAACTGACGAGCATGAAAGACACCGGTGATATGATGGGAGATCAAAGCAATAGCTGAGGTATCATCTTCAACTTCGATGGTGATCTCACGTTCACTGTCCATTCCGCTGCGACCAAAACGCCAGACGTAATTGGAATCCATGTCAAACGCCATCATATCCAGCGACCCAGCCTCATCCACCTGAGGCAGTTTACCCAGGGAATAATCTATCTCAGCGATATCCCCCATTCCATCAATCCCGTAGGTACTGTCATCGGCAGCGATGAGGGTCAGGATGGCATCTTCAATATCAGTATTGAGTTCTGTTTCATTGACATCACAGGACCAGATTAACCCAAGGGTCAGCATTGTGACTATGGCACATGTTTTTAATTTCATATTATTACTCCTTTGTTTTAGTTATGGTCGTTTGCTGCGTCGGTTAGAATCATTGAATCCTCGACGCTCTTTCATGTATTGTCTTAATTCTTTTCTAAACCGTGCTTCAAACCCCACATATAGTAACTGTTGTTCCGGACTGAGATGTTTGGAAAGCGATTTAATAAAATCATGTTTGATCTTATGAATCTCATCCTGTTTTTCCGAATAGCGCTTGATCATTTTATCCACATCCTTCTGCGAGAGATCACCCTTGTCAAGCAACTCGCGGCTCTCGACTGTAAGCGTCTGAATTTCACCTTGCACTTTTCGGAGTTTCCGTTCGTGTATCTGCACCAGAGGCAAGAACGTAACTGTCTGGTCCTCAGTCAGTTCCAGTACTTCTGTTAGTTTCCAGATACGGATCGCATCCATTTTCTGCGGATCATATCCGCCACCTGCTCGTGGTGGTTGTGCGCTGCTTACTACAACTGTCAGCATGAGTCCAAAAAGAATCTTGTTGAACATGTTAGACCTCCTCTAAATATCCGATAAGCGCTTTCAGATCTGTATCGTTCAGCAACTCATCTCCTTCTGCAAGGTATGAGAAAAAATTTTCGTCAATCAGATAATCAATACTCTGTTCGTAGAGCTGATTATCATTAATGTCATCAAAGATCATTCCCTGACCATTGGTCCAGGAGTCTTCCCAACCAGCCATGAGTAACTCGCTGCCGGGATTGGCAAGATCAGCATCAGCTTCTGGTAAGATGGCCACGACCACCATCACAAAAAGTAGGGCGAGGGGTACCGAGAGGAGCATTTTTCGGCGAACTGCTCTCTTTTTAATTTTGGAATGAACCCCATTGAGCACCCGATCCAGATCCAGCTCCGGCATTGGCTCATTGCTGGTGAATTCTTCTTTGATCATTTTTTCTAGATTATCCATGGTTTCCTGCCTGGGCTTTCATAAATGCCTCGATTCTTTTTTTTCCTTCATGAAAATGTACTTTAGCTGAGTTCACCGAACACCCCACCGCCTCTGATATCTGAGCAAAGGGCAGGTCCTCATAGATCCGGGCAATGACCACCGAACGCTGCCGGGGCGTAAGCGTCACCAAACTTTTCTCCAGTAACTCAGAATGGAATACCTGCTCAGCCTCCTTTACAGGATCCGACCCGGAGATCAATACCTGGATATCTTCCAGCAAGGAAAAACGCCAACGCTGCCGGCGCTTCAAATGGCTATAACTTAAATTGATGGCGATGCGGGTGATCCAGGTCTTTACAGATGACTTCCCCTGGAATTGGTGACTTTTCTCCCAGACCTTTACGAATGTGTCCTGAAGAATATCCTGGGCATCTTCAACATTAGACACAATTTGAATGATAAAATTGAATAGGGCTGGAGAGTGTTCCCGTACGAGTTGGTCAAATGCCCGTGAATCACGGTGCTGTACCTTTTCAAAGAGCTGAATATCGGTCGCTTTTTGCATCACTTGGAAATTAGATGTTCATTCACATAAAAAGGTTAAGATGATTATTTTCAGGTAGAGACGTAGTTTGCTACGTCTCGACCTCAATTGTCGAATACCCAGATCAATGAAAGATAACGAAATCTCGATTCAGTAAACTGATTGGCCATGATGGGATATTCCAATGTGGAAGCTGCCGGCAGATACTGTGACCACAGATTATCTTGCAGCATATTGGTGTCGGTGAACCCAATGATCAGCGTACTGACTTGAACGTGGATGGTGTAGTTCAACAAGTGGAGCACAGGCACAGTACTGGTAATTGATGTCGGTCGAACAAGGAGACTTTGGGGATCCAGGAAACCCTGCTGGGGATCAATAAGATGACGCCCCCAAATTTTCAAGTTAGCAAACATGGCCTGATCGAACAATACCAGATCCTGATCCAGTTCCCAGACGATCTGTTTTTCGGCAAAGATCCAGTCAGCTCCTGGATCCACCAGTGAACCACCAAGTTTAAGTTTCATCATCCAGGGAAAGCTTAAGCGGGTGTAAGCCTCCAGGCCACTGACAGCTCCCTGATCATTTTGACCCTGCCACCCTCCCAGACTGATCTCGAATACGGGGTACTTTATAAGTGAATTAAATTGATGAATAGTGGTCGTAGTTAACTTTGGATTCAGGGTTTGTTCATCGATCAGCTGCCGAGTCTGGTAGGTGAGCTTGATGGGATCATAATCCAGATGAGCCTTTATCATGGGCATGAAACGCCACTGTCCCAGATTCTTTAAACCGAGATCAAGGCTTAGAATTTTATATTCGAACCGCGGCAGTCTGGCTTCAATAAAATGACGTTTACTCCTGTCACCTCCCAATCGCTTGCTAATAATCCCCACCTTTAATTCAGCTGGAGACCCATTGCCCACTTTAAATCGGTGTCCGAAATAAGCCAGGCTGCTAAGTGATCGACGCTGCGCCGCCGGCCATTCCCAGGTTGCTCCCTGCACCCAGGCAAAGAACTCAGATCCAAGTGAGTTGGAATCCAGGTTCTGCCAGTGGATATTTCCATCCCAGCGATCCGATCGGAGTTGCAGATTATTATTAAAATCCCAGATCTGCAGGGTCGTATCCAGTTCGTACATGTAAAGTGGGTTCACCTGATGGTCATAACCCACCTCGACCCTGAGAACCTGCTCATCAAAGCGATCTTCGACCTGGATCCGATGCCGTTGTTCATCATAGAGCTGGACACCGAGAAAACGTTGATGTGATCTCAATTTCGAAGTCCAGGCATAGCGGGTTGCTGGCCCCAGACTATTATGATACCAGAGTGTAAAATCTTTAAAATCACCATCACCCTGGTGGTAATTCACCAGTAGTGAGGGAGCTGTAGTATCTGCTTCTGCTGTAAGTGCAGGATGCATCTGAGCCCAGATCGTGGTTACTCCGGTCAGTGGGAGCCAGCCCTGCCTGTCTGTGTTCAGCGGTTCTCCATTAATCGGATAGGTAGTTGCCAGATCCTGCCAGTCATCCATAACAATGGCTTTCAGACCGAAGGGACGATAGAATTGTAAAGGCCCCCAGGTTCCAGCCACTGCTACGAAATCAGGGACATCCTGAACAACCACAGCAGGTTGGTCTAGTTGAGCCACTGTGAGCATTGGCATTGCCAGCATCACTATAAAACTAAATTTCTTCAACCCCATCTTAATTCCGCTGCAGATCATGCATGAGTAATTGTTGGTCCACCAGTCGCACCAGAACAGGGCCAAACAGGGCAAACATCAGGGTGTTGGAGCCCATGTGCATGATGAAAAACACCAAGCCAGTGACCAGCGTTCCCCAGATTGTTCCCTCAGTCATTCCTGAGCTCAGGGGAAAACTCAACGCAGTTAAAGCATCATAGAACAACGTGATGATGAATCCCGTTAACCCCATGAGTAAAGTTTGGAGAGCTGGTTGTTGAATTGACCTGATAAAAGTTGCCAACAAACCGCCGGCACCCCCACTGGCACCGACACCGATCAGTTGAAAAAGGAACAGGATCGGAAAGCCCAGACCAGATCCGATGGGATTCAGAGTTGAGAAGATGGCTTCCCCGACCACGGCCACAATCAGACCTCTTTTGGGTCCCAGCGCAACACCACCCAGAAAGGCTGACAACAGGACCAACTCCAGGTTGGGCACGAAGGAGAAAATAATTCCCACCGTAGCGATCAAGCCGGTCCAAAGCGACATGAGCGCTAGTTGACGATATCCTGTCAGTGACATCATGTCAACTGCCGTCGCCTCCATCCAGTTCAAGATCACCCTTCAGGAGTGATATCCGGAAATAGTTAAAACGATTGGTCCAGGCGCCCGTTTCCTGATCTTGTTCCATGGCTGTGGTCATCATATTCATGCGGGCATCCAGTTCATCGATATGGTGTAGTAGCAGTGCCTCTTTGAACTTTGGCTGCTTGGGAGATTGCCATTCATACTTCCCTTGATGCGCAAGGATCATATGCTCCACCTTCAGTTGAAGATCAGCTGGAAAATCTCCCATCTCCAGCATGGTATCCCGAGCCAGATCCCGTCCGAGCACAATGTGTCCCACAAGTTTCCCTGGATCCGTGTAGCCCGGTTTGCGAGCAGGTTTCAGCTCTATGATCTTTCCGATATCGTGGAGCAGGATCCCGGTTAAAAGTAGATCCTGGTCAACCGCATAGTGCTGGGCAAGCTTAACCCCTAATTTAGCCATGGAGAGAACATGTTCCAGGTACCCCCCCAGCCAGGCATGGTGCAATTTCATGGATGCTGGTTGTTGTTTGATCACATCCCGGTGCTGCTTATAAAGTTTGCTGATCAGGATCTTCAGGTGATCATTGGTCATGCATTTGATGATCTTACCCAATTCCCGCCACATTGCATCAACATTGGATTTACTGGCTGGAATGAGCTTTGTCAGATCAAAACCATACTCCCCGTGTTTTTCAGGAGAGGCTTTGCCAATATCTTCAATCTCCAGTTGCAGCCGTTCAGCGTATTCACTGACCCGGCCTTTCACCACCACCGCATCCCCCTCACCAAAAGATTTTTCAAAAGCTGGCACATCTTCCCAGACCTTAGCCTCGATGGAACCGCTGTTGTCCTGAAGATGCAATTGTAGATACGGATGATTATTACGCGTGCTGCGTAAATGCTTTTCCCGGACCAGAAAAAATCCCTGGATGCGAGAATTCTTTTTGAAATTTTTTATCCTGGTGATCTTTGCTTTCATGATTCCGGTACCTTTTTGATTTTACCGCGTTAACAGTTTAATCCTGAATTGGTGTACAGACAAATTCATATATCGTTGTCAGGGATAGAACGATGGGAAATCTGGCCAGGATTTTAAGCGTGGATTGCGTTGAATTGTAAACAACCAGGAGCGGCATAACAAGCTTTATTAGCGCCTGTCCATAAACTCAGGCATAAAACCGTTAAAACGGTTGACAGGTTTAAGAGGGTATCAGAAGCCCACGACTTAAGTCGTGGTTTTCCATATATTTAGGAAAATTGCTAACCGTTTTAACGGTTTAATGGAGTGCCTGAAACAGGTACTTTAAAGACAGACACTAATTATGACACCCCTCAACAAAATCATACCCTGGTGGTGATCCAAATGCTGGGTGAGCTTATCAAGACAACCCTGAAATTGAGGAAGGCCGGTTTTATCAGAGCAGCAGACGATACTCTGACCAGGGTACTGTTGACCAGCATGCCGGATCGGGATCCTGGATTGACGACCCGGGGGCAACTCCTGGGGGGGCAGACTCGCCGGTCCGGGATTATATTTATTAATTGGATTCTGATGAAATTATCAAAGGGGAAGAACTTCAGATCCTTTTTGACAAAGGGGGTCTCAGTTCTCTGAAATAAAAGCTTCGTAATCAGGTGGTCGATTTAGATTCTTTAATGGCAGCTCACCCCGCATGGGAAAATGATACACGGGGCAGCGTTTTAGCGCCCGGTGAATAGCCAATTCACCTTCATCCAGGGCAGCACGAAAAATTGGGATACAATTCTTACTATAAAACGCGAATAATGGTTCTTCTCTTCCATCGATACACACAGGGATCACGGCTGAGACGTGGTCCAGATGGTGGCGCATTTTTTCTACCAGTTTCATATCGATGGTGGGGATGTCCACAGCAACTACGAAGTTAAACTCACTTTGGGAAGCTGCCAGCACTGAGGTGAGCCCTTCCAGGGGACCATTTCCCGGGTGCTCATCTTTGACCACCGGTAAATTTAGATAGGCCAGT
Organism: Fidelibacterota bacterium; assembly: GCA_024278595.1. Lineage (GTDB taxonomy): Bacteria > Fidelibacterota > UBA8477 > UBA8477 > JABMPR01 > JABMPR01. The sequence goes on along the minus strand of JAJRSW010000088.1, from coordinate 4,678 downwards.
TTCTCCGGGTCATTGGCAGAGATGATGATCTGCTGAAAATGCTGTTTTAAAAACCGGATTTGTCGCTCCAGCAGGTTCTCATTACCCACTTTCAGGAATCGTTTATCCGCCCCCATTCGCTGAGCACTTCCCCCGGCCATGATAATTGCTGTACAGGATTTGCAGGGAGCTGAATGCATACTCTAATCCCTTCTAAGATCCTCAAGTGCCTGTTTTAGACTCTCTAGATCTCTAAGCGGTTGCTGACATGCGTAGTTCTCACAAATATAAACGGTTAAACGCGCTTCAGTAGCTTTTTGGTAAGCCCGAAATCCAGCTAATTGTTCGATCTGTTTAAAATCCTCATTGGGTCGGTCCAGGGTAAGCGTATGGAGATCGTAATACTTCCGCAATACAGTGAGTGCCTGGTCCAAATCCTGTGAATTCCCAGCGATGACGATTTCCCTGGAACCGGCCACCTGCACTTGAACACTTTGCAGTAAAGCGGAAAATCCACGCTGAGCCCGACGAACCTGATCAGGGAAGGCGGCACCAATCTGAGCCGAAAATGATTCCCCGGCAGGTTTTTCAGCTAAGCGACCCAAATAGTATAGATTCAGGGCAGCCACCCCTCCCCATCAGCGTAGTAGCGCTTTTCAGGGTCTTGCCTGTGCGATGATTCGCGCATAAGCTCTCGGAGAATCGATAATAATATCACAGGTCAGTTTCTGAATCTTGCCACCCTTGCAACCCCATGTGTGTCAAACTATATTGGGCGGCTTTTTTTAATCCAAATAATTGTGTAGCGATAGTAAGCGCAGGAGGAATAACAACATGGGTGTGATGAACAAAATGCGGGACAACATGGCCGGGATCATGATCTTTCTGGTCGTTGTTTTCGTGCTGACCATGAGTGTCGGTGGATTGGTTGGAGGGGCCGATATCACTGATCTGCTCGGTGGCAATCAGCCCAATGCCTTTACCGTAGTAAATGGTGAAGAGCTCAGCCGGGAAAACTTCATGCGTTCCCTGCAAAATGAACGCGAAAATTACCGACAGAGAAGCGGCTCGGAACCCAATGAGCAGCAAATGACCCAGATCACTGATCAGGTTTGGGAGACCATGGTAACTCAGATCCTGATCCAACAAACCATCAAGGAACAGGGGATCAGCGTTTCTCCGGATGAGATCAAATATTTCTTCACAGAGAACATCCACCCCACCATTCGTCAGTACTTCATGTCTGAAGCCGGTGAATTTGATTTCAATGCTTATCAGGAAGCGGTAAACTCACCTGAAGCCGCCAATTTTTTTGCAGCCATGCACCAACAGGTGGCCGCCGTCGTACCGGTAGAGAAACTCCAGCAAAAAGTACTCGCTACGGCCCAGGTCTCTCAGGCTGAAGTACGAGCGGAATATTTACGAAATGAGATCATTTATGATCTGGATTATCTCTTTGTAAAAACTTCCCTCTGGAAGGACAATGAGATCGATGTTACAGATGCCGAAATACAGAATTACTATGATCTGAATCTGGAAGATTTTCAACAGGAGGAAACCCGCAGCCTGAAGGTCGTCTCCACCGAAGTCAAAGCCACGGCTAGCGATACGACCCGAGCGCTTAACCTGATCAATGATGTAAAGGATGAGATCCTGGCCGGGGCCAGCTTCGAAGCCATGGCTCAGATCCACTCAGAGGGTCCCACCGGACCAAATGGTGGTTACCTGGGATGGTTCGGTAAAGGCAAAATGGCCCCCGCTTTCGAGGAAGCAGCTTTTTCGGCTCCCACAGGAGAAGTGGTTGGTCCAGTATTGACCCAGTTTGGATATCACCTGATCAAGCTTGAAGCTACCCGGATCGAGGAGGGTGCACCAGAAGTTGAAGCTCGCCATATTTTGATCGAGATCCGTCCCAGCGAGACCACCCGTGACAAGATCCGACGCAAGCTGAAAAATCTGGAATTCCTGGCTGACGAGATTGGCTTCGACCAGGCAGTGGATTCGCTTGAGATGGAAGCCAAGGAATCCAACAGACTGCGTCAGAAAGATACGTACGTCTCGGGTGTGGGACCATTTAAGGCGGCGGTTCGGTTTGCTTATCTCTCTGAGATCAACACCCACAGCAAGGTGATGCAGAATGAGACCCATTTCGCCATATTCTCATTATCAGAAATCGTGCCGGCTGGCAACCGTCCTTTTGATCAAGCCCAGGTCAGCATCAAACGTAAACTCATTAATGAAAAGAAACTAGCTCAAGCCAAAGCCGCAGCCACTGATTTACTGGCTAGTCTAAATGCTGAAAGTGATTGGGGCACGCTACAGTTGGCAGGGCATGAAGGTCTGGTCCATGAGCAGGTAGATGGTGCCAAGGGAAGTGCCGGGATCAAAGGTTTAGGACATTATCAGGAGATATTTGGGTATCTCGAGGGTGTTGCCGTCGGTGATATTTCACCCGTCTTTGAGACCCCGCGGGGTGCTGTGATCGTGCGCTTGAATGGCCGCAGTGATTTCGATGATGCTGACTACCAGGACCAGTATGATACCCTATACAAAACATTGACCCAAACCAGGCAGAACGAAGTCTGGAGCAAATATCTGGAAGAATTACGGGAGAATGCTGATATAGTCGACAATCGATTACGCATGCTCTAGACCTGAATTTCAAACTATTTTTGTAAAGAGGCTGTCATTAACATGGCAGCCTCTTTTAGGTTAGGTGAAAAGGCGCCTTTAGCAGGGGGTCACACCCGTTAAATTTAGAGATCCGGTTTCTGTTGGAATTGTCTGCTTTGGGAGCACTGGGTGCCTGGGGCTGGCAACGGGGAGCGGGCTGGACCAGGATCGCTTTAGCAATCGGGATCCCCTTGTTCCTGGCGGTGGTCTGGGGGACCTTTGCTGTGCCGGAAGACCCCAGCCGGTCCGGTGAGGCACCCATCTTTATTTCTGGTCTAGTGCGTCTCATGCTTGCTCGACATCTGGTGATGGGGTCAAGCAGCTCCTGATGATATTTCTGAAGAGTTGGCAGGAATCTGGGGGTCATCTAAACAGTTGTCAAAAATGGCCTGACCGACTACATTTGAGCACGACTAAATGACAAACGGGATAACTCTGAGTGGGGACCATCAATGCAATCTAGTGTCAGCTTATGTGGGTCAGTATAAAACACACAAATAAAGGCAACTCTCCCGTAACCCACTGGGGGTGTGCGACTTTACCAGATCAGGCAACTTGGCTTATGCTGACGCCAGCGAGGTCATATAGGTGTTATGCGGAACAGCATAATTATTGTTATAGAAACAGAAAAATAAGTAATGGTTTATAGCGGGTGGTTTGATTTTAGCTTTGAGATAGTTTGACAATATGGGCATCACCACGTTGAGTGGTCTCTTAACCATCAACGAAATCTTGTCCTCCTCGTTTGTGATTGGTGGTTGATAAGAGGCGAGGTTTAGGAGATCAGGGGAGGCTGGTTAATAGTGTCCTCATTGACGCAAGTCGGTTTTTCCATGTCCATGAGAATGAGGCAATCTGTTCTATAACAAAGGCTTGTACCTGGCTTAGCCGAGTATCAGAATTTGGGGTTATTTTGATAGAGATAATAGAAAATTGTAGTTCAGGGGCACGCAGGTAAAGCCTGGTACGTTAGCATGAAATGAGATCATGAAATTGACCAATGATATCGGAAGCTAAATTCTTGGTAATAAAATATTGATAGAGGTATTTAATGGCTAGCGCGACACTAAAACTATTTTTAGTCCATGGTAATCCAAAGAGATTGCGGACAGCAGAATTATCAAATTGGACGGGAAAAGCTGTTGCAGTCCCCAGAAGTGAAATTGATAGTATTTTAAAACGTGATGAGTCCATAAATCCAGGTGTTTATTTTCTCACTGGTACCGACCCAAATACCAATAGACCGTCAATATATATTGGTGAAGCAGAATCCGTTCGCGATAGGATAAAAGGGCATTTGGGGAAAGAATTCTGGAATCATTTGATCTTCTTTATTAGTAAAGATGAAAATATGACAAAAGCTCATATCAGATATTTGGAAGGGCGTTTGATCGATACTGCAAAATCCACTGAACGAGCTGTTGTTATTAATAGTCAAGGAAGTGGCTCAAAATTACCCGAATCTGACAGAGAAGATATGGAAGTATTTCTCGATAAAATGTTACAAGTCTTACCTGTTTTAGGAGTTGAAGTCTTTGTCCCCACTGTTCAAAAAGAAACTTCGATTGATACCAAAAAACAGCTCATTTGCAGAATTAAAAATCTTAAGGCATATGGGAGTTTATCACCAAATGGATTTGTAGTATTTTCTGGTTCACAAGCTGTTTTGAAAGAAAGAGAATCAGCCAAGAAATATCCCACCGTCCTTGCATACCGTACCGAGCTTATTCAGAATAAATATCTTGCTCTAAAGGATGATCATTTTGTTTTTACCAAAGATGTTGAATTTTCAAGTCCTAGTGCTGCTGCTGCGGTAATACACGGTGGTAGCGCAAACGGCCTTCTTGCTTGGAAAACTCAGGCAGGAAAATCTTTGAAAGATCTTGAATTGGGGTGAAACATTCATGCTAACAATATTAGGATAGACATGACCCCCAAGACGAGTCTGAGCAACAAAATAGCTAGGATCGGGTCATTTCTATCCTGGTGTTCGATAAGGCGCGGTTGCTATCAGGGGATTGATTGT
>JAJRSW010000087.1 GCA_024278595.1 Fidelibacterota bacterium | reverse complement strand
CTCATAACCATCATTGTTGTTATTGTGGGAGTTATTACAGGCAAGTAATTTTGACGCCACCGCAGAAAGTCCCTCTCGCAGAGCGTTGCATTGAGTCCTTCGACTAGCTCAGGAACCGCCCTTCGACAGAGCTCAGGAACCACCCTTCGACAGAGCTCAGGGACCACCCTTCGACAAGAGCTCAGGGACCACCCTTCGACAGAGCTCAGGGACCGCCCTTCGACAGAGCTCAGGGACCACCCTTCGACAGAGCTCAGGGACCACCTGTCGAAATGACGCGGAGTGTTGTTATTTATTGCTTTATGCGTGTTTGTCGTAAGCCGTTGTATTTAATGGTTATAGGGCATATTATGTGATTTTCTAAATACTTTTTGCGAGGTCATCAAGTTTATCTTCTTCTAACCTGCATTATTCATGAATTATTGCCACGAATACACTAAGCCACGAAGATTATTAAAGTTATGAACAAGGTCATTTTAAACAGAATTATTTGCATCTGTGAGTGATAATTTGTGCTAAGCATATATTTTTTAAAACTTTGTGCCTTCGTGACTTCGTGGCTATGAATTATTCAGGCTAAATGATGTTCTTTACCAGGCGGGGATTGAATCCCCGCCTGGTTTTAGACCATACTACTCTGACCTTAGTTTCATTCCCCAGTCAACCACATATACTACTATCAAATTGGTCAGGACCGAAAAGCCGATAAACCAGGTCCAGGCCAGGCCCAGCTCCTTTAATCCAAAGACCACCAGCATGGAGGACACCAGGCCGGCAATGAGGCTGATCTGAGAAAACTCCCTGTCGATCTTCGTGAGGAGAAACAGCCCTAATAGTCCACCGTAGGTGAACGAGGCGATCTGTAGACCCATGACGACAATCGACTTGTCAGATTCATCAAAGACCAGGGCAATTCCGATTAGCACCACCGCCCAGCCCAGGCTGATCAATCGTGATGTTTTGATGCTTACATTCTTTCCCAGCCAATCGGTTGCAGTAGACGATGCGAGAGAATTGATTGATGAGCTCAAGGTTGACATGGCAGCCGATAAAACTCCTGCCAACAACAATCCTTTTAGCCCAACCGGAAGTTCGTTTACGATAAAGAACGAAAACTCCCGATCCTTTTCAAGCTCAACACCTCCCAAATAGATGTAGATCAAGGAGCCGGCCAAGAGAAAAACCATGAACTGCAAAAAAACAAAAAAGCCACTACCGATCATTGCTTTTCTGGCTCCAGATAAGTCTCGAACTGACAATACCCGTTGAACCATCATATAGTCAGCTCCATGGGAAGCAAAGGACAGCAGCATGCCCCCGAAGACAGCTGAAAATAAAAGCCAGGGATCTGAGAAGAAATTCCAGCCCCAGCGGACAATATCAAGTTTGCCCTCTGCATTTAGCTGAGAAAGCATACTGCCAAAACTGACATCGCTATGGCCCAGGATGTAGAACACGGCCACCAGCCCCCCGCCCAGATAGAGCACAAACTGAAAACTATCTACCCAGACCACCGTACGAATTCCACCCATAAGTGTATATATCACAGTCACAACCCCAATGATTAGGACAGCCACAGGCAGGGACCAGCCCGTGACCACCTGAACGATCACCGCAGTCGCCAGGAAACGAATTCCGTCAGCCAAAATACGGGTCAGCAGGAAGACACCCGATGCAGTTTTCTGGATCCGGGTTCCAAAACGCTCACCCAGCACTTCATAGATCGAGCTAATGTTGCCTTTGAAATATGCTGGCAGCAAAAAGATACTCACCAGAATACGACCCAGGATGTACCCGAGGGCCAATTGTAGAAAAAACCAGTCATCCCGATATGCCAGCCCGGGGATACTGATAAAGGTCAGCACTGAAGTCTCGGTGGCCACAATTGACAACATGGCTGCCCACCAGGGCATATCGCGTCCGGCTAGAAAATAATCTTCCGAAGTCTTATTGAAGCGACTGTTATACAGACCATAGGCTGAAATACCGACCAGGAATACGACAATGATACTAAAGTCCAGGGTTGATAGCATGTTTAGTCCTCAGTTAAAAATTAAGTGCCCGAGTTAGAATTATAAGATCCAACTTTTGCCTCTCGCAGAGCCTGCAAGGAACGCAGAGAATTATTGATTTCCAGCGTATCCAGAGTCATTTCAGGCACATTTTCACAGCTATGAAGAAGTAACCAGACTTGTCTTGGTGTGGTAAAAACAAAATGCCTGGTTAGAACTTCCTCGCTGGGTGATAATCAATTGTATCAATCGCCTTAACTCGTGTTTATCTATGTAAATCTGTGGTAAAAAAGTTTTTACTCCTGCGACAATCCAAAATATTCCAGTGCTTCCAGATACGACTCCACCTTTTTGCCATAGAACTGGGCTGCACAGACTCCTTTGGTCACCGAAATTTTACGAAAAGCCTCCCGCTCATAAATATTGGACAGGTGGACCTCCACAACCGGCGTTCCAATGGCTTCAATGGCATCTCGAATCGCATAAGCATAATGGGTGAAAGCGCCGGGATTAAGGATAAAGCCATCAGCCCATTTCCGACGACGATGAAGCAGATCGATGATACGACCTTCATGATTGGTCTGGATAATTCGGGTTTCCAGATTCAAATCCCGGGCTTTTTTACGGATGGCTGTATTGACCTTATCCAAGGTCAGGCTTCCATACTGATCCGGGTTCCGGGTCCCCAACAAATTCAGATTGGGGCCATGGATAATGAATATCTTTTGCTTGTCTGCAGGCGCAACATTTGAGGGCTTTGACATGCTTCAATCTAAACGGAAGGAACGAGTCCTGCAATCAGATGTGCCTATCTGGTGAGCAGAACTTCTTTATACCACAGAGCATGATTGATGTTCACCCCTCCATGACTGTTCTATGAGTGCAGGTTGATATCAAAAAAGGCGAGGATATGAATACTCGCCTTTTTTGATAGCTATAAAATTCTCTGTGCTCGCTGCAGCTCGAACACTTTTTTAAAAGTACTTACCCCTCGTTGACGAGGACTGCCTCTTCCACGATCAGATCATATTTGTAACCAGCTCCAAAATCCTTATTCAGCGTTACCACGCCCTTAAAAACGACGGTTTCTCCGACCTTAACGGGAGCCCTGGTGGTGATGGTCAGGTCAAAGTTATCACCAGCTTTGGTGCCATCCTGAAGGTGAACCCAGTTACGGTCCATGATCTTGGAGTTGAACTTGGTGACCTCCCCGCGAATACTGATGGTCTTGCCCTCATAAGCAGCCATATCAGCGTAAAGCTCTGCGACTGTCACCCCGCCAGCCACCTTTTGGACTGAGATATTCTGGGGTCGAGACATAGACTGACTGCCACTGGAGGATCCCATGCTGCTACTCTGGGCAACACTGCTTGCACCACTCATCTGCCCAACAAACCAAATGCTTTCGAAAACGCGATCCAATTCTTTGCTGGCAAAATCTTTCATCTCCATACCCTGACCATAGGAAAGGCTCATGCCGGCCTCATAGGGCTGCTTAGCCGTGGCAATCCAATACTCTTTGCTACCCTCTGTTACTCGCAAATAGGTGTACGATTTGGCCTGAACCACTTCTTCAACGACCACATTGTGACCATCGGACGCCATTTGGCGTGGAGCAACTGCCGGTTGCCCCGGTTCGGGAGCCTTTACTCTCTCCTTCGAGTCACAAGCCGTCATTGCTAGAATTATCACACTTATTAGCACTAAAATTTTGATCCGCATTATATTTCCTTTCAATAATTGTTTCTGCCTGAGATAATAGAAAAAATCATGCCGTAATCATGATTTTATTTAACTGTTAATAATAATATCTTTTCGCCTGTAATATTGATCCAAACCTGGAGCTCGCCTTCAACAGACAGCCGGTTGAGCACCTCGGGATGGCATTTTTTCAGGCTTGCTATCATTCCCGCAGTCACTATGAATTATTTCGGATCCGGCATTTCTACATGGTCACATAGTTACGGGAAGACTTCCAGAAAAGCCTACTCAATATCAGTATACATGGATTCAACTTCATCAATGGGACCATGAAAACCATGCGCCATTTTCAACCGCCCGGCTAGATGGGAATACATTTTTGATGTGGCTCTATCCACATTCAATAATTCGGCTTACACAACCACAGTTGGATTGTACCCTTGGTGGTGATCTGGGTCTCCACGATCTCCAGGCCAGCCGCTTCGATGAGCGCTGGTGTACCCTGGTTTTTCATAAAGGACCTGAAGCCTGAATAATGTTCCCAGCCCGCCATGAATTCGATGAAATGAGTGCCCACCAGCTTAATGGTGGAAGGCTGGGGGTAGATCCAGTCTGCCAGAATGATCTGTTTGCCCAGGCGTTTCATCTCGTTGAGCACGGGAAGACGGTTTTTCCGGGGCATTTCATGAATAACCATGCTGCTCATGGCAAAATCAAAACTCTGGTCTGCTAAATGGGACAGATCGGTGGCATCGGCCAATTGAAATTCGCAATTGGAAATCCCGCGCCGTTCAGCTTGAAACCGGCCAGTTTTTACCATGGCCTCTGATAACTCAATACAGATACCCCAGTGGATCTGATCGGCGATATGCAATAACTGATCACCTGTACCACCGCCAATGTCGATGACTCGACTACCCTCAGGAATTATTTTGGCGATCCGTCTCCGGATCCCGCCCAGTGAAGGATCAATAAATTTACGGTAAATCCAGCCGTCATAGAAATGGTTGCGCGCTTGAGTATCTTGAATCATAATCTCCGTCCATATTGGTGATGGTTCAAAGTAATTCTATTAGCGCTTGATTACAGGGATTTCATCCGTCTTTGACCCGAGAGAATCATCGGGAAACCACCGGGGAGTTAATGCTTATGATAATTTGCGAGATGATTTTCATCTAATTATAACCGTCTTAGTGCTTGACAGGTGGAGGGTCTAAAATTAATTTCGCTGGCTCTGGGTCAACTAGGATCCAGGCAGTAAGAGCAGGAGCCTATGGCAAAGAAAGTCAAACGGATCGGTGGAGACACAAATCGCAGCCTCAGTAAGTACCTGGAGGAGATTGGTCAATACGAGCCATTAGATCCCAAAGATGAGATCTCGCTGGCCCAGCGGGTAAAGCAGGGCGATCGTCTGGCGCTGAAAAAATTAACTGAGGCAAACCTGCGTTTCGTAGTCTCTGTGGCCAAGGATTATCAGGGGCAGGGACTTCCCTTAACTGATCTGATCAACGAAGGTAACCTGGGATTGATCAAAGCTGCTGAACGGTTTGATGAGACCCGTGGTTTCAAATTTATTTCTTACGCTGTATGGTGGATCCGTCAGTCCATCTTGCAGGCCTTGGCTGAACACTCCAGAATTGTACGGCTGCCGTTGAACCGGGTTGGTACTATTTCCAAGATCTCCAAGACCTCTGATCGTCTGGAGCAGAAACTGGAACGGACGCCGACTTAGCGGGAGATCGCCAAAGAGCTGGATATGGCTCCGGAAGAAGTGGCGGACGCCATTCGTATTTCCAAGCGTCATCATTCACTGGATGCCCCATTCCAGGAAGAAGAAAAAAATTCACTCATGGATGTGATCGAGGATGAGCATCAAGACTCACCTGATTTCGATCTTATGTCTGATTCACTTAAAAAAGAAATTCGTTCCGCCCTTGATACTTTAAAAGATCGGGAGCGGGAAGTTATCCGTATGTATTTCGGCATTGATCGTGAGTATGCACTGACCCTCAATGAAATTGGAGAAGAATTTAACCTGACGCGGGAGCGTGTTCGTCAGATCAAGGAGAAGGCCATCAAGCGTCTCCAGCACAAATCCCGTAGTCGTAAACTGCAGACCTATCTGGGTTGATTTGTAAGGAGGTGAGATCGCACTATGTCAGTAATGGTAACTGTTAAAAGAGATGAGCCTTTTGAAAAAGCCTTACGGCGTTTCAAAAAGAAATACGAAAAAGCCGGCATTCTTAAAGACGTTAAGAAGAACTCCTTCTACTTAAAGCCTTCAGAAGACCGCCGTTTACGTCGCGCAAAAGCTGCTAAACGGGCTCGTCAGACCCGTCCAAGATATTAAACTTCGGCGTTACTGAAGATTAAAAACCCGGGTTTTGCCCGGGTTTTTAATCTTCACCACGCCCCTCCCAGCCACTTCTCAAATACCAGCTTCTGTTGGTCAGTTGGCTCACCCACCTGTTTGATGGATTCGATGGTAACGGGAGTGAACCCCACGGTCAAATGGATATCCCGTAAGACCCCGTTGCGACTGAGCGTGCAAATGATCCGATCTCCAGGAACTTTTTCACCAAGATACTGGGGGGGTGCAGATTTTACCCGAAATCCATCGATGGCGATGAACTCATCATTCACATTGAGACCAGCATCCCAGGCCGGTGATCCTTCCGTTACCCGTGTGATGATCACCTTGCCCTCCCGGGAACGGAGCGTCGCGCCTAAATAGGCGCTCTTTTCGGTGGTAGAATCAAGCTCCAGACCTGCTAGATCAAGCACTTCATGGTAGGGTAAGGGCGCCCGGCCAAATACATGCTTCGCAAAAAAATCATCCAGTTTTAAGCCACTCACTTTCTCGCAGGCCAGACGCACATCCTTACTGGAATAACCCCTTTTTTTTAGGGCGAAATCCTGGTAAAGCTGCAACATGACATCATCCAGACTGCTGCCACCACTCGTTGCGGCGATGATCTTCAGATCCAATAAAAGCCCCAACAGATGACCCTTGTTGTAATAGGAGATAGTGGAATTATGAGAATGCTCATTGCGCCGGTAAAATTTGATCCAGGTATCCCAGCTCGATTCAGTAACGGATTGATGGTTACGACCAGGACGGGATTCCAGAACATTGATTTCATCTTTAATAACTTCTAAATAGGTCTCCTTGTCACTCAAATCAATCCGCTGCAAAATCAGCTCATCATAGTAACTGGTAATCCCTTCTGCTACCCAGAGTTCATCCAGATAATTCTCATTATCATAATCGAAGGTGGCGATGCCTTTGGGATAGAGCCGCTTCACATTCCAGGTGTGAAAGAACTCGTGAGAGATCAGCGCCAAAAAGCTTTTATAGCGTTTTTCACTGGTAAATGACCAACGTGAGATAAAGTTGACTGAGGATCCAGCGTGTTCCAGCCCACCGCGGCCTTCTTCTGCATGAACGATAAAGCTATAGTGATCATAGGGTAGACCACCGAATATCCGGGCTTCTGCTTCAATAATTTTGCTAAAATCAGCAATCAGAGTGGAATCAATATAATTGCTGGCGCCATAGATGGCTATTTGATGGGGTTTTCCCAGAACGGTAAAGTCGATGACATGTTGATTTCCCAACTCCAGGGGTGAGTCTGCTAATTCGTCATAGTTATCAGCGATAAAGTCAACATTGCCCGCTTGATTGAAGGGCTCCAATGCCGTGGTGATGGTAGACCAGGTCGCTGGCAGGTCGATGTGAAGATGATGCTTGCGACCCTGATTCTTCTGCCAGTACATGAGCACACTGGCCGGGACAAGCAGCGCATGATCTGAGTTGAGATAGCTGGTTCGTACACTATGTTCAAACGCGTAAACCTGATAGGAGATAATCATATCCTGTCCCCGCTTACCCCTAACCTCCCAGTGATTCTTGTCAATTTTTTGAATCTTAAGCGGGGTTCCATTTGCACTACGGGCCGAAACATCCTGGACGTTTTTAGCATACTCTCTCACGAGATATGACCCCGGAGTCCAAACCGGTAAAGCCACGACCTCCTTGGTTCCAGAACCCTCCAGGCGCATTTCGACTTCAAACAGGTGCGTCTGTGGCTCTGACATGGACAGCGTATAATGAATGCTTTTTGCGCTCACACCTACCGACAGAAGTATGATCAAACCGATTACTTTTATATTGGTGTACATGAATGTCCCCTTAAAATTAGATGCGACCCCAAATATGCGATGCACTCAGTCGAGGGCAAGGATTGAGTGCGTTTTTACCTGGCTTGGTAAAAAAAGACCGGGAGATCCCGGTCTTTTTGTTCATCGAAGCTGTTATTTCAAGTCAACTCACTGCGACTCTGCGCGAGTCCAGGTTCATTGCTGACCATGGAGTTGTATTATTTAGCGAAATTCTCCGCCACAAAATCCCAGTTGAAAATCTTCCAGATCTCTTCGAGATACTTGGGACGGGCATTGCGGTAATCCACATAGTAAGCATGTTCCCAGACATCGACGGTTAACAGTGCTGTTTGTCCGACAGCCATGGGTGTTCCAGCATTACTGCTGGATACAATTGCCAGAGAACCATCAGCATTCTTGACCAGCCAGGTCCAACCGGCACCAAAATTGGTGGCGGCGGCTGTGGTATATTCAGTCTTGAAATTATCAAACGAACCAAAAGCAGCATCAATGGCCACTGCCAGATCACCGGCAGGTGCACCACCACCATTGGGAGAGAGACAGTTCCAATAGAAGGTGTGGTTCCAAACCTGGGCTGCATTATTAAAAACACCACCAGTAGCATTTTTAACGATCTCTTCCAGGCTCATATTCTCAAATTCGGTGCCAGGGATCAGCTTGTTCAGGTTGGTTACATAGGCGTTGTGGTGTTTACCATAGTGGTAATCCAGCGTTTCGGCTGAAATAACCGGGGCCAGGGCGTCCTGGGCAAATGGTAAAGCGGGTAATTCGTGTTTCATTATTTATCTCCTTTATCAGGTCTATACATTACAATATTTATCACCTTCACAGTATAAACGAGGAACCCCCCTTGTAAAGTAACATCTTATCGGAAAAGATCGCTTTAAAATAACCTTAGGATAGGGGTTCATGAAATGAAATCCAGTCTTGCAAGTGGTCTTTTTAGTCTTCCTGAGCGGATGCGAAGGATCCCTATCTGACGAGAAAGCTCTGCCATAAAAGTGAGATTCTTCACTCCGTTCAGAAAGACTAGGTCAGGTGGGCTCCTCGAGTAGTCTTCCTGAGCGAAGGCGAAGGAGCTCCATTTGACGAGAATGCTTTGCCATAAAAGTGAGATTCTTCACTTCGTTCAGAAAGACTAAGTCAGGTGGGCTCCTCGAGTAGTCTTCCTGAGCGAAGGCGAAGGAGCTCCATTTGACGAGAATGTTCTGCCATAAAAGTGAGATTCTTCACTCCGTTCAGAAAGACTAGGTCAGGTGAGCTCTCTTCGGGTAGTCTTCCTGAGCGAAGGCGAAGGAGCTCCGTTGTCTGTAATAGCCCTCAAAAATGTTAGGAATTGACAGTAACCATCAGACCCTGCTGACCTTAATTTCAGCCCATTGTGAATATTATATTCAAGCATAGATACAACGTGTTGATTTTTCTGTTCCTCACGTCCATGGGGCTACAGGCTGAGATTATTTATGAGTCCGGAAATCTTATGGAATTCATTGGCGGCCACTCATCCACAACGGCCTATGATAATTATGTCAGTCATGTTTCAGAAGGAATCGCAGCTCCAGGTTATAATGATTATGGCCCTGACTGGATCGATGTTCAAACCACTGGTTTTGGCAATTATCGGATCATCCCGGGATCAGATTACACCCTGCAGCACTGGCGTAACATCTTTGACACCCTACTGGAACGTGATCTTTCAGCCGTTGACCAGATGCTGGTCGACTCAAATAATACGTTTCAGTATGAACTGGTCGAATTTCAAGACCTGCTCTATAATCGAACCTTTTACATCATTCGCGAGCGCCTGGATATGTCATTTGTGGATGCTAATCAGGTTGGCGTGGTCGGTGATGAGGTCCAGGGGAGTTTTGCCAATGGCTGGGGTTTGTTCATTATTAACCCCAACGCCAGCCGACAACAGGTGGTGGTTGAGATCCCGCATCCCTGTGATGATTTTATTTCCCCTTATCTGGGAACTGAAATGTTTCTCCAGACCGATGCCTTCGCCATGCTGATCGCCGGAGCCGGTCGCGAAGTAAAGTGGACGGGATCACCGCCCTATTCAAACAATAAATCCCTGTCTGATCCTGCTCGCAATGCGAATACTGTGTTCCAGGTCTTTCATGAAGTGTTGTGTGATTCTCTCATGCAGATCGGCCCCCACTCCCCCCTGGTCCTCCACACCCATAGTTTTGATGATAATGATGCCCATGCCGACTTCCAATCCATTGTGTTGTCTGGTGGCTGGGATGCCGGCATTGCCAATAAACCCATTCGGGATCTGGCAGATGATAATCTGGATATTGTGAACTTTACCGCAGAATACCCGATTGCTTCCGAGACCTTTGGTGCTCACCAGGCCGTCCGAGTAGATGATTATTATCGTATCCATTACACCGGAAGCTTGATCTATCATGGGCCAAATCAAGATTATCAAATGCCCCATACTTATACCCTGCTGGGTCCCAATACCGGGGTTCAGATGAACTATCTGCGTCAGTATTTTGATAATGGTTCGGTCTATGAGCCCTGGGTTCAGGTCGAGTTCTTTGAGAAGCCCATGCTTTTCCAGGATATGGATATGCCCCTGACCGAACTCTATGCCGGGGAGTATCCAAGTTCCTATGAGAATTACAGTATCCTCATGGAATATTACCAGCCGTTTATCGATGCCCTGGAAGCTTATCTTCAAAACTGGGATAATGTCCCGGACAATTCACCCCCAGAAGCTATTGATAACTGGCGCTCCAGCTTTGACGGACAATCCTATGTAAATCTGGAGTGGGATCCAGTTTTTGATACGAACCACCTGACCTATCAGATATTTTATGACACCGACAGCCTGACTGAAAATTCTCCCTATCTGGATGCACTTTCAGAGGTTCGTCTGCTTAACCCAGCGACGCATAATCTTATTTTTGATAATCTTGATCCAACATTAAATTATGTTTTTCAGATCCAGGCTCTGGATCATTTTGGAAATTTTGGTCCCCTGAGTGACATCATCTCAGATAGCCTTCCCGGCCATGAATCCATCCATGTCCTGGAAAATTTTGATGATGGCGAGCTAGTTCTGGAATCATATTTAGACGAAGATCATCACCCCGACTCCTGGGAAATCTCCTCTGATCGGACCTTTATGGGATCACCTCATTCGCTCAAGATCTGGGGAAATACCTGGAAAACTCAAAGCATAGCACCCTATTCAATAGCGCCAGCTGCAATCTTTCAGCTCGCGCTTTATGTGGAAGCCATGGGTCAGATCCACGGGATCGCACTTCAGGATTCCCTGAATACTCTCTTTTACGCCCTGGATGGCAGCCAGCAATTGGACATTGAAGAGTGGGTCACGGTTTATCAGGGTTACTTTCCTGAGGATACCTGGAACCTTTTTCGGCTGCCCATTGGCGATGACTGGTTTGCAAAATTCGATTACCATCCAACCCTGACCAATATCATCTATATAAATGATCGGGATTCAGATCCCACAGGCACTGTATTTTTTGATGAACTTTTTGATATCACCAACGCCATTGCCTTTGCGCCTGAGGTGAGTATTCAATACAGTCAGGGTCAACTCTACCGCAACAGCCTTCAGCAACGCAGTGTTGATATCAGCTTCCAGGCTCTCGTCAATGATGCTGACAGTGAAACGCACACCTATTTGTGGAATTTCGGGGACGGTGAGACCAGCCAGCAGATCAATCCCACGCATACTTTTATGGTTGAAGATGACCACGAATACACCGTACTGCTCCAGGTTCTGGATGAAGCTGACCACTGGGGTCAGGCCATCACCCAGATCGAAGTTGATATGGGCAGTAGTTCTTTTCCGCTGACCTTGAATTTTGTGGGTGATATCATGATCGCCCGCCGTTATGAAGATGAAGGTGGTATTCTGGAAACTGGAGGTGTTGCCTCCATCTTTGCGCCCACAATGGATGTTCTGGGAAATGCTGCTGATCTTACCATTGCCAATTTGGAATGCACCATGTCCCTGGTGGGAGAGGAACATCCCACTAAATCCGTGGTTTACCGGGGTAACCCTGATTATGTCACAGGCATTGCCGAAGCGGGCATCGATCTGGTCACCCTGGCCAATAACCATAGCACGGATTACGGTGTTGTCGGGCTCCAGGTCACCCAACAGGCCTTGATCGAAAATAATATTCTTTTTTCCGGCGCAGGACTCGATTCTTACGAAGCCTATTCACCCGTTTTTACCAACACAAAAGGGGTCGCCATTGCCTATTTGGCTAACTCCGATCGTACGGGACAATACAACAATGCCCAGCCCTACTTGAATGCTGGATATAACAAACCCGGGTTTGCCTACCTGACACCCTATTACCTACTGCAGCAGATTGATGCCGTTCGGGCGGCAGCCGACCTGGTGGTTATGGAAATGCATACTGGCAGCGAGTATTCCACGGCTCCCGGTGCCGGTTATGATGGCTTTGAATTTGGAACCGGTGTTCTGCCTGAGGACTGGATCGCCCCCAGGGAAAATACTGAGCACATGGATCTCCCTCAGGACAGTGATGAGGACGAAAACTATTCCCCCTACCTGGATGTGCCCCATATGTGGGATCGTGAGATCCGGCACTTTGCCATTGACTCCGGCTCAGATCTGGTTGTGGTTCATCATCCCCATATTATCCAGGGCTTTGAAGTTTACCAGGGCAAGCTCATCGCTCATTCATTGGGGAATTTTGTCTTTGATCTGAACTATCATGAAACTTTTCCATCGGTCATTCTAAACGCAGAAATTAATGAAGATGGCTTCTCTGCCTATTCGGCTACGCCGGTCTATCTGGATGACTACATCCCGGTTCCTGCTACAGGAGCTCTGGGGGTTCATTTACTGGACTACCTGGCCAATAAATCAAAGGCCCTGGATACCTATCTTTATGTGGATCGGGGAAATGCGCAGGCCTCGATCTGGCTGGATACCTTATCCATGCCACGTACCCATATTCCGAACCGGCGTTCGTTTGATCTCGAACTGGATGGCTCATCCTGGGTTTCCGCTCCCCTTGACATTCACCGGTTGGGAAACATTTCCAGCTTGTCCCTCGCAGATGGGATCGGATGGGAATTCCGGCTGGGGCGTGAATTACTCTGGTATGGCAACATGGAGGACGAAGGCTCCAGTCAATGGAATCTCAACAGCAGCAGTGAGTGGCTGGATGTTACTGAAGCATATACCGGGGATCGCTCCATCGGTCAACATCGCACATCTTCCTCAGGGGATAATGTCATTACCAACCTGGAAAACAGAATTCGGGTCACTGCCACCAAAAAGCACCATGTCTCAGCCTATATCAAGACCCTGAACAGCAATAATGCCACCATTCAGATCCGCTATTATGCTGGCCGGACAACATCCACCATCCTGGCCACCCATTATCTAACACCTGGAATCGATGGTACTTCTGATTGGACCTATTATCACAACGAGACCATCCCCCCCTACAATGCGACCTATTTCGATATTCGGCTGAATACTGACATGCCCAACATGGGTGATGCCTATAGTTGGTTTGATGATGTTCATCTCATTGAATGGTCCGATTGGACTGATGCTCCTGCCCAGAATATCAGCGCCCCCAATGATTTTTATTTTATGCAACTGCGTAATAGTGCCAACCTGCCTGATCCCGCAGTAGCATTTGTGGCAACCGTGTTTAGCGATCCTCAGCCCGTAATGGCTGATCTTAGGGCTGATGAGACCATTGCCCTGGTCGGTACCGAGATTCATTTCAGTGACATTTCCAGCGGTCCCATCGGTTGGTGGGCGTGGAATTTTGGTGATGGTCAAACCAGTATTGACCAACATCCGGCTCACACCTACAGTGAACCGGGGTTTTATGATGTGAGTCTTAGCGTAATGGACAATCTGGGTAATCCGGTAACGCAAACAATGACCGACTACATCCGCATATTCTCTCAGTACCTCCCGGGAGACATGAACTTTGATAACCAGAATACCGTCAGTGACATTGTGATCCTGGTAAATATCATTATCGGTGAGATCACACCAAGCACACCCCAATATGAGACTGGCGATATTAATAATGACGGTAATATCAATGTCCAGGACCTGGTTTCACTGGTGAATATTATTTTATTTGATTGAAACACCCCAAAAATGAAAACAGGTTAACACCGATTTCTCAAGGTATCTCATCGAGAAGCGTGAGATCCCACAAGCGCACATTAATTGGTAATATATGGCTCATTTCTTATTAATTTAATGGAAACCATTAACCTTAAAAACTAGATTCCTATCATGACTATTTGGCGTGTCGTTGACATCATCAAGTCGAGTGCTGATTTTCTCGCAAAAAAAGGGGTTCCGGATGCCCGTCTGGATGCCGAGATCCTGTTGGGTAATATTCTCCACAAAAACCGGCTTGAGCTCTATCTCTACTTTGATCGACCTCTGAATCCCGGAGAGCTGGATAAATACCGTGAACTTATCCAGCGCCGCTGCACCAGGGAACCGCTCCAGCATATTCTGGGCGAAACCGGCTTTATGAACTTGACCCTGAAAACCGGGCCAGCCGCCTTAATACCCCGTCCTGAAACAGAGGTTCTGGTTGAAAAGGCCATTGCTTCAACGCAAAAGAGCGATTCACGCATTCTGGATATTGGGACTGGATCTGGCTGCATCGCAATTTCTTTGGCTCAGGAGCTTGAGGGGGCCAAAGTTCTGGCCATAGATGTCTCGCCAGAGGCTCTAGAACAGGCCAGGGAAAATGCCACATTAAATAAGACCCAGGTGTCATTTCAGGAAGTTGACATTCTCCTACATTTACCAAATATTGAAACCCGGTTTGATCTGGTGGTTTCTAATCCCCCTTACATTGCCCCCGCTGAAAAAGAACAGCTTCAAAAAGAAGTAGTTGATTTTGATCCGCACCTCGCCCTTTTTGATGATAAAGATGGTCTCACCTTCTACCGTCGTTATGCTGATGTTTTACCTGATCTGCTCAAGCCCGGTGGTCAATTTTATTTCGAGTTTGGCGGATCACACCAGGAAAAATTAATCTTAAATATCTTCATGGAAAAGGGTTACCATGACCTTGAAATTATTCAGGATTATAATGGCGATCCCCGTGTTATTGCTGGTCGCTTTCAACCCTAACCGCATTTTGAAAGGATAAATAAATATGCGCTCTCGCATCATCAACTATAGCTTTATGATCATCCTTTTGGCTGCTCATTTCTCCAGAGCAAACAATACTTTTTTAGCCGTGCTTGCACTGGGACTTCCCCTGCTCTTGCTCATCAAAAAGAAGTGGGTCATTTATGTCCTGCAAGGGGTTAGTTATTTATCGGCTATCATATGGCTTTATAGTGGATATCAGTATATCCAACTCCGAGTTGAGGCCGGACACGATTGGCTACGGCTCCTCTTAATCATGGGGGCTATCGCTCTTTATTCGGCATGGAGCGGCTACTGGCTGCGTTCCTCTAAAATCGAAGAAGCTTATAATATTACTGAGTAAATACCTGGGGAGATTATGATCAACCAGACCCTTTCATTTTGTAACGATTTAAATATTGAGCTTCCAGTTATTGGAGGAGCCATGTATCCCTGTTCAAATCCTGAATTGGTAGCTGCTATTTCTGAAGCAGGGGGGGTGGGGATCGTGCAACCCCTGAGTTTGACCTATGTTCATGGACATGAGTTCCGAGCCGGTCTGCGCTATATCCGCAGGCTAACGGACAAACCAATCGGGGTTAACCTGCTGGTGGAAAAAAGCTCTCAGAAGTATTTGGATCGCATCAAAGCCTGGTTGGATATTTCCCTGGAAGAGGGGGTCTCGTTTTTTGTTACAGCCCTGGGGAATCCGCGTTTTGTTGTGGACAAGGCACATGCTCACGGCGGCCTGGTCTATCACAACACCACCAATCGCAAATGGGCTGGGAAAGCTCTGGATGGCGGTGTGGATGGTTTGATCTGTGTCAATGATCGGGCAGGTGGCCATGCTGGCACCGAAAGCGCAACCCGGCTTTATGAGGATCTCATCGACCTGGGTAAACCCTTGATCTGTGCCGGCGGGATCAGTGACCCAAAGGCGGTAAAAGCCATGCTTGAGCTGGGTTTTTCCGGGGTTCAGATGGGAACCCGCTTTATTGCCAGCACCGAATGTACTGCCCACCCGGATTATAAACAGGCTATCATTGATGCCAATGAATCTCAAATAGTCCTGACGGATAAGCTCTCCGGCGTACCGGTTTCAGTCATAGAAAATGAGTATATCAAACGTATTGGTGTTAAAGCCGGACCCATCGCCCGCTGGATGTTACGCGGCTCCCGGACCAAAAAATATATGCGGCTGTTCTACACCCTGCGATCTTTTAAAAACCTGAAGGACAGCTCAGGAAAAAGCGGGGCTTATCAAAACTATTTTCAAGCTGGGAAAAGTGTTGCTGGCATTACCAAAGTTGAATCTGTGGCCACCATCATGTCCCGGTACCGGGATATCACAGAATCTCTGTGAGGACGCAGAATCTAGCGTCTCTTCTTTTTTAATGAATTTCTTCCTCTGATTTTCTACACGCCCCACCATTTAACAGAAGCGGTTTTACTTCCCTCCTTTACCAGCCGGTTTACTTTGCAGCATGATCGTCTCTCACAGAACCTTGAAAATATTGGCTGCTATACTCTGGTACATTGGGGTCTATATACTATTGACCAAAGGCTGGGAGCTGGCTCGGGACGCCCACGATCTGGAACCAACCAAACGGGGTCAACTTATTTCCTGGCTTGGCGGGATCAGTGTTGGCCTGGTAAAAACCCGCTTTATTTTTAGGCGGAGTTGTGCAAGAAATATGGCCCGGATCGATGCGCTGGAAGCGCCAAAAGTGTGGCAGTTTTACCGCTATCAGTTTTTTTTTGCCTTAAGCTTGATGACCATGTTGGGGGCATTTCTATCCCGGGTATCTCAGGGAAATCATACCTTCCTGGTAGGGGTTGCCATTCTGGATATCAGCATTGGAACCGCACTGCTGCTCAGTAGCTGGATCTTCTGGAAACAGGGTGTTTTCCTGATGGTCGGTTCCGCCCCGCATAAATAATTTATACCTGTTTCACGCCAGAATGCGCGGAATATTCTTCATCTTTTCCGGCTCTTCTTCACTTGGACGCGCTCAGCGTAACACACTTAATATTTCAATCCCGACAGGTGTGTCGGGACTATGCTCAAAACATGACGTTTGAAGAGCTGAAAAACAGGGCCAGTGTTCCTCTGCTTTGGCTGGAAAACACTTTTCCTTACACGCCAATATCCTCATTCCAAAGTTCTGGCTTGTTCTTGATAAAGGTCTCCATGAGCTGCTTGCATTCCAAATTGTCAACGATCTCAATCTTAACACCGCGTGAACTAAGATACTCCTCAGGTCCTTTAAAGGTAATATTTTCACCAATTACAATTTTGGGAACTCCATAGAGTAGAACTGTCCCGCTACACATATCGCACGGTGATAAAGTTGAATAGAGGGTTGCTCGCTGATAATCCGTTGCTTTGATCCGGCCAGCATTCTCAAAACAATCCATTTCAGCATGTAAAATAGCACTTCCTTTTTGAATTCGTTGATTATGACCACGACCAACAATTTCACCATCTATAACCAGTACGGATCCAATGGGAATGCCACCTTCAGCCAGCCCTTTATTTGCCTCTTCAAGGGCTGCTTTTAAATATTTATCCATATTTTTATCTCAATATCATTCTACTAAATTATTGGTCGTAGTATAGGACAAAATCTTGGTGAAGCGTATGGTAACTTTCAGATTGAACCCTGTTTAACTCACGTTATTCGTTGAAAACAGGTTTGGCTTAAGTTCCTTTTCCCTTAGCTTAAAACATGCTCGCATACCTCACCATTCTACGACCCTTAAACCTCCTTCAAGCCACCCTGGCAGTGATCCTGACGACATTTTTACTGGGTGAACAGGATCAGTTGGTCACCCTGATTTTACTGATCCTTTCAGTAATACTCATCAATGGTGCTGGTAATATCATCAATGATATTTATGACCTTGAGATCGATCGGGTCAATCGGCCGAATCGACCATTGCCTGCTGGGACAATGAGCATTTATACAGCCCGATATTACATGATTTTCCTCTTTTTCATCGGTATTCTTTGCTCCTGGCTGGTGTCTTTTCAGACTTTCATCATTGCCGGACTCGTAGCTACACCGGTGCTCATCGCCTATAGCATCTGGCTCAAACGTCTGCCCCTTATCGGCAACCTCACTGTCTCATTTATGCTGGGTCTGACCTTTATTTATGTGGGCTCAGCTTTTGGTGCTATTAATGTTACTTTGATCATGGCAGCGCTGGCCTTTGGTTTTACCCTGATCAGAGAATTGGTAAAAGACCTGGAGGATATGGTTGGTGATCACCAATCAGGCGCCCGGACCCTGCCCTTGATCTGGGGGGAAATGGCAACCCGCAATTTTACCATATCGCTTATAGTCGTTTTTATGGTTCTGGACCTGTTTCCGGCTGTATTAGGAGCTTACAATGACCACTATCTGTGGATCGTGATCCTGGGCATAAATGTGCCCCTCCTGCTGTGCGCAATAGCCCTGTGGAAATTTCCTGCAAAAAAAAATTACGGCCGGATACAGATATTTCTGAAACTCAATATTTTTATCGGTCTGGCTGCACTCTATCTTGGGCGACCTGTTTAACTGATCTCCCTCCGGGGATTCTTATAAGGAAGTCTTGTGGCCGAATTTGTACACCTTCATAACCATTCACACTATTCACTCCTGGATGGTGCTGCCCGGATAGACCAGATCATCGCCAAAGTTTCTGAGCTGAACCAAAACGGTTTTGCCCTCACCGATCATGGCAACATGTTTGGAGCCGTGGAATTCTACAAAGCAGCCACCAAGGCAAATATCAAACCCATCAT
The DNA here is from genome assembly GCA_024278595.1 of Fidelibacterota bacterium. Taxonomy (GTDB): domain Bacteria; phylum Fidelibacterota; class UBA8477; order UBA8477; family JABMPR01; genus JABMPR01. The sequence goes on along the minus strand of JAJRSW010000087.1, from coordinate 9,564 downwards.
TGGCATGGAAGCCTATGTTGCTCCCGGGCTCCACACCGAAAAGCGCACGCCTACCGAAGGAAAGCGAGCCTATCATCTCGTGCTCCTGGCGAAAAACAATACGGGCTATCGCAATTTGCTGAAATTGACCTCCATGGCCTACATGGATGGCTTTTATTTTAATCCCCGGGTGGATAAAGAGCTGCTCCGAAAGTACTCTGAGGGACTGATCGCTAGCTCTGCCTGTCTCAGTGGCCAGGTCACCTATCACGCCAGCCGAGGCGATTATGACCGCGCCAAGGAGCAGGCCATCGAATATGATGAGATATTTGGCCGCGGAAACTTCTTCCTGGAGCTGCAACGCCATTTCACCCTGGAAGGTCAGGAATTCGAGCGGGAGGCCATTGCCCGTGAGGTCATTCGCAAGGTCTCCAAAGATACTGGCATCCCACTGGTGGCAACCAATGATGCGCATTATGTCAGTGCCGACCACCATCTGGCACACGACGCCCTGATCTGTATTGGTCGTGGTAAATACCTCAGCGATACCAATCGCATGAAGTATGATACCAAAGATATCTATATCAAAAGTGCTGAACAGATGGTTGAACTGTTCAAGGACGTCCCGGAAGCCATCGACAACACTTTGCGGATCAATGAGATGTGTGATTTCAAGCTGGAAACCGGTGTGAATCATATGCCGGAATTTCCGATTCCGGAAGGGCTGTCTCTTAATGATCATTTAGATAATCTGACCTGGGAGGGCATGGAACGGCGGGTTAAAAATATCGATTCCAGTTATAAGGAACGGCTTGAGTATGAATTGGGGGTCATCAAGAAAATGGGCTTCCCCGGCTACTTCCTGATTACCCATGATTTTGTGAATTATGCCAAGAAACAACGGATACCAGTCGGCCCCGGTCGTGGTTCAGCCGCCGGTAGTCTGGTGGCGTACTCTCTGGGGATAACTGACCTGGATCCGCTGGAGTACGATCTGCTTTTTGAACGTTTCCTGAATCCGGACCGGGTCAGCATGCCTGATATTGATATCGATTTCTGTTACGACCGGCGTGAAGAAGTCATTGATTATATGCGACAACGCTTTGGTGAGGATTCTGTCACCCAGATCATCACTTTCAACAAGCTCAAGGCCCGGGCCGTTATTCGAGATGTGGGACGAGTCCTGGAAGTTCCCATTAAGGAGACCGATCGCATCGCCAAGCTGGTTCCAGAGGAGTTGGGGATCAACTTACTCCAGGCCCTGAAAAAGAGCCCTGAGCTAAAACAAGCGTCGGAGATGGATGCCGTACACACAAAGCTCTTTGATTATTCCCTGGTACTGGAGGGCATGAATCGTAACGCCGGTAAACATGCAGCCGGCCTGGTAATCGCCCCTGGTAAACTTACGGACTATATCCCTCTCTATAAATCTGCCAAGGACGGCACAGTAACCAGCCAGTATGACATGAAGGCCATCGAGGCGGTGGGGCTCATCAAATTTGACTTTCTGGGTTTGCGAACCCTCACGGTGATCCAGGAGGCCGTCGATCTGATCAAGAAGTTCCAGGATGTTGATATCGAGATTGGCACTATTCCCCTGGACGATCCTGCAGTTTACCAGCTTTTTGCTGATGGTCTCACAATTGGTCTTTTTCAATTCGAATCGACAGGGATGCGTGAATATCTGAAAAAGCTGAAACCAACTGCCCTGGGTGATCTCATTGCCATGAACGCCCTGTACCGTCCAGGACCCATGGGAAATATCAATACTTTTATTGCCCGGAAACATGGTGAAGAAAACGTCACCTATCTCCATCCTTTGATGGAAGATATCCTGAAAGAGACCTATGGTATCATTGTCTATCAGGAACAGGTCATGAAAATGGGTTCTGTGATCGCCGGATTTTCACTCTCCAAAGCCGATCTTATGCGCCGGGCCATGGGTAAAAAGATCAAAGCTCTCATGGATGAAATGAAGGGTGAGTTCATTTCCGGAGCAAAACAGCGTGATATCAATGAAAAGCTGTCAACCAGAATCTGGGATCTGATCGAAAAATTTGCCGAATATGGCTTTAACAAAAGTCACTCAGCTGCCTATTCAGTGATCGCCTATCAAACGGCTTATCTTAAAACTCATTTTCCAGTAGAATTCATGGCGGCCAACTTGAGCTCTGAAAAGGATAACACGGATAAGATCCAGCTGCTGCTGGCCGAGTGTCGCAAGCTGGGGATCGAGGTCACCCCGCCAGACGTTAATACCAGCTATGTCCATTTCTCTCCTGGTGAAGGTAAAAGTATTATCTATGGCTTGAATGCCATAAAAAAGGTAGGCGCCAAAGCAGCAGAAGTCATTGTGGCTGAACGTCAGGATCACAAAAGATTTGAGTCTATTTACGATTTTTGCTCCCGGGTAGATTCTCATAGTCTCAACAAGGGCGTGGTTGAAGCACTGGTGGGTAGCGGTGCCCTGGACAGTCTGCCAGGTGCTCGCTGGGAAAAATTCCTCAGTGTGGAAGAGGCTGTTCATCATGGACAGCGGGTTCAGACCTTGAAAAATACTAACCAAACCGATCTTTTTGGCGGGAGTGGCGAATCAGCCATGATCCGGGAACCGGAACTGAGCGAAGCGCCCGCTTGGAATAATATGGACCTGCTTAATCGTGAGCGTGAATACATCGGGTTTTATTTGACCGGTCATCCATTAAAAGGGTTTGAAAGTGAGATCAAGGCTTTTTCTACCCTGGACCTGGTGGATGTGACTGCTGCGCGAGACGAGCAGGAGGTGCGGATGGGCGGGATCATCTCGGCCATGAAGATCCACTATGACCGGCGCAATAAGCAAATGGCCTTCTTTACTTTAAATGGGCTTGACGGTTCAGTAGATGCCCTGACTTTTTCAGCCACCTTTGAAAAATTCAAGGAATACATCTCAAACGATGCCCTGGTTTTCATGGAGGGCAGGGTCTCCAAACGCAGCGATGATGATCTTAAGATCCTGGTCAATCGGGTCATTCCGCTTGAGGATGCTCAAAATGAGTATGCCCGTGAAGTTCACGTCGCTTTTGACCCGAACTCTGTGGCTGATGGACATGTGGATAAGATGAAAAGTCTGGCTCGTCGCTATTCAGGTGCCTGTAACCTGATCTTTCATTTACGTGAAGGTGAAAACCGTGAGCGACAGATGCTGGCCCGTAACATTCGCGTCTCCGCCAACCGCAGCTTTATCCGCAATCTAAGGGAGTTGTTCGGCCGGGAGAATGCCTGGTTGCGCTAAACTTTGTAAAGGCGCAAACCACAAATAGCGCTGGCCCCCCTATTGATCCCCCCTTGGGTAAACCAAAGGGCTTTACTGGTGGTCTTTCTGAGTCTCTCGCGAAGCATCTCCCGTATTGAGCCCATCATCCACCGCGGATTTTATCTTCCTGAGTATGGGCACCTAATACCAGTTTCCAGTTTCAAACTTCACCCCCCGGCCCCATCTTATGCAGTCAGTATAAACCGCCTAGCTATGAAAGCCTGATATGATCGCAGTTATCCAAAGAGTGAGTGAAGGAGAAGTCAAAGTTCAAGGAAAATCCCGAGGCAAGATTGGTATTGGTCTTGTGATCCTGTTGGGAGTTGCTGAAGATGATGAGGCTCGGGATGCAGACTGGCTGGCTGAAAAAATCGTAGGTTTGCGCATCTTTGACGATGATGATGAAAGGATGAACCACTCCATCAGGGATGTCGAGGGCAAAGCGCTGGTCATTCCCCAGTTTACCTTACTGGCAGATTACCGACGAGGAAGACGTCCGGGCTTTACCAAAGCAGCTAAACCGGAAAAAGCCATCCCCCTCTATGAGCACTTTATGGACCAGCTGTGGATGAAGGATATTCAGGTAGAAAAAGGGGAGTTTGGGGCCAATATGCAGGTCCACATCATGAATGAAGGGCCTGTCACCATGGTTCTCGACAGTAGCGTCAAATACCCTCGCTAAATTTTTTCCTCTCGCAGAGATCACAGGGTCGCCGAGTTGTTTATGCCAGTTACACTCCCAAATTGGGCATTTCGGCGAGCTCAATGTCCAATTTCAGACTATCACCTAACAATCTCATTTCATCCCAGCACCCCGACCTTATCTTCAACCACATATTCGGAAGGGCTGCTATGTCTCAAATTGGAAGAATGAACACCCTCTATGTTGTAAAAACTGTAGCTTTTGGGGTTTATCTGGATGGTGGGGAGCTGGGTGATATCCTTTTGCCAAAACGTGAGGTGCCAGAGGGGATCAAGCTCGATGACACTTTGGAAGTATTTATCTATTTTGATTCTTCAGATATCATCATTGCCTCCACCCGGAAACCCAAAACCCAGATCAATGAATTTGCCAGCCTCAAGGTGATCGATAATAATGAGATGGGTGCTTTTATGGACTGGGGCCTGCCAAAAGATTTATTTGTACCTTTTAGGGAGCAAAAGCATAAGCTGTTAAAAGACCGTCATTATGTCGTCCATACCTATTTGGATAATGTGAGCCAACGGATTGTAGCCAGCACCAAGCTTGATAAATTTCTGATTAAAGAAACACCAGATTATGCGGAAGGGCAGCAAGTAGATCTATTTATTGTCAGTCGAACCGACCTGGGGTATAAGGCCATCATTGAAAATGAATACTGGGGGTTATTATTCAAAGATGAGGTCTTCACACCCCTGCAACAGGGTCAGAGAATTGAAGGATACATCAAGCAGGTTCGTCCTGATGGTAAAATTGATTTGAGTCTTAAAAAACCAGGACAACCAGAACGGGTTCACGTAGATGCTGCAAGTCAAAAGATTATTGACGCCCTGAGAGAAGCTGGTGGATTTCTTGATTTGACGGACAAGTCGCCGCCCAATGATATCTACAAGGCCTTTGGCATTAGCAAAAAAGTATTCAAACGCTCCGTTGGAGGACTCTACAAAAAACGGCTGCTTAAAATCGAGCCCGATGGCATTCAGCTTTTAGATGAGGAAAATTAGAATATTTAGGGTCTCCCAACAAAAGTATGCGGGCCGATACACACCTATAAAACTCCAGTGAACAGCATAAACCCTTCTGATAAACATAGCCTGTAGCAGGGAAGCTTAAGCGATTTGGCGCTTCCTGTTTTTCTTAAAAAATCTGTGTTTTATCTGCGCATATCTGGGTCTAAATAACATGACGCAAAAACAAACCCATAACTTTTAGTCCCGCTTACGACCGATCCGTTTGACTTCTTCCAGAATTGATTGTAAAACTTCCACCTCGCTTGATTGAGCATTAGCCGTTGGTGCTTTTTCCTGATGTTCAGAACCGCGATAAGCTTTGACCTTCGCCCTTAATGTGGCGTGTAATGAATCAAATTCAGTTAAACCTTCCAGCTTGCCCTCCTGTCCACCCCCCTGAGGACTTTGTCCGGCAGTCTGGATCATGAGCGTTCCAATTTCCAGCCAGCGTTCATAAAGTGACCGGCTCAGAGTGAAATCTGTCACCGCAGAATAGGGAATACTGACACTCTTCTTGGTGATAATGCCCTTGTGAACAACAACTCGCTCGTCCTCAATCGAGTATCTTAAATTGATGATCCAGAGGTACACTAACCAGGGGGCGAAAACCCACATCCCGATGATCCCGCCAGCCACCCAGGACCAAACGTATGTGACAAACTCGGTATTTTCCGTATCGGGATCAAAAGTGACAACCAATACCTGGATAATTATAACTGATAGAATAACAACGATTGTGATGGTTAATAGTGTGTAGATCTCCCGCCGCATGAGTAAGTTAATATCTGGTCTTAGTTCCATGATACCTCCCTTATAATTTACTTTTTCCAGTTTTAGAATTCGTCACCTCGAGAAAGTGAAAACGACTGTGGCGGTTACAGGTGCCTGAATTAATTCCGCAGGAGAGTGCCACATCGCGGAGCTTGCCCGGGGCACAGTCGAGGAGCGCCTCGCAATGACAACTCAGAAAACTTTTACTTTTAAGTCTTTATAACTGACGTTCTGTCTTGTTAGTTAGCGGCCACTGGTTTAGGCTGAATATCCAGGTACTTCTGCACATCAACCTCATCAATATATTTGGCATCCAGATGCTTATCTGCATATTCTTGAAAGACACCCTCTGAGAGGAATACATCAAACAGATCGGCATCAATATGCTGATCCGCCTTGAAGAAACCCATAATCCGCATGGCTTCTGACAGGGTCTTACCTTTTTTGTAGGGTCGGTCACTGGCGGTAAGCGCTTCAAAAATATCGGCAATCCCCATAATACGAGCCTGGATCGACATGTCTTTTTTTGTCAAACCCCTGGGATACCCGGTTCCTACCATGGTTTCATGGTGACCCCCGGCAAACTCCGGAACCCGCCTGAGGTGCTTGGGAAAGGGTAGTTTTTCCAGCATATCTATGGTCACGACGATATGATCATTGATCTTGTTCCGCTCAGCATCATTAAGGGTGCCCTTGGAAACATTAAGATTCATGACCCACTCTTCACTGAGCAGGTCCTGTTGTTCCCCGTCCAGAACTATCTGGCGTTTCGCAATTTCCCGGACCCGATCCTGCTTATCCCCTGCCATGAACTCGCCCCCTGTGTTGCAGACGTTAAGAAATTTCTGGTCCTCATCCAGTCGGAGAAGTTTAGCGAGCTTCTCTGTTTCCAACTCAGCCTGTCTGGCTGTATCTGTTGTTTGGGTTAGAGCGGTGAGATACTCGATCTCCACATCTCGTTTGAGGACTTCAAAGCGGGTATTCATTTCATGGACCCGGTCATAGATGGTTTCCAGTTTAGTGGCTTTATCTACCACATATTCCGGGGTGGTAATCTTACCAACATCATGGAGCCAGGCCGCGATCCTTAGCTCATCCATGTCTTCCTTGGAAAAGTTTACCCCGGCAAAGATGCCTTCATCTATTTTATTTACCTTTTCAGCCAGCATGACGGCCAGAACAGGCACGCGGGAACAGTGTCCGCCGGTATAGGGAGATTTCTCATCAATGGCATCGGCGATCAGCTGGATAAAGGATTCCAACAGGTTTTTCAAGCCTTCAATGAGCCGGACTGTGGTAATGGCGACGGCCGCCTGACTGGCCAGAGACTCGATCAGTTTTTGCATATCGGTAGAAAAGGGTATGATCTCGTGGGAGGCGGGATTAGTTGCATTCAACAATTGCAGCACACCAATTGTATCATTCTCATGATTTTTCATGGCAATGGTCAGAAATGATTTCGAGCGATAACCAAACCGCTCATCAAAACCCTTGGCCCCGGAAAAATCATAATTCGTACATTCATAGGCATCTGGAATATTGAGCGTCTTACCGGTTAAGCCCACATAGGCGGACACATTATGGTGATTCGGTTCACCTTCCGGCGTATACAACTTCACCGGATAGATCTGGTCCGGAATGGGAGTCTTGCTAATTCCGCCCATATCAGTTCCCAGGGAGTTGGTCTTCATGATTTCAAAGGCCAGACGGTGGTCTTCCGTCATAAGATATAGCGTACCCCCATCAGAATTGGTGATACGCATACCCTCCTCTATGATGGAATTAAGCAGGGTTGGTAAATGTCGTTCAGATGAAAGTTGATAGCCGATCTCGGCCAATTTATCGATCTGAATTTCGCATTGCTGGATATAGTCCAAAACATTGGGATTCACCTTGGCCAGGTGTTCTTTTACATCAGCGCGATTTATATAGGGTTTGTTACTCATATGCAGTCTCCGGGTTCAATAATTCTATCAAAGAGGATTAAGATAACCGGAGGATTAAAAAATGAAGGCTGTTTTCTTATTTCAAGCCACAAACTTAATTATCATTGATTTTACTTATCTTTGGGTCTAGACCGGTCTCAGATCCGTCTAGAAAAATCAATATTGTCCGCTTGTTTATCACCGGCTATCTTTGCCCTTAAAACGAATTCAACGTGCCTTATTCGCTTGAATTGATTAAATTCTCACAATCACTTAAAGGAGGAGCCGCTATGAAAAAGACGCTCGTGTTGGATACCAATGTCATTCTCCATGATAGTGACTGTCTCGCTCACTTTGAAGACAATGATATTGTACTGCCCATCGCCGTACTTGAGGAGCTTGACCATTTTAAAAAGGGCAATGATGTCCTGAATTATCATGCCCGGGCTTTTGTGAGGGCAATCGATGAACTCTCTTCCGAAAAGTTGTTTGAAGAAGGAGTTAACCTTGGCAAAAAGCGGGGGGTCTTCCGGGTGGAGATCAACTCTGTGAGTGAAGATCTGGCAGGAGTCTTTACCGAAGATATCACTGACCACCGCATTATTTATACTGCTTATGAATTGGCTAAAAAAGAAAAACAAAGGGTTGTGCTGGTCAGTAAAGATGTAAATCTGCGGATGAAAGCCAAGGCGGTTGGTCTGGAAGCTCAGGATTATTTCACGGATAAAGTGGCTCGAATTGATGAATTATATACGGGGAAAACAACCCTTGAACACATCGACACTCAGTTGATCGACAAACTCTATCAAGCTCCTTATGAAATACCCTTTGATGAATTGGGTGTTGAAAACACACCGGCTCCCTGGCATCACTATATTATTAAAAACCACCAGAAGTCGGCCCTGGGGGTCTATAACCCGAATCAGGACTTGCTGCAGCGACTGGACAAACGGGAAGCTCACGGGATCCTACCCCGCAACGCTGAACAGCTATTTGCCCTGGATATTCTGACCAATGATGATATTCCCCTGGTGTCCCTCACCGGTAAAGCGGGAACAGGCAAGACCTTGTTGGCCCTGGCAGCGGCCATGGAGAAAAAACGTTCTTATCGTCAGATCTATATAGCCAGACCGATTGTACCTTTGAGTAACAAGGATATTGGGTATCTCCCTGGAGATATCAAATCCAAGATTGACCCCTACCTGCAACCGCTCTGGGACAATCTCAAGGTGATTCAGAATCAGTATTTAAACAACAACTCCGAGTTTGAGAAGATCAATAAGCTGGTGGAAGATGAAAAGATCGTCATTGCACCCCTGACCTATATCCGCGGGCGCAGTTTGCAAAAGATCTTTTTTATTGTGGATGAAGCACAGAACCTGACCCCCCATGAGATCAAAACCATTATCACTCGTGCTGGAGAAGGTTCCAAAGTGGTCTTCACCGGTGATATCTTCCAGATCGACCATCCCTTTCTGGACAGTCAATCCAACGGTCTTTCCTATTTGATCGATCGTTTTAAGGGACAAAAACTTTATGCGCACATGAATCTGGAAAAGGGGGAGCGGTCGGCTCTGGCAGAACTGGCTTCCAATTTATTATGATAACTTCAGGCTGTTCGTCTTATGCGGACTGTATAATACCCAAGGGAGCATGTAACATGTATATAAACAACGCATACGAATTCGTCTTATGCAGCGGGACAGGTAGTTTGTTCGTTTTATACGGACCGCCTAATCATAGGTTATAGAAACAGAAAAATAAGTAATGGTTTATAGCGGGTGGTTTGATTTTAGCTTTGAGATAGTTTGACAATATGGGCATCACCACGTTGAGTGGTCGCTTAACCATCAACGAAATCTTGTCCGCCTTATTTATGTTTTG
>JAJRSW010000086.1 GCA_024278595.1 Fidelibacterota bacterium | reverse complement strand
TTCATAATTAGCTCTGTAATAATTCATATCCACAGGGTTGTCATTTTCACTGAGATCATATCCATCGTCTGCAATGGCTCCCCACAAACGGCAGCCATATAACTGTGTGTCGCTAAACCACAGAACTAACAAAATCAGAGTAAGACTTTTAATTAATAGTTTCATCTGTAAACCCCTTACAATTGAAGTTAACAAATTCTTTACCCAATACACTTGATTGCATTCGGTATTAACTAATTGCTCAGTAAGAATTCAACCCGGGCTCATATCTGTTTGGTTGAGACATACTCAATCTAGTATTATTTTTTTTTGATATGGCAAGCTATTTCAGGAGTGCGTAACTATTAAACTTTAATTTCCGATAGAAGTAAATGTTTATAGGCTTTTTGGTGAAACTGGAGATTTGAAACTTTATGATCTCGCAAGCTGTACTTTTTTTAAACCCGAAGCTCACTAATCTTCACGTATAAACACGGAAACTCTGCTTGGAGTTGGGTCTTAGGGACTGGGATTTTTTTCTGCTTAGAAATTCTACATTCCGGGTTCAATATTCGAACTTTTTAAAGGTAACACGCTTATCATTGTTATTAATTAGTGTCTGCCTATAAACTCAATATAAAAACCGTTAAAACGGTTTATAGGCTAATAATTGTATCAGCAAACCCCGACTTAAGTCGGTGGTTACTAACTACTTAACTAATATATAACCGTTTTAACGGTTTAACCTAATTTTGTTAACCTGCATTATTCATGAATTATTGCCACGAGGACACTAAGCCACGAAGATTATTAACGTTATGAACAAGGTCATTTTAACCAGAATTATTTGCATCTGTGAAGGATAATTTTCGCTAAGCATCTTTTTTTTAAAAACTTTGTGCCTTCGTGACTTAGTGGCTATGAATTATTCAGGTTAAATAGTGACATTATGGATAGACACTAATTATCCCCTACACCCCATCCGTGTAAATCAGTGAAATCCATAGTTAATCCATTCATACCGAATTCCTTCTTAACAGTAATTATTACTATTTACTTGATTTGGGTCGTTCAGGGTCTATTTTTCAGGCATGGAAACTATTAAACACCGCTATAGTAAACAACGCGAGACCATCCTCCAGGTTGTGAGAAGTACAGTCGAACATCCGACCGTTGATTGGATCTATACTGAGACACGTAAAGATATTCCCAACATCAGTTTGGGAACGATCTATCGAAATTTGAGTCAATTAGTAGCAAGTGGTCAACTCTTGAAACTCAAGGATGAGGCCATGGTTCGCTATGATGGCAACACCGGTCACCATGACCATTTCCGCTGCTTCCGGTGTGGAAAATGGTTTGATGTACAGATCCTGGATCAAAAATCTATTGAAGCCTTTAATCAAAAACATCAATTTGAGATAAGATCGGTCAATCTCGAGCTTGAAGGTGTCTGCGAAGACTGTCTAAAAACCTGACCAATTGGAAAGACAACGCAGGCATTGTCTCCACGACCAAAACAATCAATATATTGGTTGCCAATTAAAATTCGACACCATAGCCTTGACTGCCCCAGCCCATGATACCCATGCGTAGATTCATGATATTCTTAAATCCACGATCCAACAATATCTTCGAAGCTGTTGTACTCCGATTCCCGGTTGCGCAATAGATAAGAATAGCTTGGTTCTGGTACATTTCAATTTCATTACTGCGCTGTTGAAGTTCCTGCAGTGGGATCAATTTTGCGCCTCGGATATAACCATTGGAAAATTCCCGTTTGGTTCTCACATCCAAAATAAAAGGGGGATTCTTATTAATCATTTTCCAGGCTTCCTCAGCAGATATCTCAGAGTAGTTAACCTGCTCAAGCTCAACCACATGGATCACACCCATCTGTTCTCCAATTTTCAACCGGTACTTCCCTGTTTTTTTCATCTTAAAGTAGGGTTGCTCTGAGCTATTGTCCCGCAGGATAGTTTGAATGTTAAGTTCAGGAATCAGGAATTCATACTCAGAACGAGCATTACCATCATCATTAATAAAAAACTTGACATAATCACCACGATACACAGTCAGATCGATGGGTTCGCCACCTACATTTATCGGAATGTGTCGATACCCACCTTCTACTTTTCCAGAGGTATTTATTTGGATCCCCTTAAAGTCGTTACCCTGTGGTGCCCCCCCACCTCGGCATCCAAAGATCATTATGCTCATAATAAGAAATATACCTGACAGCTTAATTTTCATCATTTCCTCCCTATCCTGGTTAGTCGACGTTAATGTGACATTTTTTCTCAGTAATGAAACGGAAATTCCTGACCGTAGCCTTTTTATTCGTCCACTGATTAGTTGCCAATCAGCAGTATTATATTTACGCATTATAGGTTTATTAACGTTTATCATATTATTTTGTATTTATCGTACATTTCGATTGACATGCTATATTTATTAAGGATATTCCATACGTATTTGAACACAAGTAACGGGAATCGTACATATCATGCCACATCGAATACTCACAGACGTTAAACTACCTGACTTTCAGGATCGCCCAAAAAAAGAAGGTGATATCTTACGCACAGCCGAAGATCTCTTTATGAAATTCGGTTACCATCGAGTTACCGTTGAAGAGATCTGCCGGGAAGCAGGTGTCTCAAAAGTTACTTTTTATAAATATTTCTCCAATAAATTTGCAGTCCTGGAAGATTATATGAGCGAGCGCCTGTCCCTGGGAATGGAAACTTTTGAGCGTATCAGAACAGCCCAGGCCAGTCTTCAAGACAAGATGCAGGCCATGATCGCCATGAAAGAATCCGCTGTTAGTCATTTCACCCCCGTCTTTATACACAGCCTGCTAAGCTCAGATGTTGCCGTCACATCACTTATGAGTCGCTGGACTGAAATGAGCATGCAGGCCATGAAACATTTTTTTAGTGATTCCCAAATTGCCGGTGAGATCCACCAGGACTACAGCGTTGATTTTCTCCTCCATGTTTGGACCCTCCTGGGGGAAGACGCCAGATCGCCGGAGATGATGGCCATGTTTGGTGATGACATGGTGAAGTTATCCCGGGACTATATGAATTTTTTGTTCTATGGAACATCAGGTCCTCCTCAGGAACAGGATACCAGATAGCATGGGGCGACTTGCCAAAACACTATTTTTCATGCTCCCCATCATCTCAACCTTTGCTGGGTTCCCACTGGTCGGGGAACTATCGCTCTCCACATCTGTCTTTGGTACAGAACGCTCCGACATGCAAGTCATTACCCGATATTTACCGGCATTCGAAGTCACGAACAATTTGACTGACTCCTGGGACTATGACCTTGAATTTCGTTGGCAACTTAGCTGGACGAGTTTTCTGGATACTCCCGCTCTTTCGGAATCTACCATACAGTTTGAGCCCTATCGGATTGCCCTAAACCTGCAAAGCAGCCATTCTGAATACATCATTGGCTTGCAAAAGATCAATTTCGGACCGGCAAAGATCCTCCGTCCCCTCATGTGGTTTGACACCCTGGATCCAACTGATCCCTTGAACCTGACCAGCGGCGTCACGGGGATCTCTGCCAGCTACTACTATGATTTTGGCTGGTCGTCTCGAGCCTGGCTTCTGCTCCCAGGAGAGCCCATGGGTTGGGAAGCCTTTCCTGGTAAACCCGGTACGCTTGAAACTGGTGGACGAGTGGAGATACCCAGGAATCGTGGGCAGATCGGCGTCAGCTCTCACTTTAGGATAGCTGATATATCAGATTTTTCTCCTGATGATCCCGATCTGTACGAAGGTCGCATCGGACTGGATGGTTTCTGGGATGTGGGTGTCGGTCTCTGGGTGGAATCTGTGTACAAACATCAAGAGCTTAGTGTAGACCCATTTCTAGACCAGATCCAGGCAACCCTGGGCTCTGACTATACGATCTGGATTGGGAGTGGACTGCATATTATGGCTGAACACATGCTTATCAGAAGCTGGAATAGTCCCTTCATCGAAGATCAAACGCTGCAGCTTAGTAGTGGTATGATCAGCTACTCGCCCAGCATGTTTGACCAGCTTAGCATTCTTCTGTTTATGAATTGGGAGTCAGAGACACCCCTGGTATATCTCAGTTGGAGACGAAGCTATGATAGCATCCGCTTCACCCTGGCAGCCCTATATACCAAGGTGAGTGGATCAGCGGGACGTGAATCATTAGTTACCACTGGTTCGAGTGGTAAAGGAATACAATTGACAGTGGCTTATAACCACTAAACTAATATGGACCAAAAAATCTTTATGGCACCAAGTTACCAGGATAGACAAGCACACTTTGCCCTCCTTTGAGCCTGGGTGCCTTCGAAGCGGTACAGGGTAACTTTTTACAAGATTTCTTAAATAGGAGACTGAAATGAGTGAAACAAAACTGATCCACACCCACGACCTGGTTAAAACTTATCCGGTAGCTGGTTGTGAGTTTGTTGCGTTGAAAAATGTAAATATTGACATTGGAAAAGGTGAATTCAGCGGGCTGGTCGGTCCCAGTGGGTCAGGAAAAACGACGCTACTCAATGTTATTGGATCACTGGACATCCCAACCAGCGGTTCGGTCACAGTTCTTGATCATAATATAGGATCGCTTACTCATAAACAGGCCGCCATGCTCAGAAACCAGCACATCGGATTCATCTTCCAAACCTATAACCTGCTTCCCGTTTATACGGTTTTTGAAAATATTGAGTTCCCCCTGCTCTTGCTCGGTAAAAGTGCAGACGATCGCAAAAAGATGGTCAACGATGCCCTGGAATGGGTTGGATTATCAGCTAAGGCTGATATGCGTCCAGCGCAGCTTTCAGGTGGTGAATCACAGCGTGTTGCCATTGCCCGAGCTATGGTAAAAAAACCGGCACTTGTGCTGGCCGATGAACCCACAGCAAATCTTGATGCTAAAAACTCGCATCATATCCTGGAAACCATGGAGAAACTGAATGCTGAGCTTCAGACCACATTTCTATTCGCTACTCATGACGAGAAGGTCATGCAGTATATGAAACGGATCATCTCTCTGGAAGATGGCAAAGTGGTTAAAGATGAAACTAAATAAATAAAAGGAGGGCAACATGGTCATCCTAAAATTAGCATATCGAAATTTAAAAGGCGCTGGTATACGTACCTGGCTCAATGTCTTTGTGCTCTCATTGGCATTCCTGTCCATCATCTACCTTAAAGGCCTGTATAATGGTATGCAGGATCAAAGCATCCGAATTTCAGAAGACACGGATATGGGTAGTGGGCAATACTGGTGCGCGATCTACGATCCCTACGACCCCCTATCCCTCCCTGATGCACATGAAACCATTCCAGAGGTTTTTAATCCACTGATCAGTTCAGGAGTAATAACACCCGTCATGTTTTACCAGGGAGCCATATACCCTGACAACCGGTTAAAAAACATCATATTACGGGGAGTGGATCCCAATCAACAGGTGATGAACATACCTACATCTGAGCTTAGAGTTGAATCAAATGAGTATTTACCCATCATGCTGGGTCATCGAATGGCCAAAAGCATCAATGTCAAAGCAGGAGATATTTTTACCTTGCAATGGCGGGATGGGAATGGTGCCTATGACGCCCGGGACGCCCGGGTTGTAGCTGTCATGACGACCACGAACTCGACCATCGATATCGGGAATGTCTGGGTCGATTTGGCGCTGCTTCAGGATATCACACGCCTGGAAAATGAAGCAACCTTGTTGATCATTGATAAGTCCTATAGCGGAGAATTACCCGAGTCAGAATGGGAGTATCACAGCCTCTTTGCGCTGACAAAAGATATCCGTGATATGGTGGAGATGAAAAGTATCGGTGGAAGTATCATGTATGGTGTACTCATGGCACTGGCTCTCCTGGCAGTCTTCGATACGCAAGTTCTTTCCATCTGGCGGCGTCGACGTGAGATGGGAACCCTCATGGCTCTGGGAATGACCCGCATGACACTCATCAAACTGTTTACGCTTGAGGGAGGTATGCATGGATTCTTTGCTGTTGTTCTGGCTACTATATATGGAGCCCCACTCCTCTACTTGAATTCTGTTAAGGGTCTTACAATGCCCATGGATGTTGACAATTTTGGAATGGTTTTACCTCAAACCCTGTTCCCGGAGTATTCAGTAGGACTGATATTGGGAACCATAATTATTGTTCTCATTACAGTCACTATTACCAGTTTTATTCCTGTGCGCAAATTGGCCAAGTTGAAACCAACCGATGCTTTACGGGGGAAGATGTCATGATCAAATTTCTGCTGCTTGGAATTCTCCGCGATCGTTCACGAAGTCTTTTTCCCATTCTCACTGTCTTCATTGGAGCCGCTCTGACTGTTGTAATGACCGGGTATATTGGCGGTATTTTACCCGATATGATACGCCTGAGTTCTCATATGGATGCGGGCCACGTCAAGCTCATGTCTCAGAGCTTCTATGAAAATCGTCATCAAATGCCCTTGGACCTGGCTATGGATAATGCAGCTGATCTGATCGAAACTCTGGAAGCCCAATTTCCCGACATGATGTGGAAAGCCCGGACGCGCTTTGGTGGACTACTGGACATTCCCGATGAAAACGGGGAGACACGAGCTCAAACTACGATTTCCGCATTAGCTGCTGACCTCATTAGCCCCAATAGTACAGAATTGGATTATCTAAACCTGACTGAATCCATTGTAGCCGGAGGTCTACCCAAAGATCCATTCGATATCCTCATCGCAAAAAGCATGGCTGAATCCTACGATATCAGTGTTGGGGATCAGGTAACTCTCATGACCTCTACGGTGAATGGTTCCATGTCCTTTCAGAATTTTAATGTTTCTGGAATGGTCGTTTTTGGAATTGCCGCACTGGATAAAGGTGGTGCCATTATCACAGATATTGAGGGAGCCCGGATGGCTTTGGACATGGATGGCGGCAGTACTGAGATCCTGGGATTTTTCAAGGATGATGAGTACACCAGTGAAAGAGCCCTGGTTGTCACAGACTGGGTTAACAACAACCTGAAAGATGTAAATGATCCCTACTCACCCATCGCCCTCCGCCTTGAAGATTCCAATGAAATGGCTGGCATGCTGCAATTCGCAGGTTCTTTTATTTTCATCATTTCCACTGTATTCATTTTGATCATGTTTATCGTACTCTGGAACTCTGGTCTCATGAACGGTCTACGTCGGTATGGCGAAATGGGACTGCGTTTAGCTGTCGGGGAGCAAAAGGGTCACATCTATCGATCCATGCTCATAGAATCCGCCATCATTGGTGTTATTGGAACCATTTTTGGAACAGCTTTGGGGTTGGTCGGTGTCTGGTTCCTACAGGAGTATGGGATCAATCTGGGTGATATGGCTTCGAATACGGGGGATGGCATTTACTACCCCAATGTTATTCGGGGAAAGATCATACCAGCCTGTTTCTATGCTGGATTCATTCCTGGCCTCATTGCCCCACTTCTGGGCTCCCTGGTATCCGGACGTGGGATATACAAGCGGCAGACAGCATCTCTCTTCAAGGAGCTAGAAACATAATATATTGCACGGTGGTAGAGACCTTGCATGCAACATCTCTACAGATAACAGCCCCAAAATAATTGTGAAATAAGGATCATGAGGTAAATGAAAAATCAAATTCTAATATTGGTGGGGACAATTTTGCTTAGCTGGCCCGCATCAAGTGTAATTGCCCAGAAATGGCCTGACGGGCTGGAGGTCATGCAACGCATCGATGAAAATATGGTCTCCGAAAATCAGGTCGTGGAATCCACTATGATCGTTCATGGTATCCGGAGTAGCCGTACCATCACCTCCCGAGGCTATATGGTTGGTGCTGAAAAATCATTCAGTGAATATCTCTCTCCACCTCGTGAAAAGGGGACCAAGATGCTCCGGCTTGATGACAAACTCTGGATCTATTCACCGGGGACGAACAGGGTAATCCAGATCGCCGGACACATGCTGCGCCAATCCGTCATGGGCTCCGATCTCTCCTATGAGGATTTCACGGAAGCTGAAGAGCTGGCAGAAGCCTATGATTGCACCGTTATTGCAGAAGAACAGGTTGGGGCTCGGCCGACACTGGTGGTTGAATTAATTGCCAAAAGAGCTGACATAGCCTATGCCAAACGCAAGGTCTGGGTAGATTCAAAGCGCTGGATCGCTCTGAAGGAAGAACGTTATGCACGAAGCGGTAAATTATTGAAGACCACCGAGATCACAGAAGTATTCAAGGTTGAAGGACGCTGGTATCCCAAACACATGATCTTTAAAGATGTCCTTAAAAAGGGGAAGGGTACCGAATTCATCATTGATTCCATCAAGTTTGACCAGGATATACCGGATTTTCTGTTTACCAAGGCAGCATTGAGAAAATAGAAAAAAGTGGGGCCGAGGGAAGAGAACAATGCGGTTTTGGGCTCTTCAAGGCTCCGTAAAAGATAGCTACTTTAGCGACAACACACATTTAATCAACACCTCTGCTGAGCAGGGTGGTAAAGAAAGACTATAAATGCAGACATTCATCAAACTGCTTGTCACAACGTTCATGCTGGCAAACCTGGTTTCATGTGTTTTTACAAAAACTGAGACCCCCATCCCGGAATACCTTAAATTAGCAGGAGATAACCAGGTAGAAATTCAAAAAGCCCTGGACCATTTCAAAGCTGATCCTGACCCTCTCAAGCTGCAGGCTCTTGAATACTTATTGGAAAATATGGAGGGTCACTCCTATGTCGCAGTGGAACTCTATGATAGTCTGGACCAGATCGTTCCCTTCTGTGTCACGGATTTTCCGGACTACAGTTCCCTGGTAAGCGGTATGGATAGTGTGGAGGTCCAATTGGGAGCCTTGCACTTTAGCCGCAGTGAAACCATCCAGGACATTGATGTAATTACCGCCGATTTCCTCATTGAGAATGTGGATTGGTCATTCCGGGCCTGGAAAGAACTCTCCTGGGCCAGTAATCTAACATTTACTGAATTCATGAACTATATCCTGCCCTACCGCGGCAGCAATGAGCCCCTCGAATCATTTAGACCCCTTTTCTGGAACCGCTATGCACTGCTACTGAAAGATTCTGCCATTGGTGATGATCCAGTCAAGGCAGCCAGCCTGATCAACCAGGAATTGAAGTCATGGTTCAAATTTGATGAGCGCTACTACCGTCACCCCACGGATCAGGGTGTCCAGGAAATGTTGGCTATGCAACTGGGACGTTGCGAAGACATGACCAATCTCGCCATCGCTGCCATGCGGGCCAATGGCATTGCCGTCACCAGTGACTACACCCCTTACTGGGCAAATTCTGGTAATAATCATGCCTGGAATGCAGTCCTATCCAAAGATAAGGAGATCATACCCTTTATGGGCTGTGAGGCTGATCCAGGTTCCTATCGGCTCTGGAATAAACTGGCCAAGGTTTATCGTAAGATGTATGCCGATCAGCCGGATAATCTCACGTTCCAATTGGAGGAGTGGGAGCACGTACCCCGCTGGTTATCGGGAAAGAGTTATTTGGATGTAACGGCAGATTATGTCCCCGTAAGTGATGTCACTTTGCAATTGGATTCGACTCCTGACAGTACCAGATTTACCTATCTCTGTGTTTTTAATAGCGGTGAATGGGGTGCTATTCACTGGGGTAAGATAAACAATGATCAAGTCACTTTCACCGATATGGGTCGGGATATCGCTTATTTACCAGTCTATTTCATAAAAGACGAATTAATTCCTGCGGGAGCACCCTTTATTCTCCGGTCTGATGGCAGCCTGACGCATCTTGAAAGATCTGCAGCGACCCCACACCAGGATGTTTCCCTCATTTCGACAACCAAACGCAAACTGGCCAATTCAACTGATGGAATCGCTGAAGTCTTCTTCACAGCAGGAGCAGATTACGAGTTGTTTATCTGGCAGGATGGATGGATCAGTGCGGGAAAAGAGACCGCCCGGGGTTTACCATTGCAATTCTCCATCCCTGAAAATGGTTTGTACTGGCTGGTAGAAACTGACAGCCGTCAACAGGAACGCATCTTTACCTGGGAAAAGGGTCAGCAGGTTTGGTGGTAAAAAAAACAGTTAGGGTTAGGAGTTGGGGGTTAGTATGACAAGACTTCAGTCGTGGGTAATCGTGGATCCTTTTAAATATTAAGGACTTTTGTATTCATCCACTCCTGAATATGCCCTAATTCTTCCTCACAAATCTCATGTCCCATGGGGTACTCATGGTGTTCGAGTGCCACTGGGAGTTTTTCCCAGAATGAGACGATCTGACGTCCAAATTCCAGGGGGATGACATTATCGTGGGCTCCATGCCCGGCAAATACCGGTAAGTCTTTCAGATCTGCCGGCTTTTGGAGCAATTCAACAGCCTGGTCAGTCAAGCGTCCACTCATGATCAACAATGCTTTTAGCAATTCAGGGTACTTCAATGCCACCAACTGTGAAACTGTGGCACCTTGGCTGAACCCGCCCAGCATGATCTTATCATCCTGGATGATCTCCTGTTGTTTCAAATCAGCGACGAGCTTAGCTATCCCGCCAGCACTTTCCAATGCCTGCTCAATGTTGAATTTGAGACTCCCATCGGTATTCATATCAATATCAAACCAGGAAGCACCCCCATACATCACGGTTCCAGGACCCCGAACACTCAGGATCTGAAGATTTGCATCAAAATAGGGTGCCAGACCCATGAGATCATATTCATCAGCTCCATAACCGTGGAGGATGACCAGCGTCCCTTTCGAATTTGCTGGATCTGCCGCTGGGCGTTGCAGGATTTTGCGACCTGAGTAGGCGAGTTGTTCGATGTTGTTCATGGGATCATCTTTCCTGTTGGATCCTCACACCGCGCGTCATCCTGTCGAAGGACGAGGTGTGCTCGATGAAAAATTAAACGGCCTCTGCGAGAGGGACTTTCTGCGAGGGCATCAACCTTGCAGAAGCTGAGAGCCTTCGCAGGAACAAAATGGATCTATTCCTTATCCATAAAGGGGTACGGGAACTCTGTCGGGGGCAGGAAGTTCTCTTTGATGGTTCGTTGTGAGACCCAGCGGGTCAGATTTGAGATCGACCCAGCCTTATCATTGGTTCCAGATGCCCGGCTTCCACCAAATGGCTGTTGACCAACCACGGCACCTGTCGGTTTATCGTTTATGTAAAAATTCCCAGCACTATGCCGTAATTTTGTAATTGCCAATTCAGTAGCACCCCGATCATTGGATAACACGGCCCCGGTTAAAGCATAGGGACTGGTGCCATCGACCACATCCAGAATATCTTCCCAACTCTCATCGTATACATAGATGGTTACAACAGGACCAAAGATCTCCTCTTCCATGGTCTTAAAGTGAGGATTCGTGGTCACGATGGTGGTAGGCTCAATGAAGTAACCCACAGAATCATCATAATTACCACCTGTAATGATCTCAGCGTCAGCATGATTCCTGGCATAGTCGATATAGGCGGTGATGTCTGCAAAAGCGCTTGCATCAATAACTGCATTCATAAAGTTACCAAAATCCGCTACATCCCCCAGCTTGATCTTGACAACTTCAGCAACATAACTCTCCTTGAGCTCAGCCCACAGTACGCGCGGCACGTAAATTCTGGACGCGGCTGAACATTTCTGTCCCTGGTATTCAAACGAGCCTCTGATGATCGCCGTTCGCAGGACTTCCATTTTGGCCGACTCGTGGGCAACGATAAAGTCTTTCCCGCCTGTCTCACCCACTATGCGTGGATAGGTTTTATATTTAGCAATATTATTTCCCACAGTCTTCCACATGCTTTGGAAAACAGCAGTTGAACCGGTAAAATGGATTCCGGCTAAATGTTCACTCTCCATGACGGTGGGTCCAACCACCGAGCCTTTACCGGGGATAAAATTGATCACACCATCAGGTAATCCCGCTTCCTTAAACATCTTCATCAGAAAGTAACCTGAATAAACAGACGAAGAGGCCGGTTTCCACAAAGCTACGTTCCCCATGAGAGCAGGCGCAGTCGGTAAATTTCCAGCAATGGAGGTGAAATTGAAAGGGGTTACTGCAAACACAAAACCTTCCAGTGCACGGTGTTCTACCTGGTTCCACATCCCTGCTGGTGAGTAGAGGGGCTGTTGAGCATAGATCTCCTGGAGATAGGCAGCATTAAAATTGAAAAAGTCGATCAATTCGCAAGCTGAATCAATTTCGGCTTGAAAGGCATTTTTACTTTGCCCCAGCATGGTGGCAGCATTGAGAATATGACGATAGGGACCAGCCAGTAAAATTGCCATCCGTTTGAAGATGGCGACACGGCTTTCCCAGGGCATGACCGACCAGGTCTGCCAGGTTTCCTGTGAGGCTTCGATGGCCTGAGCAATTTCATCAGGACCCACCATGTGATATTTGGCCAGGACATGTTTATGATCATGCGGCATCACATTGGTGGAAGTGTTGCCTGTAAATAGCTCCTTGCCGTTGATGATCACGGGAATTTCAATAACCTCTGATTTCATCCGGTTCAATGTTGCTATCAATTCAGCCCGTTCAGGAGCACCAGGCGTATAATTCAGGATGGGTTCATTTACTGCGCTTGGGACCATTGCAATTTTATCGGACATATTCTTCTCCTCAAATCAAACAAATATTACTTAATTTGTAAAAACTCAAACCACACTACGGACAGCCCCCCAATGCAAATAGCAATCCAATTGTTTAAAAGATATGATCAAATATCATCTTTGAGATAGATCTTGTAAAAAAAATCAAGATCAGCCAAATCTGCAAATATACCCAGAACTTCTTCAGGATAGCTCTGCCCCAATGGTACATTTGATCGGATGTATAACTCACCCCCAGCATTACGAAAAAGACCTGAGCGAGCGGTCATTAATGCTTTGCGCAGCTCAACATCATACCTTTTGATCAGCTGAGCCACCTCTACCATGCTCAGGGGCTCATTCATCTACCGATTTCCATTGTTTTGAACTTAAAAACTCATCCAGCTCGATCAATTTACCCTGTAAAGCATGGGTCAACTCGCGCCACTCCTGGCGACTGGTCCCCGGACCTGTTTTTTGAGGATCATCGATCTCTTGATCCAATTCATCGAGAAAACCCTGGACTCGTTTGAGGTTTTTCATAATCCGCTCCCCCATTTCAGAGATGGTGGGAGGGCTTTGGCTCCTGGGGCGCATGTGATTATTCGGGACTAGTCGTCGTGGGATTTACGGGCGCGCATACGGGCAATGATATCTGAATCCTCAGCTTCCTGTTCCTCAAAGGTTTTTCCAGGATCATTTTCATCCTCAGGCTGATCATCATCCTTTGCCTTTGGGGAAGCAGGTTCTGCCGTTGGTTCATCCTCTTCGAAGATTTTGCCTTCTTTGAGTTTGCCGATGAGGCCACTAACTTCAATATTATAATCTTCCACAGTTTTTTCCAGACGTTTCAGGAGTTCTTCCATAAGGTCCTGGCCATAAACATTGTTGATGCCATCCAGCAGGTCATTAAGTTGAGTTTTCAGAAAATTCATGCGACTTTCTGAATCATCAAAATCAACAATTATTTCCGCTTCAGTAGATTCTACAACTTCTTCAATATTATCTGGCATACAGCACTCCTGTTAAATTTTCCTCGATGATCCCGGACAAAGCTACCGCTTGCTCGAGAGGCATTAAGCTAGGTTGAATCTATCCCACAGGCAATTATTACATCGGTGAAATCAGATGGATTATTCAATTTTGACGCCCCCGCAAAAAGTATTTGAAAAAACAGGGAATATGCCCCATGACCATTTATTACAGCCACTTGTGATAAATATATCTAAATCCATGAATAACAACTCTTTGCGTCATATCAGTAAACGCTTCCTGAGTTCAGTCGCAGGAGGGTCCCTGAGCTTGAACCAAGGGCTTAATGCAAAGCTCTGCTTGCGCTACCGGAAGGACTTTTTTGAGGATCGTCAATTTTGTTTGGCTCCAAGAATTGATCCAAGATCAACCAGACCCGGGCTCCAGGTCATCATTCCCGGGGTGGGCGTCTCAGGTAGACACCTTCCAGTTCGATGTGACCCTGCAGCCTACCCGGTTCGGGTTTAGCGGAGAGCAAAGAATATTTCAATTGAGTAATTGCATCCGCATTTTCTTGCAAACACAGATAAAGCATTGACCTGAGCAGTTCTTCAGCAGTAGCATGCTGGTTTCCAACAATCTTAATATAGCCACTCTCGATAAAAATTCGATTTGCCTTGGGGATGTAGAGTACTGGAAATGAATTGGAGCGATAGGCTGGTTTGGGCTTCCAGGGGGTAACCTGATAATCAACTATCACCTCTTGAACCAGCTCTGGTTTGAATTTTTTACCCTTCGATCTAAATTTTAGCAGGGGAACTTTAAACGGGAATATCTCCGGGTCGATGGCCGGTAAGGCAGCGAAACCGGCGGGACCGAAAGAGGCAATGATATAGTAGCTCAAGGTGTCCACATTCATAAAAGCAGCCGGGATATCACAGAACCAGGCCCCTTCAAGCTCATAGAAATTCAATTCCTGGTAAGTACTCTGACCCCCAGCTTTTAGATAGAGATGGACAAAATCAACCTGATCCAGATAGTAGGGTGTGAGAACTTCCAACTGACTGGGTACTCCCTGGAGAAATTTTTCTGGTGGTTCATGGAAGATCTCATAAGCGTAAGCAGACGCCATGATACTGAACAGGGTCAGCAGCTTAACCAGGGTGTTAACTATCACTGAATTGAATCCCGGCCTTTGAAAGATATTGATAGAGTCTAAAATTATACTCATCCACCTGGCTTTTCACCTGGCTGGGGCTTATCAAGGTGCTTAGATAGTAAGTCTCCCGCTGCGCCTGGATCTCGATCTTCCGGCTTTCCCACAGGCGTTGGCCAGCCACCAGGATGGCGACATAGCCCGGAATATGGTAGACCCAGCTCTGGGACCAGGAAAAAATTAAATAACTGACTCCCCCCAATCCGGTGACCATTGAAAATACCCGGCGCGAACGATATCCCTTGAGTAGTTCAGCATGCTTTTCCAGATGAGCTTCATATTGAACGAGCTTCTCATCTTGCCCTAGAAATTCCAATGCTTCTGTGAAGCTAAAGGCATATGACCCGCGATAGAGCTGCCAGGATGAGTCTGAAAATATCTCCAGTTTAAGACTGCTCTTCTGGAAGGCATCGGGAACCTTCAGCCGCAGTAGTTGGCTATCAAACTCAGGAAAGGTCTCTGTGCTATCAACCTGAGCATGTAGCACTGGTCCGGATAGGAGCAGTACAACCAGGACCTTAAGAACGAATATGTCAGGTAGTCGCATCAGCATTGGGTCGGAATGTAGTCTTTTTCACGCGGTCAGTTAAGGAATTTATAGGGGCTAAGGTTTGATGTTCAGCGGGCAATTTTTACGCTCCCCCTACACCATTATTATTTTACCTTAAACCAAAGCAGATTGAAAATGTTGGTCAACCAAAAGGTAGCTTAAAATGGATCCCGTCACCCTTGGATTTGTACTTTATCTGTTCCTGATCATGGGCGTAGGTATATATACTGCCCGTTTAACCCGATCAATGAAAGATTTTGCTCTGGGCGGAAACCGCTTGGGACCCTGGGTGATCGCCTTCTCAGAACGGGCCTCTGGCGAATCTGCCTGGCTGATCCTGGGTCTCCCGGGAGCAGCCTTAATGGCCGGGTTATTGGAATTATGGACCGTTGTAGGATGTGTATCGGGTATCATTTTTTCCTGGTTCATCATTGCCAAGCGACTGCGCCTGGCCACAGAGGAATACGATGCGCTGACCTTACCGGAGCTTTTCGCAAAGCGATTTCAGGACGACCAGGGCGGCATGCGGATTCTGGCATCACTGATAATAACTTTCTTTTTTACTTTTTATGTGGCTGCCCAATTCTCCGGGGCTGGCAAAGTGTTGAACGTCACGTTTGGGATTACTCAGATGCAGGGCATGCTGCTGGGAGCCGTTATCATTGTTTTTTACACCCTGCTGGGGGGATTCCTGGCCGTTGCCTGGACCGATCTGATCCAGGGTATCATCATGATCGGAACCCTGGTTATCCTGCCGCTGGTGGCCTTCATTGAAATCAATGCCCTACCAACAACAAGTTTCGAAATAAATACTGCCAAGCTCTTTGGAGGGCAGACCGGGATGGCCGCCTTCGCGGCTGCCATTGGCGGGTTGAGTTGGGGGCTTGGCTATATGGGACAGCCGCACCTGGTTACCCGTTACATGGCCATCGATAAACCGGAAAATATCCGGATCAGCCGCCGGATCGCCATTGCATGGGCGGTGCCAGCCTTCTTTGGCAGCCTGTTCATCGGTCTTACAGGTTACTTCTTATTGAACTCCGGAACCATGCTGTTTGAAGGACGCGTGCTGCAATCTGTGGCTGCTTTGGCAGACCCTGAAAAGCTGATGCCGATTATGGCTCAGAACCTGCTGCACCCCTGGATAGCAGGCATATTTATTTCTGGAGCCATTGCCGCCATGATGTCTACGGCTGACAGTCAATTACTGGTCACCACCACCGTCCTCACTGAGGATCTCATTGCCAATTATTTTGCGGGGCTAAAAAAACGATTTGACCTGCTGCTCATCGGCAGGATGCTGACCATTGTCATTGGATTGATCGCCTTTTATCTGGCCTGGCGGTCCGAGGATCTGGTATTCGAGATGGTCAGCTATGCCTGGGGAGGGCTGGGAGCATCCTTCGGTCCGGCACTGCTCCTGACCCTGTGGTGGAAAAAGGTCAGTAAGGTGGGCGTGATAACCGGGATGGTCTCGGGAACCCTCTTTACGGTCATTGATCTTTTTGGGGATTGGGTTACAGCTCGCTTCTCAGCATTTGTGATCGCTTTCTTAGCGGTTGTAATTGTCTCCTACCTGAAACCAGATGAGCGTTGATCTCGTCATCTCAAGCTTGACCTTTATCTGGCATAGATCTTTAAGGTGGCACTGAGCGAATTTGCCAGATCAGCAGCTGCCTGGCTGACCATTTCACCTGCAACCGGTGCGAAGACCTCACCCTTTTTTACTAATTTGGACGTGCGATATTTTAGCGCGCGTACATCACCTTGGGCCGTAGCCCATTCCGTACTAAAATCCGCTTTGCCTTCAAAGGCCTCGCTCTTGATCAATTTAGCAGTCCGCACATCAACGATCTTGTAAGAGCCCTTGATGACCGCTTTTGTACTGCGCGTATAGTGCCTGACCCGGGCCTCCACATCAGCATATATTTTTCGGGTTTTGGTCTTCCCTGCTTTGTCTTTATACTTCTCAGTTTTTACGACAATTTTACTGGTCTCTTTATAGTCTCGATGATTGGTTTGGACCGGTGTATAAATGATCTGGGTGATCTTGCCTGTGATGATCTCGTGAACACCAAGGATAGCGCCCACCTCCATGGCGGTTACCTCATTTACCATTCCTGAAAGACCTAACTTCTGTTCTGTGATAACACGATCCAACTGATCACGGGTGATCAGCTCCAGGAATTCGGTTGCAGCAGGATCTTTCATTACAGAGCTAACCATCTGATCCACCACCAATTCTGCAATAGATCCATATTTTTTCCGCTTTCCGGAAAGATCTTCAAACGGAAAAACAGCGATCCTTTTGATACCAGCTTTGCGGCTCAATTCATAACGATCCACAGCATCTTTGTAGTGTGCTATGAAGCTTAAAGATTTTTTGAATTCTTTGGCAGCTGCTTTTTGATTATTCATATCCTCAGATACAGAGAGTGCCTTTCCAGCCTGATAGTGTGTTTCGGCAGCCAGCTCTTTTGACTCGCTCAAATTTTCTGAATAATCCACCACCTTGAACTCCAGGACCAGACCGGTTTTCGGGTGACGGATGGGCGGTAGGTTTTTTACAGCATCGTGTAGATTTATCAAAGACTGGTATTCCCGTACAAGATCATCGTACTTGAATTCAGCTGAGCGGGCCTGGATGTCTTTGATCCGATCATGGTGGATCCGGTTTGCCATGAGAAAAGCATCGGCTGCCAGGACCTGGCTTTTTTCATAATCCTGATTGATCTGCAAACTTCTGGCAAGCATAAAAACTGCAGTATCATAATCAGCCCGGCCATAGGCTTCCCGAGCAGAGCGTTCCAACTTTCCATATTCACTAAAAAATGCACAACTGGCCATGATCATCACCATAAGTATGATCCCTACACCCTGTACTACCTGCCTGATATTCATGCTGTATCTCCTGTTAGGTCATTATTCAAAAGAATTCGGAATTATTAATTACTCCCAAATTAAGCAATGTCAAGGAGTGTCCAAACCGTGATTCATTAATTCAGCATCATTTTTTTAAAATTTCTTTGATATTGGCAACATAAATCATTGACATTAGGTATATATGCTACTATTTTTATCACGATTTTACAGGGACATCGGTCTGGTCGTATTCCCCCGCTTCCGGATTTTAGTTGTCCCTGTTTCTTTTTCTCGATAAATGGGAGACAAAAAAAGCGGCTTCAGCCGCTTTTTTTATATCACTAAAAGCAATATTCAATCTTTTACAACATCCGCTTCACTATCAACAATAGTAAATACATCCTCTAACTTGGATATTTTGATCAGTGATCTAATCTTTTGCTGCGGCTTCACTAAATAACAATCACCTTTTTTGATGGTTGCCTGCCTTTTTGCAAAAAGCAAGCCCCCCAGTCCGGTACTATCCACCATCCGGACGTTTTCCATATTGATCATGATATTTTTAAAGTCAGATTCAGCAATAGCCATAAAAATATCACGTTTAAAGGCTTTCACACCGCGGATATCAAAGGTGGTATTTTGAACCCTTACAATAAGCGTATCATTCTTAATTTCAGTTTCAAACTTCATTCTTTGGGATTCCATTTTCACACATCAAATCTTTATACGATAAACCTGCTTAGGAGGTTTCTGATAATTATGGTCTTTCTACCTGTCCTGTAAACCGAAGGCGGAATATATTCGGGGTTACTGTCCGGGGCAAGGTCATTAGGTCACAATTTATGAATAATTTACTGAGCTTTAATAGTTGTCCACAACCTGAGATTCGGATTAATATGCCACCCATGCAAAAAAACCGTCAGTACATTTTAAACTTTTGTGGATTTGTGATCAAGCTTTCGACCCTGCCCATCTTACTCGCATCCTTCAGGGTTGAGTTTACCCAGTCCGATCCTAAGCTGGTAGAATCAGCAGCGACCTGGTTGCTTGTCAGTTTTGGGGCGCTTGGGATGCTCTACTCCGATCTGCTGATACTGCGTTTTGGTGATGGGATCCTGCATTTCTCGCGACCGGTCACCCGACTTGTCGATGTGGGGTTCTATGCCCGAAATCGGCATCCTTCATTCTGGTTCCTATCTATTTACACCCTGGGTATCATACTGCTGTTTGGTAGTTTTTTCTCACTATCCATGCTGCTCTGGGTTGGAATACTCACCGTTTGCATCCTCTACCTCATATTTATCCAGGAACAACAATTGACCCACTCGCTGGGTCAGCGTTACCAGATGTATCAGCAGCAGACTCCCTTTTGGTACTGGAAGCTCAAAATTCCAAAAAATCAAGCCGTACGCCTACTGCCTCAATTGATCTGGGTGTTCGGGATGCTTGTGCTCCGTAATTGGTATAGGATTAAAATTGAAGGCAGCGAAAATATCCCCCATGAGCGGCCATTCATTGTCGTAGCCAATCACGAGAGTTATATAGATCCATTTTTCTTCTCGTTATTCTTACGCTATGAAATTCAATTTGTCACCACCGCCGATGTCTTCACAACTCCTACGATGCGTTTTTTGCTCAACGGTATTGGGACTTTCCCCATGCGCAGACACCGTCAGGATCTTAAATCAATCCGCACCATGATCCGACTGGTGAAAAGCGGTGGGATCGTGGGTATTTTTCCTGAGGGTGGCCGCTGTATTGATGGCTCTCCCCTGCCGATTCTGAAAGAAACGTTAAAATTGATCCAGCACAGCAAAGTTCCGATCCTGCCCATTCATCTGGAAGGGGCCTATGAGATCTGGCCTCGCTGGGCAGCCAATCGAAGGCGTGGCAGGATCACTGCCAAGTTCAACCCTATCATCCCAGTCGCGGATCAAACTGACCTTCGGGAACTCGAAGGGCATATTCAACGTGCAATCTTCGCCAAAGAAAAAATATTTTCTCGGGTAAAGACCCGGAATATTGCCCAGGGTCTGGACCACTTCCTCTGGGCTTGCAATAAGTGTCACGCACACAGTACAATTGCAGTCACATCCCATAATAGTATCCATTGCGGCAACTGTCATTCTGATTGGCATGTGTCTGATGATTACACCCTTATCGATGAAGACACATCCCAGACCAGCACCCTGATCTCATGGATGGCTCATATCAAAAGCGCCATGTTGGAATATCAGCCTGAGCTGGATCGGCAGTTGGTTCTGAAAGACGGTGAGCAGGCGGCCTTGAATTCTAAACTTGACAAATACATGAGCGAGGATGGTGTGACCGTCATGGATGACCTGGATCTGACCCTCACATCACAGCGGCTCATAATGAGACGTAAAGCTGAGCTCCTTGATTCGTGGTTCATGGAGAACATCACCATATTCACCCTGGATTACCATAATGCTGTATCAATTGGTGTTGGTGGTGTACGCCATACCTTTTTTCTCCCCTCAGATGAAATCAGCCTGAAGTGGCTGCATTATTTTGATACACTTTATGCTGCTTTTTCTAACCCCACATCAAAGAGCCGCATTCAATAGAAAACATCAAGTGTTATGGCAATCATGAATTGTGCAAAAAGTCGCCGGGATTTTTTTTGCTAACAAGGCAAATGTTTTCAGCATAGCATAAGCCGTGGTGAAAATATATAACCCAGTTAGCGGGAAAGATAAACTGAAATTGGTATAACTTGACACGAAGCTCAACTCAAATAGCACTTTCGCTGTTTTCAATCTCCCTTATCTTTTTGGCTAATTCGAAATATGGAAAGGGATATCGTGAGTAAGCCATTACCTGAGATCACCATCAAAGCAGTCGTTCTTGGAATATTACTATCAATGGTCCTGGCAGGGGCCAACGCCTACCTCGGTCTTTTCGCTGGAATGACGGCCTCGGCCTCCATCCCCGCTGCTGTTATCAGCATGGGTGTCTTGAGCTTGTTTAAAAAACATAATATTCTTGAAGACAATATTGTGCAAACCGCTGCTTCTGCTGGAGAGTCTCTGGCTGCCGGTGTCATCTTTACCATTCCGGCCCTCCTGCTCATGGGTTACTGGGAGACCTTTAACTATTTGGAAGTTGCCAAGATCGCCAGTGTGGGGGGCTTGATCGGTGTTCTGTTCACGATTCCCCTCCGTCGGGCCCTCATCGTCGAAGCCAAACTAACCTACCCTGAGGGTATCGCTACTGCCGCCGTTTTGCGGGCAGGACATGCCAAAGAGGACACAAGTGAAGATGCGGTGCAAGGAGGCTTGAAATTATTAACACTCGCCAGTTTAACAGCCGCCAGCATGAAATTGGGTCAACAAGGCTTCGCTCTGTGGCATTCGGCTCTGGAAGGTGCAACCCATTTGGGCCGTTCAGTATTTGGATTTGGGATGGATCTCTCACCAGCCTTGATCTCAGTGGGCTATATCGTTGGGAGAAACATCAGTATTCTGGTTTTTGCCGGAGGAGTAATTTCATGGTTTGTGGCCATACCGATCTATACAGCGATCTATGGCTACGAAGGGAATGCGCTTGAGGCTGCCAACACAATCTGGGACACAGAGATTCGTTATCTCGGCGTTGGTGCCATGGTTGTAGGCGGGATCTGGTCGTTGATAAAATTATTCAAACCACTCATGGTCGGGATCCAATCCAGTTTGAAAGCCTATAGTAAGATCCAGAATGGTGAACCCCCCAAGCGGGAAGAAAATGACATTCCCATCAAGTATGTGGGTCTTGCCCTGTTGGTCATGATGATCCCTGTTTTCATGATTTACAATGACATTCTACCAACCATTCAACTGGCATTTCTGATCACAATTATCATGATGGTCTTCGGGTTTTTCTTCTCCGCAGTGGCAGCCTATATGGCTGGTGTAGTAGGATCATCAAATAATCCCATCTCAGGGGTAACAGTAGCGACCGTTCTATTTGCCTCACTTCTTTTACTGGCCATCATGGGGTCAGGATCACTCCAGGGTGCAGCAGCCGCGATCATGGTGGGCGCTGTGGTTTGTAATGCAGCGGCCATTGGTGGAGATAATCTCCAGGATCTAAGAACGGGTCACATAATTGGTGCGACTCCCTGGAAACAGCAAGTGATGCAGGTGGTCGGTGTGTTGAGTGCAGCCATCGTTCTTGGCCTGGTCCTGGACATCCTACACACGGCTTATACCATTGGTTCTCCAACCCTTTCTGCCCCCCAGGCAACCCTGATGAAAGCAGTGGCCGAAGGTGTCTTCCAAGGTAACCTACCGTGGAATATGGTTATTTCAGGAGCCATTCTGGGAGTGATCATCATCGGTTTGGATATCCGACAGGAGCGACGTGGTTCTGATTTCCGAATTCCTATTCTAGCTGTTGCTGTTGGTATCTATCTCCCCATCTCACTGTCAACCCCCATTTTTATAGGTGGGATGCTGGCTCATTTTGGCGACAAACTGGGTGCCACAGAAACAACCCGCAAAAAGGGATTGCTGCTGGCTGCTGGAATGATCACTGGTGAAGCTTTGATGGGCATTTTTGTTGCTCTGCCGATCTTTCTCACAGCTGACAAGGACTGGTGGCCAACATTTGATGGATTTGGCTGGTTGGGTTCCATTCTAATTGTTGCTATCGCCAGCTGGTTCCTGGTCACCCTGAAAACTGACCGTACTCAAACTGAGGTGGATTGATGAAAGCCGTACGTAGAGATTTTCTGATGGAACTGCCCAAACCGGAACTTCACTGTCATCTGGATGGATCATTGCGGATCGACACCATGCTGGATCTGGCCCAAAAGGATAAGATCGATCTGGGTACGACTGATCGAGATGAGTTGATCAAAGCAGTGGTGGTGAAGGGACGAGTCAAGGATCTCGGGGAGTATATTGATAAATTCCAACTTACGCTGGCTGTCCTCCAAACGCCTGAAGCTTTAAAACGAGCTGCTTTCGAGTTAGCCGAGGATGCGGCTGCCGAGAATGTGCGTCTGCTGGAAGTACGCTACTCCCCCATCCTGCATCAGGATCGGGGCATGTCACCCATGGAATCCCTGGATGCCGTCATTACGGGACTGCAGGATGCTGAACATGCCTTCAATATCCGTACTGGTGTGATCATCTGTGGAATTCGAAATTTCTCCATTGAATCATCAATTCAGTTGGCCGAGTTGGCCATCGCTTATAAATATCGTGGCGTTGTGGGTTACGATCTGGCAGGTGTCGAAGAAAATTTTCCGGCTAAAGATCATCTCGAAGCTTTTTACCTCACCCGCAACAATAATGTGAACGTAACCCTGCATGCCGGAGAAGCCTATGGGCCAGCTTCCATTCATCAAGCTATCCACTACTGTGGTGCCAATCGTATCGGTCATGGTACCCGGCTGCGGGAAGACGGTGATCTGATGAACTACATCAATGACCATCGTATCTGTCTGGAAGTCTGTCTGACCAGTAACATGCAAACTGGCTCCATTGACAAGATCGAGAATCATCCAGTCAAATTTTATCATGATTATGGTCTAAGAGTGACCCTGAATACGGATAACCGACTAATCAGCGGGACCTCACTAGTGGATGAATATATGCTGGCTTACAAGACCTTTAACTTCAACATGCGGGATTTTAAAGATTTTATCATCAGCGGGTTTAAAAGTGCCTTCCTCGAACACCGGGAGCGCACCAAGCTGATCAAGGAAGTCGCTCATCAGATCGATGATTATTTAGAGGTTGGTTCACAGAAATATTAGGTAGAGAGGCGTGACTTTTCTAACCTGCATTATTCATGAATTATTGCCACGAAAACACTAAGTCACGAAGATTATTAAAGTTATGAGCAAGGTCATTTTAAACAGAATTATTTGCATCTGTGAATGATAATTTTTGCTAAGCATATATTTATTAAAACTTTGGAACTTCGTGACTTAGTGGCTATGAATTATTCAGGCTAAGTATAATACCAATTATACATGAAACATTAGTGCGTTTTAATATTTCGAATCAGTTCGGTTGAGGGCTTGGCTGGAATATCGGTATGACAGGAAGTACTGCAACCTGAACATCTGACTGCTGACCCCTGGGGAACCCGCATCAAACCCATGAAATATTTTATCACCGCCCATAGGGCTAGACCAACAGCCACCACAACCAGCACCATATCGATCAACTGAGCCAATTAAAAATCCCGCCAAAATATTGGACCCCAAAAGCCAGTAGATAAGCCAAACCTAAAGAATACCCGATGGAAAAAAGCGTATAAGACCAGGTTCCAGTTTCTCGTTTGATGGCCGCAACCGTAGCCAGGCAGGGCGTGTATAATAGGGTGAAGACCAGGAAACTTAAGGCAGCCAGCGGCGTCATCCCTGAGGATCTCAGCCCCGAGATTACCCCTAGATTTCCCTCGTCCACATTTGCACCCACGCCAAACAGGACGCCAAAGGTGGAAACTACGATCTCCTTGGCAACAAACCCGGTAATGAGCGCCACGCTTTCACGCCAGCTAAAACCCAGCGGTGCAACAATGGGTTCAAAGACCTTACCGATCCGGCCGATCCATTTCTGCTCAGTAAT
Source organism: Fidelibacterota bacterium (assembly GCA_024278595.1). Classification (GTDB taxonomy): domain Bacteria; phylum Fidelibacterota; class UBA8477; order UBA8477; family JABMPR01; genus JABMPR01. The sequence goes on along the minus strand of JAJRSW010000086.1, from coordinate 27,132 downwards.
ATCCCCAACCTCCTGCTGTCTCAAGGAATAGAGTTGGTTCGTGTGAGCTTCGCTCAAGCTGGTTCTTAAAGTTTGATACTGGTCATTGAGTTCCTGGTAACCTGAACTTGCTTTATACTCGACCATCTCAGAATGATAGACACTTTTACTTGCCTGTACAGATGACTTGAACTTGGCGGTCAAATCGCTCAAATCCTGATCATAGACCTGGTTGACCTGAGCTCTCTCAGCGCTATAATCCCGCTCCAAGTCAACCTGAGTAGGAAAATACCCCAAAGCCCAGATCAGAACGGATCCGACCAGAATCACGGTACCCATCTTTTGAATGAACAGGAAACCGCGTTCCCAGGTATGCAGTACCAGCGATCGCAAGGTGGGTCGTTGGTAGGGTGGTAACTCAAGTACAAATGGTTTTGACATCCCCTTAAGGATGGTTTTGCTGAATAGTTTACCACTGCCTATAGCGGCTACGATCCCCAGGATATACATGGAAAAAATGACGGTTGCTGCATTTTCAGGAAAGAAGGCTCCGGCCACCAGGACATAGACGGGTAACCGTGCCGAACAGCTCATAAACGGATTGATCAACACGGTGAGGATCCGATCCCGACGGGACTCCAGGATGCGGGTCCCCATAATGGCCGGAACATTACAGCCAAAGCCCATGATCATGGGAATAAATGCCTTCCCATGGAGACCGATATTATGCATGATGCGATCCATAATAAAAGCCACTCGGGCCATGTATCCAGTATCCTCCAGGATGGCTATGATGAAAAAGAGCATAAATATATTGGGCAAAAAAACAGCAATAGCTCCCACTCCGCCGATTGCGCCATCCACCAGCAAACTGGCGAACATGCTCTGGGGGAGCGCAGCAGAGATGACATTCATCAGGAATACAACACCAGAATCGATCCAACCCATGGGGATGGAGCCCAGATCAAAAGTAACCTTGAACATCAACCACATAAACAGTGCAAAAATAGGCAGCCCTAGCCAGCGATTAGTCAATAGACGGTCGACCCGTCGACTGTAATCAACTGCATCAGGGAGGGTTTCTACCACACATTCACGCAGAGCACCCTGAATAAAACCATAACGGGCATGTGAGATCACCGCTCGACCAACATCCTTGAATAGTCTTTCGATATGTTCAATGGAGCGGGCAGTTTGCTCTAAAATGGCCTCTCCGCCCTTAAGTGCACGAACTTCATCACGGGTTTGTTTATCAGATTCAAGCAATTTTACACTGGTCCAGCGCACCAGGCGGTTCTCATCGCCGCTCGCTGTAAGTAGAGCACTCACTTGCTCGAGCTCGGCTTCAATATCTCTTGGGTAGGTGATGTCAATGGGTCGTGATTTCAGGGAAAGCTCCCGGGCAACTCTTAAGATCTTTTCCTTGAGCAGATCGATCCCCGCTCCACTCCGTCCCACAACGGGTATAACGGGCGCTCCCAATAAAGTGGCCAGTGTGTCGGCATCGATCTCCAGGCCTTTTTCGGTAGCCATGTCCATCATGTTCAGAACGATGACCATGGGACGTCCCAGTTCGATGAGCTGGGTAGTTAGGAATAGATTGCGTTCCAGATTGGAAGCATCGACGATATTGACAACCACATCAGGTTTGTCATTGATGAGGTATTGTCTGGCAATGGTCTCTTCCGCAGAAAATGCGGCCAGGGAATAGGTGCCAGGCAGATCGATCACATCGAATTTGTGCTCAGCCTGAGTATATTTGCCGGATTTGCGTTCAACCGTGACACCTGGCCAATTCCCCACATGTTGACGGGCACCGGTAAGGGCATTAAAAATAGTGGTTTTTCCGCAATTGGGGTTGCCGGCAATGGCGATGTTGTAACGCATCTTAATTGATCCGCTCAACTGCTATTTTTTGAGCATCCTGTCCGCGGATTGAGAGGTGATAACCCCTAACGATCAGTTCCATGGGATCCCGAAGCGGGGCAAATTTATCAACGCAGACCTCAGTATCTTTGGTGAGACCCATTTCGATCAGGCGCAGTCGGAATTGTTCGCTGCCACCGATCTCGAGCACCCGACCGATCTCACCCGGCTTCAGATCATTGAGGCGTAAACCGTCCGAATAATCGTTGCTAAGTTGGTGACGGGGCTTGTTAAAATTGAACATGTCTACCGGTCTACACTTAAAATTTTCTATCTAATAATTTATCATTTGGGTGGTCAGGTGGAATTTGGTGGACGGCAATCCGCGCAGGTTCCAAAGATGTACATGGTATGCGTCGTTGGCGTAAAAAAATGTTCTTCACAAACAGATAGCTGTTGAGCTTCCATTTCAAGATTAAAGAACTCGATCACCTTACCGCATTTTTCACAGATCAGGTGGTCATGATGCTCGTCATCACCCTTGCTACGTTCATAACGGCTACGACCGTCGCCAAAGTCCAGTTTGCTGACCAGCTCCTGGGCAACCAAAGCCTCCAGACTACGGTACACTGTGGCCCTGCTGACATTCTTTTGCTGATTATAAAGTTCAAAGTAGATCTCCTCAGCATCAAGATGATCTTGGGTGCTATTAAGTAACTTAAGGAGGGCAATTCTTTGGGAAGTTGCTTTTAATTCGTGCGCTCTAAGTACTTTTTTTAGCTCTTTATTTGACGTGGCAGCCATTGTGCGGTCTCCTCTCAGCCTCAAAATAAGACTGATTCTCATTTACGCAAGTGCAAATAAGTCTCATTTAGATTTATATGGGGAGACCCCGGTAATTCAAGAATGCGCACACCTGAATAATTCATTGCCACTAAGTCACGAAGACAAAGTTTTAAAAAATATATGCTTAGCAATAATTATCACTCACAGATGCAAATAATTCTGTTTAAAATAACCTTGTTCATAGCTTTAATAATCTTCGTGGCAATAATTCATGAATAATGCAAGCTATGAGTCTGCAAAATAATTCCAGGATATCCAATTTAATGAATTTGTTTGTGAGACGCGTTTGATGTGGGCGATTCCGCCCTACGCTCCCCCTTTCCTGATTTAATCACTTTCTCCTTACCGTGCATGAATTAAATTACCGGATACCGCTAATCTACACAGGGGAGAAAGTTCTAATGATCGATCTCACATTTACGCTTAATAACCACAGGGAAACCGTTAATATTGACCCGGAAACACCCCTGCTCTGGGTCCTTCGCGATCATTTCGGATTGACCGGGACCAAGTATAGCTGTGGTATGGGTATTTGTGGCAACTGTTCAGTTCACATCAATGGAAAGCCTCAACGCTCCTGTACCATCCCCATAAAACATGTCGCTGGAAAAGAAGTCCTCACTATCGAAGGGCTAGGTGCAAAAGGTTTGCACCCCGTCCAAAAAGTGTGGGACGCTGAAGCGGTCTCTCAATGCGGGTATTGCCAACCCGGGCAGATCATGAATGCAGTCGCCCTCCTTAAAACAAACCCACGACCCAGTGATGCTGATATCGATGAGGCTATGAACGGAGTCCTGTGCAGATGCGGGACATATCAGCGGATCCGAAAAGCGATTCATACAGTTGCCGAGGAGGTTTAATATGTTACCTGCTACTGCTAAACTAAACCGGCGACAATTCCTAAAACTTAGTTCAGGAAGTACTGCGGCACTCATTCTTGGATTCAATTGGTCATTGGCCAGTTGTAGTGAATCCCAAGAATCTCGATCAACTTTTATTCCCAACGCTTATTTGCGTATCGATCACAATGGCGCAGTGACCATCGTTATGCCGCGCAGTGAGATGGGGCAAAAGATCTTTACCTCTTTACCCATGATCCTGGCGGAAGAGTTGGAGGCGGACTGGAAAAAGATCCGAGTCGTGCAGGGAGATCTCGATCAAAAGTTCGGATCCCAGACAACCGGTGGCAGTGCCAGTGTCAGGACGCAATATGACATTATGAGAAAGGCTGGTGCCACTGCCAGAACAATGCTCATCCAGGCTGCTGCCGAAAAATGGAATGTAGCTGAGACCAGGTGCTTTGCGGCAGCGGGTGCAGTTCATATTAAAGCTGGCCATCAGAGCTTGAAGTACGGGTCATTGGTAGCCCTTGCTGCAGCCCTGCCAGTCCCCCATGATGTTACGCTGAAAGATCCAGCAGATTTTCGGATCATTGGCAAAACCCACAACAGCATTGATGGCCTGTCAAAGATCGATGGGAGTCTCAAATATGGCTACGACTTTCATTTACCAGGCATGCTAACGGCCGTGATCGCCAGAATACCCCGATATGGTGCCAGCCTGAAGCAGGTTGATGACTCGGCAAGTCTCCTGGTTCCTGGTGTGGTAGAAGTTGTTCCAGTCAGCGCTGGTGTGGCCGTCATAGCCCAAAATACCAGCGCCGCATTAGAGGGTCGTAAAAAACTTAAGTTGACCTGGAACAAAGGTCAGCATGAGACCCTGAGCAGTCAAGCCATCTTTAAAGAACTGCATGATGCTCTGCGTCAACCAGGGGAAATTATCAGAAAAGATGGTGATCCCTCGCAGGCGAGAAAAGCTGCTGCTCGTAAATTGGATCTGACCTTTGAACTTCCTTTTCTGGATCATGCCCCTCAAGAGCCTAATAATTGTGTTGCTCATATTCACGAGGATATCTGTGAAGTATGGGCGCCAACCCAGAATCCTGGTAGTGCTTTTCGGGCTGCCAGTGGTGTCACCGGTTTCAAAGATACCCAGATCAAAATACATACCCTGAGAATGGGTGGGGCCTTTGGTCGCAGACTGCAGAGTGACTATGTGAAGGATGCAGTTGAGGTTGCCCAACACATAGATGTGCCGGTCAAAGTTGTCCGCACTCGTTCGGAGGACATCAAAAACGGATTTTACCGACCGGCAACTGTTCATCAAGTATCCGTGAGACTGGATGCATCAGATAAGCCCCTGCTCTGGGAACATCATCTTTCAGGTCCAGCCAATGGTTGGGCGCCCATTATTACAGGTGGAGCGGATGAATTGGCCTATGCCATCCCCCACCAGCAAGTCTCTTATGTCATGACGGAGCTACCGATCCCCATGGGTGCCTGGCGCTCTGTTGCCCATACTCAGAATGGCTTTGTCAATGAAAGTATGATCGATGAGATAGCGTGTAGTACCGGTCGCGATCCGTTGACCTTCCGTCGCGAGTTGCTTAAAAATGAACCGCGTCATTTGGGTGTGTTGGATCTGGCTGCTGACCGGTCAGGCTGGGGCAGCAAACTACCTGAAGGCCAGGCCCGGGGAATCGCGGTTCATTACTCTTTCCAGAGCTATGTCGCCGTAGTGGCAGAGATCTCACTTTCAACCAGGGGAAAACTCAAAGTGGAACGGATAACTGCAGCCATCGATTGCGGTACGGTCATCAATCCCGATGGTGTTCATGCTCAGCTTGAGGGTGGGGTCATCATGGGGCTGACGGCTGCTCTATACGGCGAGATCACCCATAAAAATGGACGTGTGCAGCAATCTAACTTTCACAACTATCCCCTGCTAACCATGGCTGAGATGCCAGTGATCAGTACCTATATTGTGAAAAGCACTGAGCCACCTACTGGTGCTGGTGAACCACCGGTTCCCCCTACTCCTCCGGCACTTATGAATGCCATTGCAGCCCTAACTGGCAAGCGGATAACGCGATTACCTTTAAAGAATCAATTGAGCTAGCGTCAAGTCTGGAATTTGGGGTAAGTCGCAGGAATTTTAAAGAGCAAGACTTGACCCAAAAAGTCTGGGCTCGACATGTCACTTGTGTTCAGTGAACCTTGTAGTGTGTGAAAAAACAAAGTATAGAGCGGGCACAAGCACAAGGATGTCTATCGCTTCCCTCACTTGATCACCTGAACCCGACCAGGATCAATAGGGTGGTTGAACTGGCCATGAGTTAAAGATTAAATATCTCGATCGCTTCAAGAGAATCAGCCGGTTCTATCCCAAATATCTTCGTATAAAAATACAATTCGCTCTCAATCGCTTTTACAATGGTACGGGCCTGTCTAAATCCATGGGATTCACCTTCGAAAGGAACATAAGCCACTGGGATACCCTTTGATTTGAGGGCGGCGACCATTTTCTTGGCTTGATCAGCCGGTACAACCGGGTCATCCAGGCCTTGTAAAAAGATGACAGGACAATCCATTTGATCGGTATGGTGAATGGGCGAGCGCTCCTGATAAGTTAGCTTCTCCTGGGGATAGGCACCAACTAATCGATCCAGATAGCGACTTTCAAATTTATGGGTGTCCCGGGCCAGGAGTTCCAGGTCACCAATGCCGTAGTAACTGGCGCCGGCTTTGAACACATCCTTAAAGGTTAATGCTGCCAGGGTTGTATAGCCACCAGCACTGCCCCCCTTGATGATCAGACGTCCAGGATCCACTTGGCCTTTCAGGGTCAGATATTCGGCTGCTGCCACACAATCCTCTACATCACGGATCCCCCAGAGCCCATTCAGGCGCCGCCGATAGTCACGACCAAACCCGGTACTGCCACTGTAATTCACATCTACAATGGCAAATCCACGCGTCGTCCAATATTGGATGGCCAAGTTGAAAGCGCCTGAGCTATAGGCAGTTGGACCGCCATGACTCAAAACGATAAGAGGTACTTTTTCCCCTTCCGGTGCTCGATATTTGGGATTTTTCGGGGCATAGTACCAGGCGAATGTCGCCTCCCCGGTGCGTGGTTCGAAGGTGATTAACTCGGCCTTGGAAATAGTGCCCGGATCCAGCTCAATTTCTGATGCCTGACGTAAAACCTGGCGGTTCCCGGATCGCAGATCCAGGGCTACGATCTCGCTGGGACGGTCTCCAGAACTTCCCATAAAGGCAATGAGATCACCTGAGCCCTGAACCTGAGCAATATCAGAATAGGGCAGTTCAATGGTATGGGTTTCACTGTTGGTGACATCGATCCGAATCAGATGGGATCCTGATCGATCCCGGTAGTTTGCCACAAGCTTTCCTGAATCCAGAACCGCATAAGTGCTCATCCCAAAGACCCATTGCGGGAGACCAAATTCAGCTTCCTTCTCCAATACGCAGATTGTCTGTCCCTGGGAGTATTTATAGATATTCCACCATCCGTTCCGGTCAGAGACGAAATAGATATCCCCATTCGGATCCCATAAGGGCTGAAAGATGGATTCTTCATCACCACCTGCAATGAGAGCGAGGGAGTTCAGGTCGCCAGCTCCATCAAGGTCAGCCAACCATAACTGTGACCCATCCCAGGGCATATTGGGGTGATCCCATGTTAGAAAGAGTAGTTGATGACCAGCGGGACTCACCTGCGGATTTGAATAAAAATCGTGCCCTTCAGCGATCACATGCTGTTGCCCACTGGCATCCAGCGCCACTCTGACCAACATATTATTAACTGCTTGTGGGTTTGAATGATCCTCCGCCACCGCGAAGAGTAGCTTTTTTTGAGTATCCAGGACGAAATCGGCATACCGGGTATTTTGGGAAGAGGTCAATGCCTGGCGACTCCCTTCTGCCAGGATCTCGTACAGGTTCTGGTCACGGTTGTCGATATAAAAGTGGCGTTTTTGATCCGCCAAAAAAGCGCCCCCACCATACTCATGGGCTCTGGTTCGAACATCCCAGTCCGACTGGCTGATCTCCTGAGATTCCTGGCTGACGGACCATTTCATCAGGGCGGTGCGCCCCTTTTCAGCCGGCCGACCCTCAGTCCAGAAAACATTGGAATCATCGATCTGGAGCTGTCCCAGACGCAGACTGCTGGAAACCATGGATTGTCCTGATATGGGTGATTTCCAGGTTCCGTAGGGTTGGACCAGCTTTGAATTATCTTGCATGGTTTCCTCTTTTCACCCGGCACCCTTGTATGCGGTACACAGATAAATATCTATCCGACGTACGGTCTGATCAAAGTTGTTGATCTCAATGGTGCGGACCTTTTCTATCTCAGCAAAGAAGGGTGAGATCTTTTTTCGTTTAAACCGATACTCCCGCCGATCGTCCACCACCAGGATACCCGTTCGATCAAGCAGGTCCTCTGTCATTGGCCAGATATCAAATTGGAGCGCCTGCTTTCCAATAATGTCCTGGGCATAGGTCCTGGGATGATCCTTCAGGTAGAATTTCAGCAAGGAACTGGCTTTGTAATTCGTACTGAAAATAAAGGGGTCACGCCCCTGCTCTAACAAGGAATCTGATACAGCTTGTACTTCAGCAGCAGCTGTTTTCCAGCCACTCCAGGTATTCCCTTCACCCAGGGGAACATCGGGGATGGCAACCACTGAAATACCTAACCCAAGAAATGCCAATGATGAAAAAATCCCGATCTTTAAGCGTTGGATCCGTTTGGGAGTCTGAAAGAGATAATAGACTCCCAATATGATGAAGGACCAGTAGGCTGGAGCCAACCAGTTCATTTTTACCAGACTCCTGAAACTGATTGCGATAAAGAAGAGGGTGGTGATCAGCCCGCTACTTACCAACAACAGAATCTTGTCTTCCATAGCTGCAAATATTTTACGCCCGAACCGGTTAATTGAAGCAAAGACCAGCACAAAAATATAAGGCGTTAACATAAAGAACTGAGAGCCAAACAATTCCCCTACAAAACGTATTTTCCAGGTTCCCATACCAGCGGTCCGGCGTGCTCCCTGGAAAGCAAATGAGATCCAATCATGCTGGGCATTCCAGATGAGAACCGGTGTAAATACCAGGATGGCGATCATGACACCCAGGTATGGGTGGGGTGTCAGCAACCACTTGCGCTGGTGCTTGGAGATCAACACAAACATCAACACCGAAGGAACCAACATGATGCCAGCATATTTACCTAACCAGGCCAACCCCATGAAGAACCCGGCAGCATACCACCATTGGGGATTCTTCGTATCAATTAATTTCCAAAGTGCATAGATGGTGGCAGTCCAGGCCACGATCAGTGGTGTATCTGGTGTGATGACAAAGCCGTAAAGCTGGAAGGCAATGGTAGCATTCAAGGCCAGTAGGGTCCAGAAGGTTTGGCCAGTATTGCCAAACATCTCCTGGGTCAACTTGGCCCACAGGATGTTGAGCCCCAAAAACCACAGCACAGCCGCCATTTTGATCCCAAAAATGGTTTGACCAAGGACCAGGGTAGTTAGCCAGATACTATAACTGGCAAGTGGTGGATGGTCAAAGTATGAGAGGGACAGATCCCGACTCCAGGACCAGTAGTAGGCTTCCTGGGGTGTGAGTGGCAGGATCAGCGCCAGAAATGTCCTGAATAGGGTGAACCCCAAAATGACTTTCCAGACCTGTGTCGGAATATTCAATAGTTTAGCCTGAGAATTCAATTCTGGGTCTCTCTCCATCATTAGCAAGAGGTTTTTCTAGTCTTCCTGAGTGAAACGAAGAATCTCCGCAATTAAAGTGAGCTTCTTTTCTCATCACATTCAATTACAAAGACTATTCTAGGTGACATCCTCAATTTAGTCTTCCTGAGTGAAACGAAGGATCTCCGCAATTAAAGTGAGCTTCTTTTCTCATCACATTCAATTACAAAGACTATTCTAGGTGACATCCTCAATTTAGATCTCCGTGATCAAAGTAAGCTTCTTCTCTCGTTACACTCGCTCAGAAAGACTAATCTAGGAATTGTATTGGGGTCAATCCCGACCGGCATTGTATTTTAAGCGTTCGACAAGGATATTGCGATCCTCTCTACCATCAAAGACTTCCTGGGAAACGATGTCTTTGCGTCCTGGATAGCCAGCCTTTGAGAGCGTGGTGACCTGGTCTTCATCATCATCATTTGGACAAAATGCACAGGAGTCCTCCTCACCATCAATCTGGCTGGTGGCCGAACAGGAGCTATGAACTTTATTTTCACCAGTAAGTATCAGGGCGATGCTCATAATAAGCAGAGCTGTACCCACGATCCCAATTGTAAGCATTAATATCATGATCAACCTTTCACTTCGTAACCTTCATCACATAGGTATACCCTAAATCGCTTACGATGTTCACCCTGGATCTCGATTTTTTCATTTTTTGTCGTCCCGCCGGCACTTACCAGGTTTTTCAAGGCTTTGGCCAACAGCTTCATATCAGGCACCCCTTCCATATCGTATAAGATGGTGGTCGGTTTACCTTTGCGCTTCTCCATCCTCAGACGAATAAGCTTTTTACTGCTTCCCGTATTTTTGGCAAGAGGTTGAGGGGCAGCATTAAAGCTCCACCCGTCCCCGCTACTGATCCGTTTTGATCGTTTGGCACTCATGGCCGGTAATGTAGGGTTGATTTTGCCATGCGAAACTATTTTGCACAGTTTAAGCGAGTTGGGATTTGATCGATGATTAACCAGACCTGGAGTTGAATGGGGATAACCAGGCTGGGGGTGGACCCCCAGCCTGGAATTATGCTGGACTAACTGTTTTTAACGGCGTCCTCGAGTTCCTTCAGGACATTGCTATTGAGAATACTAGCCAATGTGGGTGAACCGATCTCCTGCAGTTTGTAAGTTACCCGAACCGAAGGTTTTTCGATATTGATGACCCGCCGCAGATCAATGGGTGTTCCGATGACAACTGCATCACACTCAACTTTATTGATAGTGGTTTCGAGATCCTTCATCTGCTCATCACCATAGCCCATGGCTGGGAGAATCTGTCCAATATCAGGATACTTATCAAAGGTTTCAGAAAGCTTGCCAACGGTCCAGGGACGCGGGTCAACCAGACTTTCTGCCCCATATTTTTCAGCAGCCACCACACCGGCACCATACATCATCTCACCATGGGTCAGGGTTGGACCGTCTTCCACCACCAGAACCTTCTTACCATAGATTAATTCCTGGTCATCAAGAGCTACAGGTGACGCGGCATCCACAACAATGGCTTCAGGGTTGACCATACGGATATTCTCACGCACAGTGGCAATATCATCAATATCGGCGGTGTCGATCTTGTTGATCACAATGACATCAGCCAGGAGTAGATTAGTTTCACCGGGATAATAACCCAGTTCATGACCAGCTCTGTGCGGATCAACAACCGTGATCATGATATCAGGCATATAAAAGGGCATGTCATTGTTACCACCATCCCAGACAATGATATCAGCTTCCTTTTCCGCTTCGCGGAGGATGGCTTCATAATCCACACCGGCATAGACCACTGTGTTGTTCATGATGTGAGGTTCATACTCTTCCATTTCTTCGATGGTGCAATCATGTTTTTTAAGGTCATCCAGTTCAGCAAAACGCTGAACCTTCTGCTGCACCAGATCACCGTACGGCATGGGATGTCGGATCGCCACCACCTTTTTGCCCATTGCTGTCAAATGATCACAGACAGCCCGGGTGGTTTGACTTTTTCCACAGCCAGTTCGGACAGCACAAATGGCGATCACCGGCTTGGTGGAGGGAACCATGGTGGACTTGGCTCCCATGAGCCGAAAATCAGCACCGGCATAATTGACCAGGGCTGCTTTGGACATGACATATTCATAAGGCAGATCACTATAGGCAAAAACCACTTCATCCACATCCAGATCATAGATCAGGTCTTCCAGGTCCTCTTCATCATGAATGGGGATACCTTCAGGATACAGGCTACCGGCCAATTCAGCAGGATATTTACGCCCATCGATATCCGGGATCTGTGTGGCTGTAAAGGCCACCACATCGTAGTCTTCATTGTCACGAAAGTGGACATTAAAATTATGAAAATCGCGCCCGGCAGCGCCCATGATCAATACTTTGATTCGATCGCTCATTACTTCTCCTTTAAATGATTGTCAATCTGAATAATTCTGTAATTCATGAATCTGCTATAAGCAAATTTCCAGCCAATGGTGGGAATGAATCGCGAATAGTATAAACTGTTTATTGGGAAAGGGTAGGGTTTGTTACAGGACCAGGGTTGTAATAAATATATGCAACAGGCATTTACCGTAGAGACCTTGCATACAGGGTCTCTACAAAATTTGGTATTTAGTAATTATCTTTGCTGCCAGGGACATTAGGAAACAGTGGTCCCTCCTCCCGATAGCTAAAGTTTGCCAGCTCATGGTCAGCTTCTAATTCTTCTATTATTTTATTTATCTCAGCATCCATATGACCAAATTCCATGATGGTATATAATCGTTGACGATAAGCGGAGGCTCCTGGAAAGCCTTTGAGATACCAGCTGAGATGTTTTTTGATATAATTTGTTCCCCGGGTGGCACCCATGGCCTGGGTCTCCATATACAAATGTCGATGGCACAATTTCACCCGGTCGATCAAGCGAATCGCATCAGGAATGGTCCCCTGATTCAGATATTCATTGATCTCCCTGAAGATCCAGGGATTCCCCAAAGCTCTGCGCCCGACCATGACGGCATCGCAACCCGTTTCATCCATCATTCGTTTGGCATCCTGAGCACTGCGAATGTCACCATTTCCGATGAGGGGAATACTGATCGCTTTACGCGTCTCAGTGATGAGGCTCCAGTCAGCCTCGCCTGTGTAAAGTTGTTTGGTCGTCCGAGGGTGAAGTGTGAGAGCTGCAATTCCAGCATCCTGTAAGGCAGCGGCGGCTACTGGTGCAACGATACAGCCATTGTTCCAACCCGATCGAATCTTCGCTGTCACTGGTATTGAAACAGCTTCAACCACTGCCTGGGCTACCTCATCCATGAGCGGTAGATCCTTTAGGATGGCCGAGCCACCCCCGCGTTTAGTGACCTTGGGTACTGGACACCCGAAATTGAGATCGATAATATCGGGTTTAACAGTTTCCTCAATATATTTCGCACTCTGGGCCAGGACTTCCGGTGATTCACCAAAGATCTGGACGCCGATGGGTCTTTCAGTCTCGGTGAATTTCATCATATCCAGGGTTTTCCGATTTTCGCGGATGATCCCATTGGCACTCACAAATTCAGTATATACAACACCAGCACCCTGTTCTTTGCAGAGCACACGAAATGGATGACCCGTAACACCAGCCATGGGCGCCAGAATAGCCTTAGATTTTATCTCTATATGTCCGATCTTCCACATTTCCGATTTAATCTAACCGCGGAGAGCACTGAGAACGCAGAGAATATTTTGGCAGTGCTCTGACAGTTGAATTATCAAGGGGATAATAAATCAAACAACTTCTAGCCTGCATTATTCATGAATTACAGAATTATTGCAGGATAGTAAAGACTAAATATTGTTTGAAACAATTGAATTATCAGATTGAGAGCACGAATTTATTCACCGACATAACTTTACAATCGTTGATTTCACAGGCTCCTGTACCCACCTACTTCCCTATTCCTGAATTCTGGCTTATGGCTACTATTTATTCTTTGACACGCGTCTGTCCCCGTCTATATTTGCGCGCTTTAGAATGGGAGTATGAAAATGGCAAAGCGTTGTGATATATGTGGTAAAGGTCCGACCGTAGGGAATAATGTGAGTCACTCACACAAGAAATCACGTCGCCGTTGGTTACCAAACCTGCAGCGCGTGCGGGTTCTTGTTGATGGTCGGGTTACCCATCAGAAAATTTGCACCAGTTGCATTAAATCCGGAAAGGCTGTAAAAGTCGCCTGATTTTTTTCGGTTCTGACAGTATTTATAAAAGTCCCGTTCCCGGGACTTTTTTTATTCCATAAACCCCCATTCTGAATAGATTTTTCCATGGCTAAAACATATGATTATATTATTGTCGGTTCGGGGTTTGGTGGTTCTGTATCAGCCTTGCGATTGGCTGAGAAGGGGTACAAAGTTGCGGTTCTTGAAAAAGGGAAACGCTATGAACCCAAGGACTATGCTAAAACCAACTGGAATTTCCGCAAATATTTCTGGCTACCTCAGTTAAAGCTATATGGTATTCAATGTATGACCCTGTTGAAACATGTTTTCATTCTGCATGGCGCCGGGGTTGGCGGGGGTAGTCTGGTTTACGCCAACAATTTATTGGTTCCAGCTGATGAAGTTTTCAAAAAACCTGAATGGGGACCCGGTGATTGGAAGCAGCGGCTGGCCCCCCATTATAAGACCGCCCAGAAGATGTTAGGTGCAACCCCCAGCCCCACCCTCTCGCCCACGGATGAAATGCTGGCCGAGGTGGGCCAGGAGCTCACCGGCAAGGACACTTTCCACATAAACGATGTGGGTGTCTTTTATGAGAATTCCGGTGAACCCGTTCCGGACCCATACTTTGATGGCAAAGGTCCTGAACGGACGGGTTGTACGTTATGTGGCGCCTGTATGGTGGGCTGTCGTGATGATGGTAAAAATACCCTTGATAAAAATTATCTCTACCTGGCTGAGAAACTGGGGGTTGAAATCATTCCGGAAACAGAAGTGACCCAAATTCTAAAACGTGGGGATAACTATCGGCTCATCACCCGCAAAAGTACGGGGTTCAGACACCCCATCGAAATATTTAAAACCAAAGGTCTCATACTGGCTGGCGGGGTTATGGGTACCGTAAAATTACTCCTGAAATCCCGATCGAATGGGGATCTGCCAGCCCTTTCGCCGCGCCTGGGTGATCTTATCCGCACCAATTCTGAAGCACTAATCGGGGTTAAAACAAACCGGAGGGATGTGAATTACTCCAAGGAGATCGCCATCACCTCAGGGATCTATCCCGATCCAGATACCCATGTGGAAGTGGTTCGCTATCCCAAGGGCTCTGATGTCATGGCCATGCTCACCACGATCCTGGTGGGCGGTGGAGGTCGAATCCCTCGACCCATCCGGTTTTTAGGGACTGTTATCCGACATCCCCTGAAAACTCTGGAATCTTTGAATCCTTTTCGTTGGGCTCATCGAACAGCCATCCTGCTGGTCATGCAGACCGTAGAAAATTATATGCGGTTTGATTATAAACGGCGTTGGTGGCGCCTGGGTGGCCGGAGCATGAACTCCAGAGAGGCACCCGGCGTAGCCATGGTACCAGCCTATATTCCCGTTGCCAATGAGGTCGCCAGGAGAATGGCTGAAAAAATGGACGGCAATGCCTATAGTGTTCTACCAGAAGTTCTGTTTGATGTTTCATCCACGGCTCATATCCTGGGTGGCTGTGCCATGGGTCCAACGGAACAAACCGGCGTTTGCGACTTTGAAGGCAAGGTGCACGGCTATGAAAACATGTATGTGGTAGATGGATCCGTGATCCCGGCCAATTTGGGTGTTAACCCCAGCCTCACCATCACTGCCCTGGCCGAGTATATTCTTTCCACATTTCCTCAACGAAAAGATTCACCCTTTTATGATTGACGCCATCGCAAAAAGTTCCTCTCGCAGAGGCGCAGAATGTTGTTATTTATGGGTGTAGGTGTATTTATTATAAATGATTGTATTTATTATGCATAGGACACATTCCGTGTTTTTCCAAATACTTTTTGCGGGTCGTCATGATTGATACCCCTGAAAAAGATCCTTTAGTAGAAAATATTCCTCCGCTGCAGTCAATGCCCATGGCTCTTGAATGCTACGGACTTTCCAAACGTTTTAAAACTATCCAGGCTCTGGACGATGTAAGCTTGCAGGTTCCAACCGGGAGCATATTTGGATTTCTGGGACCCAATGGGGCTGGAAAATCCACCTTGATCAGGATCGTGGCCGGCCTTATCAGGGCAGATGCTGGCAATTTTAATATTTTAGGTCGGTCAAGTTATTCAGGTCATAAAGTTCGTCAGGAAATGAGCACTCTGGTGGACCGAGCTGATTTTTATAAAAACCTGAGTGCTTCCCAGAATATGAAGATCCTGGGCCGCTTGACCGGACACGATCAGGATGACCACATTAACGAACTATTGCAGCTACTGGGTTTATATGAACGTCGCAAAGATAAGGTGAAGACTTTTTCCCAGGGGATGAAACAACGGCTTGGATTGGCGCAGGCTTTGTTACCCAACCCGAGACTCCTGGTACTGGACGAGCCAACGACCGGTCTGGATCCCCAGGGCATGCATGAAATTCGGGATTTTATTCTCAAGATCGCCCGGGAACAGCAAGTAACGATCTTCCTGTCTTCACATCTCCTGCATGAAGTCGAACTCATCTGCTCGGATATTGCCCTGATCTTTAATGGGAAACTGGCTGCCCAAGGATCCCTGAGTACAATTTTCCAGAAAATGGAAAATGTTACGGTTGAACTTGAGGTCGAGCATTCAGAGCTGGCTATCAAGTTTTTAGCAGGAATTGACCTGGTGAGCGATATAAAAGTTTTGGCCAATGCCATCAGTATTGAGATCATATACAGCAATATTCCTGAATTGATCCACCGCATGTCGACCCACAATATTAACATCTTTTCGATTTCGCAGCGCAATCGCCTTGAACATTATTTTCTTTCGCTCATGGAGCAGAAATGATACTCCTCAAACTGACCCAAAACGAACTCTACAAAATATTTTCGTTGGTTCGGTCCTACATTGGCATCATGCTATTTACGGTGATCGTGCCCCTGATACTATGGGGCTACGGCATGGGAACCTCGCACATTCAGGGTCAAATCGAGAATGCTGTCTCTGAGATGTTCTTTATTGAGGGATCACCCACGAATGGATACACAGCAGCCTACTTTATCATGAACTTCTTCTGGGTACACATTCCCTTTCTCATCGCTCTGGTTGGGGGTGATATCTTTGCTGGAGAACAGGCAAATGGCACCTTCCGGATCTATGCCACCCGCCCCATTTCACGCCTAAGTATTTTTATCTCAAAAACTTTAGCCACCATGATCTATACCCTCATTTTTGTGCTGTACTTCGGACTTTTAACACTTGGACTGGGTTTGATCTGGCATGGCGGGGGCGACATGCTGGTCTTTCATGAGGGGGTGTTGATCCTGGAGTCCGGGGATGCTGCCAGTAGATTTCTGTTCGCCTACGGATTTTCGTTCATGAATATGGCCCTGGTAAGCTCCATCGCAATCTTCTTCTCAGTCATGGTGAGGAATGCAGTGGGACCAGTGATCGGTACCATGGCGGTGATTATCTTTTTCCTCATGGTCTCCACCTTACCGCTGGACGTGTTCAGAAATATCCAGCCCTATCTCTTCACGACCTATTTTTCCAATTGGGAGCAAGTATTTTATGACCCCATACCCTGGGGTGATCTGTTCAGGGGTTTTGGTCTGATATTTTCAAACATTATTTTCTTTCTGGGGGTTGCCTACCTTATTTTTAGTAGAAGGGATATCCTTTCATGATCATTGTCAAAAATGCTGTACTACTTCTCACCCTGGCTTGTTTGTCCAGTGGTCTCCTCGCTGAAGAACTTCCCAGCAGCAATGAGATCCGTAAACTCATGTTGGGCAACTGGGAACAGATCGAGGATTATGAGGTGGACATCAAGCTGTCCCTGAATATTCCCGGTTTCCGGATGCCCTCCCGTAAGATCCATTATTTGTACAAAGCTCCTGACAAAAGTAAGGTGGAGGTCAAAGGTTTTGCTATTATTCCCAAACAGGGAATTCAGCCCTTTTTTACCTTCCTAAAGGACTCGCTAGAGCTGCAGGTGTTGAATGATACCATTGTAAATGGCCATGCCGTCTTTGAAGTTGCCATCGAGGACACATTCATGAACAAAGCCGGGCGGATCAGCTTTTACGTGGATCAATTGAATGGTAGCGTTTATCATGCTCGGGTTACCCATAATGACCGGGAGTTCTTCTCCTTGAATTCCGAATATACCATTGTGGCAGGGATTCCGCTCCCTACATCCACAGAGATGAATATACAGTTTCCACCAGATTTTAAGAATATTCAACGACTCGGCCAAAAGCCGACTGATATGAAGGCTTTTGATGAAAGTATGACTGGTGAATGGCTGGAAGGATCAATCAGTATCACATTTAAAAATTACAAAGTAAATCAAGGCATCCCGGATTGGGTATTTGAGGATAACGAAGAGGATATTATTCAGGATTGATTGTGGGTGCAACCTTTCCTCCCGGACAAGTTTGTCGGGATCTTCGACTCGCAGAGGTACAGAGCATTGCATTGAATCCTTCGGCTGAGCTCAGGGACCACCCTTCGACGGGGCTCAGGGACCACCCTTCGACGGGGCTCAGGGATCGCTGGCCGAAATGACGCAGAGTGTTGTTATTTATAGGTTTAGGTGTATTTGTTATAAGTAGTTGTATTTAATATACATAGGGTATATTCCGTGTTTTTGCAAATCCTTTTTGCGAGGGCGAAAAATGTGACGGAATAGAAATATTTTGGATTTATCTCCCACAAACTAAAAAGAGGCTGTCTCTGGTTGAGACAGCCTCTTTTATAACAACAGAATGTTGAGAAAACGTAAGTACTAAATCAACCAGTCAGCTTCTCATAGCGAGCCATGAGCACTTCATCGGTTTCTACAACACCAACTGGAATACAGTCAACCGGGCAAACCTCAACACATTGGGATTCGTCAAAGTGACCTTTACACTCGGTACAAAGTTCAGGGTCGATCTCGTAATACTCATCGCCCTCAGTAATGGCTTCGTTGGGGCATTCTGGTTCACAAGCACCGCAGTTAATACATTCATCAGTAATAATAAGAGACATGAAACCTCCTGTGATTTTCTATCTCAATTTATGATGTCACCCGAGGAAATCACCTGGGGAGACGTTTGGGGTTTTATACCTGCATGTATCAACCATACAGTCCATGCATAAAACCAGGTTCATCGAGTCAACGAACGTGCAAATATGAGTCCATCTGGACGAATCCCAAACACTATTTGAACGCTACACACGCTTAAAGTGAGATTTTTATTCTTTTCATGAACCCTGTTTTAGTTCCTATATTGTCGCACCATAAACGCAATTTAAGTATTCAATCCAGAAGCCCATAAGTTGGTGATAACAAAGAGGGTCGCATGAAAATAGCCTATCTAGATGGTATCCGATTGTATCGTGTTCTCTATGCCGGTATCCAAAGTCTACTCGATGAGCAGGACTATCTCAATAAGATCAACGTTTTTCCTGTTCCAGATGGTGACACTGGAACGAATATGGCCTTCACATTGATGGGAATCATTGAGAACATTCAACCCCATAATCGGGTTGCCTTAAATGAGCTAAGCCACCTGGTTGCAGAAGCAGCCCTGGACAATGCCCGGGGGAACTCTGGTGTGATCCTGGCTCAATTCTTCCAGGGTCTGAGCACAGGATTAAAACCATTCAAAGCAGTGAACACCAGCCAATTTGCCAGTGCCTCCAGGATCGCGGTGGATGAAGCATATACAGCCCTGATGAAACCTGTGGAAGGTACTATCCTTTCAGTTCTCCGCGCCTGGAGCGATGCCTTAACAGATGCTGCTGCTACCAGTGCCAATTTTCAACAGGTCTGGAAAGCAGCAATGGATTTGGCCCAGAAAGCATTAGACCATACACCAGAACAACTGCAGGTGCTAAAGGATGCCGGCGTCGTGGATGCCGCCGGACAGGGTTTTTTGAATATACTTGAGGGCGTTATGTCTTTCATGAACACAGGTGACATCCGGCGACTCCCCAAGATCGAGAACGAATTCTCATCCGCAGCTCTGGAAATGAGTGAACAGGTCATCAATAACCTGGCCTTCCCCTACTGCAGTGAATGCATCATCGTTGGGGAGGATATTCCCCGTGAATCACTCAATAAGGCGCTGCAGCCCCTGGGTGACAGTATTGTCATCGCCGGCTCGAAACACCGGGCCAAGATCCATATTCACACGAATGATCCCGGCAAACTCTTTAAAACCTTGGCACAGTTTGGGGAGGTCCAGCAGGAAAAAGTGGATGATATGCGTGAGCAGAATAGGAGTG
Source organism: Fidelibacterota bacterium (assembly GCA_024278595.1). GTDB lineage: Bacteria > Fidelibacterota > UBA8477 > UBA8477 > JABMPR01 > JABMPR01. The sequence goes on along the minus strand of JAJRSW010000086.1, from coordinate 7,396 downwards.
TTCGTTCAGATAAGCGAATCGCGCTAGTGGTTGATTCCACCTGCGATCTCCCGCCAGAAGTGTTGGAACAACACCACCTCCATGTGGTACCTGTCCGTTTAAATTTCGGAAAAAGGCAATTCATCGATCGGGTGACCATAACCAATGAAGAATTTTACCAGCGATTGGCAGAATCCAAGGATCACCCACAATCATCCCAACCGCCCCCGGCTGATTTCCGGCGGATGTACCAGTTTTTAGCTTCGCATTACGAATCGGTTATCTCCCTCCATCTTCCAAAGGTCTTGAGCGGGACCCTGCAAAATGCCACTGCTGCAATTAAACAGGTCACCTTTAAAAAGGACGCGATCCTATTGGACGCTTTATCCATCTCAGCTGGTACCGGATCCATTGCTTTAGAAGCAGCGGAAGCAATTGACGCTGATCTGACCTTCCAGGAGATCCTTGAAAAGGTCGAATATGCCATTCAAAATACCGACATCTATATCGGGTTAAAAACTCTGGATGCAGTATTGAAAGGGGGTCGGTTAAGCCTGGGCAAAAAGCGGATCATCGATTTGCTGCGCCTGAACCTGATCTTGAGTATTAATAAGGAGGGGTATTTAAAACCATGTGGTGCCACTTTGGGTCGCAAGAATATCTTTGATAAATTTGAAAAATTTGTGTTGAAGAAAGCTAAGGGACGTTCAATAAAGCGGATCGGCATCGTCCATGGGATGAACCCGGAGATTGCTGAGAAATACCGGTTAACGTTCAATGAGCTTTTCCCGGATGCCTTTGTTTTCGTCACTGATTTTTGTCCGGCACTGGGTGTGCATGGCGGTGTTGGGGCAGTTGGGATCGCCCTGCAATACTATTAATATAATCGCACAATTAATTGTCTAACTCAATTGGTGGAAATGAGTATATTTAGACTCAAGTAAATTAAGGAATTAAATGATGTTTGAACTGATACTACTTATTCTGATCGCTTACATTGTTGGCTCAACACCAACGAGTATTATTGTTTCCCGATTAAAATATAAAGCTGATATCCGTGAACACGGCTCTGGTAACGCAGGTGCGACAAATGTATTCCGGACCTTTGGGTGGAAACCGGCCTTATTGGTCACGCTGGTGGATGTGTTCAAAGGGTGGCTGCCAGCCTATATCGCCGGTCATCTCGATTCCAGTTCCATCCTGTTTGGTAGTAATCCAGATGCTTTGATGATCCTGGCTGGTTTTGCTGCTGTCCTGGGTCACACCTACACAATTTTTGCCGGATTTAAAGGCGGCAAAGGGGTCGGCACGGCAGCCGGCATGTTGATCGCCCTCTTCCCGACTGCCTTGCCCTTCTGTATTTTGGTGTTTGTTCTGACCCTCATGACCACCGGGATCGTTTCCCTGGGGAGTATGTTGGCGGCGACTGCCTTACCCATCACTCTATTTATCATCGAAGGGATCATGCCGGAGGCCCAGATCTCGTTAACTCTGCGAGTGTTTTCCTTGCTGGTCCCGGTATTCATCATTTTCACCCATCGTTCAAACATCACCCGTATGCGTGAAGGCACCGAAAACCGCTTTGAGAAAGCCCGGATCTTTAAGAAGAAACCATAGTCCCGATAAGCTTGTCGGGATGAGCATTTTGAGTGAAGTAAAAGTGCAAAAGATGTCGGAGTTATGGCCAATTTGGGAGTGTAACTGGTATAATTTATTTCACTGTTGAGCTGTCGTTATCTGGCAGTTCTAAATAAAGTCTCCGTAAGGCATACAGTAGCATCAGGGGAATACTGACCAGCAACAAGGTGTCAAACCAACGGGGACCAACCTCACTGGATCTCTCGATGATGTTTTTTGTAAACAGAACCAAAAATAAAGTGATGAACCCAAATCTGGGCCAGGTGCTAACAGCCGTTTTCGCCCAATAGACCGGGTCCCGGAATAAGGTAAATTGGTTCAGATATTTTTTCATTTTGGTACTTCCCTGTCTTTTAAATTGAATGGTGCCTATGCACCAAGCGTTCAGGCTCCGCAACGAGTATACCTCAGGTGTTAATACATAGTATTGTTATTTTGTGAGGTTGCGGGAACAACCTGCATGGCATCCCAATGTTCAACAATTTTTCCACATCCATCGAAGCGGAATATATCCATGGTAACATAGTCACTATCTCCCGGCCAGGTCTGGTGACAATGGAGAACCACTAAATTGTCCTCTGCAATAGCCCGGACAAAGCGTACCTTTTTCCCCGGCCATTTCTCAGCCAGCTCCTTGAAATACTCGCTAAAGGACGCTTTACCGTCGCCAACCAGGGGATTGTGCTGAATATAATCAGCCCCCACATAGCTTTGGACAGCTTCGACCGGTTTACAATCATTAAATGCCATTGAGTAAAAGTCCATGGCAGACTGCTTATTGTTTTCCAAGCTTTTTTGCAATTGACCTTGCTCCCAATTTATGGTTGATCCTGCTATGCTGAAAATGTGATCCTGAAGACACTGCCCTCACCTGGGGTACTTTGTACGTCAACTTCACCTCCATGAATTCTTACGATATACTTCACAATAGCCAAACCTAAACCCGTGCCGCCCACATCCCGGCTGCGACCTTTATCGATCCGGTAAAACCGCTCAAAGATACGGGGTAGCTGTTCCGCCTCAATCCCAGGTCCCCTGTCAATAATCTCGATAATACCGCGCTTTTTCTCTGAGCGACAGCGGATCACGATCTGTGAGGCTGCTTCTGAATACTTGATGGCGTTGTCCAACAGATTCCCCAGGGCATGAGCCATGAGCTTGGGATTGACCAACACCTGACCATCCCACTCAACTTCCTGGTGGATCTTGATGGTCTTCAGATCAGCGGCAACCTGACAATTCTGGATGGTGGCTGCCATAAGATCTGAGATCATGATATTTTCAAAATTGGCATCCTCATCCCCCATGGACAGTTCTTCGATCCTGGATAATTCAAGCAGATCATCGACGATCTGTCCCAGCCGATCACTATGTTTCGCTATGATCTCCAAAAATCGTTTGGCATGCTTCGGATCTTGCATAGCCCCATCCTGCAGGGTTTCAACATAGCCCTGGATGGCAGTAATGGGGGTCTTTAGCTCATGGGATACATTGGCTACAAATTCTCGACGAACCCCTTCCAGTTTTTGAATCCTGGTAAGATCAGTGAGCACAATGACCGCGCCTCCGCTGGCTCCCTTTTTGGACGGCATGCGGCTGCCGATCACATTCAGGATCCGTTCTTCTGGTTGGAACACGGTGATTCGACATTCCTGTCTTTTTTTATGTTCAAATACCGCTGTAACAAAATCATTTAATCCGACATGACGAATGATTTCATGGATAGGGCGACCTTTAGCCTGTATGGGTTTTAAACCGAACATGAGGGCCGCAGACCGATTGACCGCAAGAAGCCTGCCGTTGGCATCCAGGGCCAACACCCCCTCTGTCATGCTGGTCAAAATGGCGATCTGTTCGTTCTTTTGCTGGGTTACCACCCTGATCCGGTCATATATCTGATCAGCCATGTGATTGAGTGATCGGGCCAGACTGCCCAGCTCAAAAATATCAGACTCAGGTAATTTTGATTTGAATTTGCCCCTGGCAAAGCGTCTGGCACCGGTTTCCATGACCTGGATCGGTCTGGTAATGATGCGTGATACATACCAATTCAGCGCGGCGATCAACAGGATGACCAACACAGCGATGAACGAAATTTGCATTTTTATGGACTGCAAGGCAGTGTGGAGGTCTAGCGTAGGCAATGAGACCCGTACCACGACTTGCCTGGTCCCCAGTTTCGAGAGACGGGCATAATACAGATAATCCTGTTCCAGGGTATAACTCCAACGCTCATCATGCCCTTCACCACTGCTCACGGCTTTGATAAACTCAGGTCGATCATTATGCAGATCCATTGTCGCTGGATCTTCCTGAGAATCAGCTAAGACCTGCCCAGCCATATCTATAATTGTAATTCTTGTATAGGTAGTTGACCCCAGGTCAGTTGACCGCTGCTGCAGGCTTGCTGAACCTGCTGCACCAGATTGGAGTAAGGTCTGCTCTACCAGAATTGATCTGACCCGCATATCCTCAATTTTCTGGCTAAAATAAAACCTTTCAACGGCTTGGGAGGCAAAAACTACGATCAACAGGATCGCTGCTGCTGTTAACAGGATGTATAATGAGAATAATCTAACGACCAGTTTATGTTTTTTCATGATATCTGCAGAATCTATACCTCTCCGTCAGGTTCGGTAAAGCGGTATCCCACACCACGAACGGTCCGAATTACATCCCCCTGTTTGCCCATTTTTTTTCGCAGACCCACAATCTGAAAATCAACGGTGCGTTCAGTTACTGGATAATTATCACCTTTTACGGCCTCAATGATCTGGGCTCGGGTAAAGACCCAATTCGGGTTAGATGCCAAAAAGTAGAGTATCCTGAATTCTGAGTTTGTCAGTGTTATCTTCGCTCCCGAGACCAATACTTCACGACGACCTTTATGGATCAGGAGGTCGGTATATTCCAGAAGCCCATCAAGGCTGCGAGATCCAGTGGTTCTCCGGATATTTGCTTTTACCCTGGCAGTGAGGATCGCCGGGCTGAAGGGTTTGGTGATATAATCATCGGCACCGATCTCCAGGCCCCTGACGATATCTGATTCTTCACCCTTGGCGGTGAGCATAATGATGCAAATATCTTCCGTCCGGGCATCATTCTTCAAGATTCGGCAGACATCAAGCCCATCCACGCCAGGCAACATCAGATCCAGAACTATCAATACCGGAGATTTTTCCCGAGCCAGGGTCAAGGCTGCTTCCCCAGTTTCAGCACCCAGGGTCTCAAACTCGAGTTTGTTCAAGTTGTAGCGAACGAGTTCACGGATATCTTCCTCATCATCAACCACGAGGATCAGCTTATTATTGGGATCTATCATTGCTGAAAACTAATCTGGCGTGTGAGATTTCAATTAGATTTTGATTGATCCAGCAATTTTTTAGTGCTGGTGATCAATATTTGAGCAGCCTGTTTCACCAATGCTTCATCACAGAAACGTCCCAGTGATACTCTGAGGGTGCCTAATTGATAAGCTAGCGGAACCCCCATGGCTTCCAGAACGCCAGAGCCCTTCTTCCCATCCCCGCTATGACAGGCAGCTCCTGCTGAGACCATCACGTGTTCCATGTTGGCCATGATCGCAAGAGCTGACAACTCCCTAAAACTGATACTGAGGGTATTCGGTAGACGCAGTGTGTTGGCCGCGTTAACCCGCATCTCCGGAAAAGACTGTTTTAGATCACTTTGCAGCCAATCTCTTAAGTGTTGAATTCGGCTCATTTCCTCAGTCAGTGTTTGATCCGCGATCTCGGCGGCTTGACCCAAGCCAACAATGTGAGATACATTCTCTGTGCCTGCCCTGAGCCCACCTTCATGGTCAGCACCATGGATAAGTGGTTCCAGACTGAGACCGCTCTTGATGTATAAAACACCGATTCCTTTGGGTGCATACAGCTTGTGACCTGCCAAACTGAGCAGATCGCATCTCAGATCATTTACATGGACCGGAATTTTACTCACAGATTGGGCTGCATCCGTATGAAATACTGCCCCGGACCCATGGGCAATATCAGCCAGCTCCTGGATGGGTTGGATGCTTCCAACCTCATTGTTGGCATGCATGACAGAGACCAGGATTGTTTTGGAGGTGATGATCTCCTGTAGATCAGTTGGCCGTACCACGCCTTGCTCATCAACTGGCAAGAATGAGAGACGGAACCCCTGCTTCATCAGGTAGTTTGCCACTTTGGAGACAGCTGGATGTTCGATGGCAGAAATAATTATGTGCTGCCCCTGATGAGCATATTTGGCCACGATCCCTTTCAAAGCCAAATTGTTAGCTTCAGAACCGCCCGAGGTGAAGACGATTTCATCCGACTGGCAGCGTAAGAGGGCCGCAATCTGGTGACGGGCATTTTCCACAGCTGCGTGGGAGCGTTTGCCCAGCGCATGGCTACTGGATGGATTTCCGAATTCTGGATCCAGGTAAGGACCCATGGCTTCCAGCACTCGAGGATCCACGGGCGTGGTAGCATTATAGTCCAGATAGATATCACCATTTGCAAGTAACATGGTTCACTCCTTTCCAGCTAAACTTAATGACGCCTGATAATAATCCTGATTTTCCAGCATTATTAGTGAAATTTGATGGGGACGAACTTCCCCTGTTAGGCGAAAGCTGGATTGCAATCCACCAAACTCCCCCCATCTTAACCTTCCATAAGCCAATGTGGTCTAAACCCACAGAAATTTTAATTGAACCTGAAAGGATCCAAAATGAAACACCAAAAAATGAAAACGACCCTCCTGCTGGCACTGACGCTGGCACTAGCCCTCCCCATCATTGCGGAACCGCAACGCGGATCCAGGGGAAATTGTGATAGCCCCAGGGAGATGCGCGCTGAACTAAATCTGACCGAGATCCAGGAAAAGCAAATGCAAGATCTGCGCTTCGACCGTGAATTAAACATGATCGATCTCAGAGCTAAATTGCAGACGGAACACCTAACCCTGAGAAAATTGCGTCAAGCAGATGAGCCGAATAAGAAGAAACTGTATGCCCAGGTTGAAAAGGTGGGTGCTGTAAAGATCAAAATGGATAAATCCAAAGTTGATCATCAGTTGGCCGTTCGAAAAGTGTTGACGGAAGATCAATTTAAAATATTTGCCCGAACGATGCAGAACAACGATGGTCGTGGTAAAGCTCGGAGCTGTGATCAGCAGAGCGGCCCGAATAAACGTCCCCATCGAGATCGTTTCTAAACTGTTCTTCCTCCCTGTGGAACACATCGTAGACACCCTGGATCTCCGGGGTGTTTTCGTTTTATAGAGAGCCTAAAAGTCTATGCGTTAGTCCTGGCATTTATCAACTCCAGCTCAAATAAGGTGGTCTCCGAAGGAATGCCCAGCCGCAAGGGTGGTCCCCAATAGCCGGTTCCCCGGTTCACATAAACCTGCATCTCAGCGTGCCGCTAATATCCCGCGCCATAGGGATGGATCCGGTCAATGAGAACGGGGCGATCATTCGGGCACCCACATATCCAGGCAAAATGGTCATGACCAAAATGACTACTATTAAAAACACCCAAAATTCCTTTTCTAGCCCCGCTTTGAACTAAACTAAAAACTGAATTTAGGCAATCATTTCCTGGTCACATTTGAATCAGTTCAAAGAATTCGCTGAAAATAATTGATATAGCCTGCATTATTCATGAATTATTGCCACGAACACACTAAGCCACGAAGATTATTAAAGTTATGAACAAGGTCATTTTAAACAGAATTATTTGCATCTGTGAGGGATAATTTTTGCTAAGCATATATTTTTTAAAACTTT